>CAMCHR010000032.1 GCA_945874755.1 Chitinophaga pinensis
TAAAATCCAAGATAAGAACTTAAGAGCGGAGAGGAAGGGATTCGAACCCTTGGTACAGTTTAACCCGTACGGCAGTTTAGCAAACTACTGATTTCAGCCACTCATCCACCTCTCCTCCGAAACCTCTTTCGAGGGGTGCAAAAATAAGCACAAGTAAGTTAAAATCCTAAAAAAAGTCCGGAATAAACTAAATAAAGTTCATTCCGGACCAATATCTTATTTGCTTATCTATCAGGAGCTTCGGTCGATTTTTGAGGCTACATAGCTGCCAACTGTACTTTCTGTGTCAACTCCATCACATTCTCTCTAAACATAGAGTCTGTATCCATTAAATCCTTCACAGTTTGGCAAGAGTGGATTACCGTTGTGTGATCACGTCCGCCAAAATGCTCTCCAATTGTTTTTAATGAATTCTTTGTGAATGCTTTTGCAAGGTACATGGTGATTTGACGTGCTTGTACAATCTCACGCTTACGTGTTTTTTGTAACAATTTATCGTAAGGCACTTCAAAGAATTCACATACCATTTTCTGAATAGCGTCGATCGTGATTTCTTTGCTACTTGTTTTCACAAAGTTGCGTAATACCTTCTTCGCTAATTCAACGTCAATTTCTTTTTTATTTAAAGAAGACTGTGCTAATAATGAAATCAACGCACCTTCTAATTCTCTTACATTCGTATTGATATTGTATGCCACATACTTCACTACTTCCTTAGGCATATCTAAGCCATCGGCCTTCATCTTCTTTTCTAATATCTCTATTCTTGTCTCGTAATCTGGCACTTGAATGTCTGCGCTCAATCCCCAACGGAATCTGCTTAACAAACGCTCTTGTAATCCTTCTAAATCTTTTGGTGCTTTATCAGATGTCAATACCAATTGCTTGCCACTTTGATGTAAGTGGTTGAAGATAGCAAAGAATGCGTCTTGAGATTTTTCTGCTCTGTTGAAAAACTGAACATCGTCAATGATCAAGACATCTATTAACTGATAAAAATGGATAAAATCGTTGATGGCATTATTACGACTATGGTCTTGGAACTGATTAATGAATTTCTCAGAACTCACATATAAAACCACTTTGTTTGGGTGGATGCGTTTTACATCGTTTCCAATGGCTTGCGCCAAATGTGTTTTTCCAAGTCCTACCCCACCATAAATCACCAATGGGTTAAATGAATTGGCACCCGGCTTTTCAGCCACTGTTTTACCAGCTCGACGCGCAACCCTATTACAGTCTCCCTCAATGAATGAATCAAATGTATAATTATGATTTAACTGAGGATCGATCTGCATTTTCTTCAACCCTGGAATCACAAAAGGATTCTTCACTGGGCTATCAATTACCAACGGGAAATTCATCTCGTTGTTATTGTATGTTTTCATGCCACTTGCTGGCAAATCCATAGAACCTTTATTCTTAGAGCCATTCGCCCCACTATCCACCATGATACGATACTCTAATCTAGCATCCTTTCCAAGCTCACGCTTTAAGGTTTTTGCTAAAAGGTTTACGTAATGTTCTTCAATGTATTCGTAAAAAAATTGGCTAGGCACCTGGATCATTAAGACCTGGTCTTTCAATTCAACTGGCTGAATAGGCTCGAACCAGGTCTTGAAATGCTGCCATTCAACAATATCCTTGATGATTTTTAAACAATTTGCCCAAATTAAATCTGCACTATTAGTCATTTCTTAAATCTAACCCTTTAAACGTGAATAAGTAATAATATTTCTCCGTAGACTAATTTCTAGTAAACCGGTATGCGAATATGAGATGTTTCTGTTGAAAAAAAAACTTTTTTTTTCATTTTTTTTACATGTCTCAAATACGCCTATAATTTGGGTCTTCTATCCGCTCAGTCAGGCGTTCAAGGTAGATACTTTTTCTTTAAAATGGGCATTTTATCCACTTATTTTTTTTCTTGCTAAGACTAAGAATACAGGCCTTAACAAATGTTAGGAATTGTTTTGATTCAGCCCCAAACAGTTATGGTCAAATATCGCTACCTTTATACCTACAAATCATACTATGAGCTACGAATTAGTCGGCAAATTGATTGCCAAATACGAGACAATACAAAGAAAAGAGACGTTTAAAACAAGAGAATTTGTGATTGAGAAGTCGGAAGACATCAATGGCAAAACCATCACGAATTACGTAAAATTTCAATGTGTTCAAGACAGAACTGCCATGCCTGACCGATTCAATATCGGGGATACGGTGAAAGTCCTCTTTAATATCAAGGGTTCCAAGTGGAACAAGGATGGAAAAGACAATTATATTACCAATTTAGATGCATGGAGAATGGAAGCAGTTGCCCTTGGTGGCAATGTGGCTCCTTCCGATGCTGGCGCCTATTTTGATATGCCTGCTGGGGATCCAGCTGAGGGCAGCGACGACTTGCCTTTCTAGAATAGTATAGACATATATTAAGTCTCAAGCATTTTTTTAGGATAAACACCTAACCCCTATGCAAACAACGATACAACTAAGAATTAGTCCAACCGACGCAGCCAATGCGTCGGTTTTATTAGCAGCTATAGCCCAAAACATTGGCCGCTCAAATAGCCAGATCAATGGCTACCATATTTTGAAGCAATCCATCGACGCCAGAAGCCGTCAACAAGTATGGATGAACTTAACGCTTCAGGTTTTTATAGATGAGCCAGTTTCCGATCGAGACATCGAACCCTACCTTTTCCCTATCCTTCCAAAAAATGCGAAAGAAGTCCATATTATTGGGGCTGGGCCTGCTGGTTTATTCGCAGCCCTAGAATGCATTCAATTAGGCTTAAGACCAATTATAATAGAAAGGGGTAAAGATGTGCGCAGTAGACGTAGAGACCTGGCCAAACTAAATAAAGAAGGCATCGTGGATCCAGAAAGTAACTATTGCTATGGAGAAGGAGGTGCAGGGACTTATAGTGACGGTAAATTATACACCAGAAGCAACAAGAGAGGTAGCATAGATAAAATCTTACGCCTGTTTTACCAGTTTGGCGCAGACGAGACCGTTTTGTACCAAGCCCATCCGCATATTGGCACCAATAAATTACCTCAAATTATCACTGCCATGCGGCTCCAAATTGAGGCAGCTGGTGGACAAGTATTGTTTGAAAAAAAGTTGGTTGATTTTGATATTGAAAACGGCGTTATTACTCGCATTCATTGTGCAGATGGTTCCGATTATCAAGTGGAAGCCATTTTATTAGCAACCGGTCATTCGGCGCGTGATATTTTTGAACTGTTTCATCAAAAGAAAGTGCTGATTGAATCAAAACCTTTTGCTTTAGGGGTGCGCGTGGAGCATCCTCAAAATATAATTGATCAGATTCAATACCATTGCTTGACAAGAGACCCCAACCTTCCTCCTGCAGCATATAGCTTGGTGGAGCAAGTGAATGATCGCGGCGTATTTAGTTTTTGTATGTGTCCAGGTGGGATCATTGCGCCTGCAGCTACCGCACCAGGAGAAATTGTGGTGAATGGATGGAGCCCTAGTAAAAGAAATAATCCATACGCCAATAGTGGTATGGTGGTACAAATAGATTTACCCACTGCTGCGCAATTTTTAAAGCAGGCCACTAAAAAGGAAGTGGATTTAAATCATCCGCTTTTGTTATTGGAGTTTCAACAATATGTCGAGCAGCAAGCATTTAAAAGTGGCGGCGGATTACAAGCGGCCCCTGCTGCAAGACTGGTAGATTTTTGTACGCATAAATTATCCAATGACTTACCAGATGCAAGTTATTTACCTGGATTGCATGCTGCAGACTTAAGCGATGTGTTACCAAAATTTGTGCACGAAACTTTACAAAATGGATTTATGGCATTTGGTAAAAAGATGAAGGGCTATTACACCAACGATGCCATTGTGGTGGCAACAGAAAGTAGAACCTCTTCGCCAGTGCGTATCCCTAGAGATGCAGATAGTTGTCAGCATCCTCAAATTAAAAATTTATATCCATGTGGCGAGGGCGCAGGCTACGCAGGCGGAATCGTAAGCGCCGCAATGGATGGCCAGAAACTAGCACAAAGCATTGCGGCGCAATTGAAATAAAAAATATTTTTATTAATCTTCTGGCTTGTCTTTTTTACTAATCAACAATCCGTCTTGAATTAATTTATTTTGTTTAAAGGAAGCCAATTCTTTTGCCAAGTTTCCATTGGCATCTCTTGTTAAAGCCAGTTGTGGCTTACCTGCATTCACCCAAGCAGTAAACCAAAAATCGGCAATCATATTCGCTGATGCAATTAATTGAACATTCACAGTATTACCCAATGCTTTGGCATAGGCTTCTGCAAATGGCTTTGTATAAGATTTCACTTCTTTGCCATAGCGCATTTGATTGCGGTACTTGGTCTCAGGGGTAAATTGCTTTGTGACTTCTGTTTCGATCGCTAACATTTGTGGTACCAATAAATGTGCTTTACGAATATCCACCCAAAGTGCTTGAGCAGGATTTTTTACATATTTTGCTTGATGCGGATTGTACAACATAAACTGATCTAAATTAATTTCAGGAATAAAAGTCTCCCACAAAGAATGTAATCCTTTTTGTCCTGTCAACTGTCCATCATAATTCATGGTGGTATGCAAAGGCACATGCAAGTCTGCCACATAATGTCCTAGGTCTGCAGCATAAAATAAAATACTGTCTTTGTTGTTGGATTTAAATGCAGCAGTTAAATTATCTAATTGCACCATCGCATTGTAAGGACCCCATCCCCATTTGATTAAACTATCCTTACCATATTTTTTTACAGCAGCTTCCCATTCAAATGGCATTTCATTTGCTGCATTTGGACCATAGGCTTCTAAATCTATAAAGTGTTTGGTATCCTCTGTTTTATCCTTATTCCTTCTGATGTCTGGACGCGGCGCATTTGCCACTAAATTATCCATATCCGCATAGAAAAA
The DNA here is from genome assembly GCA_945874755.1 of Chitinophaga pinensis. GTDB lineage: Bacteria > Bacteroidota > Bacteroidia > Chitinophagales > Chitinophagaceae > Sediminibacterium > Sediminibacterium pinensis_B. The sequence continues at coordinate 4,928 of CAMCHR010000032.1, forward strand.
GCTACGCATTGGTTCTGGTAAATTATACACAGCAATCTGATGGATGGTACGGTGTACCAGGAATCCCCAGCTTGAAAGACCAACCAAGGCCACCAACAAAAAAACATTGAGCACCGATTTTTTTGAGCACATAATCTAAATATTTAGACAAATATAACCCAATATCCCGAGCATACATTCGCTTAACTCGCCCTTTTGCCCGTTCGTAATAAATGAGGCCCCAGAATTTCTAAAAACAATTTAACTTTACATCAAATTAAATTCCATGGAGCCATTATTAAGTTTATCCCATTTGGTGAAACATTATGCCACACAAAAAGCGGTGGATGATATTAGTTTCGACATTCAAAAAGGCAGCATTTTTGGCCTACTCGGGCCCAATGGTGCTGGTAAAACAACCTTGCTAAGAATGATCACGGGCATCTTTTACCCAGATGCTGGGGAGATTAAATTAGAAGGCAAACATTTTGATCCATTATTAGATATTCGTGAGATTGGTTATATGCCTGAGGAACGTGGCCTCTATAAAAAAATGAAAATTGGGGAACAAGCATTGTATTTGGCCCAACTTAGGGGTTTGTCCAAAGCAGATGCAATGGAAAAAATCAAATACTGGTTTGAGAAATTTGAAATGCAAAGCTGGTGGAATAAAAAAGTAGAAGATTTAAGTAAAGGGATGAGTCAGAAATTGCAATTTGTAATAACCGTATTACACGAGCCTAAATTAATTATTTTGGATGAACCATTTAGTGGCTTGGATCCTTTGAACGCCAACTTAATAAAGGATGAAATTTATGCTTTAGCCAAAAAAGGTTCGACCATTATTTTTAGTACCCATCGTATGGAACAGGTAGAAGAAATTTGCGACCATATTGTACTAGTAAATCTAGGAAAGAAAATTTTAGATGGTACTGTAGCTGATATCAAACAACAATTTAAAGAATCTATTTTTGCCATTGAAACAAATCAGCCAGAATTGATCAAAGACAATTCCCTATTCAGTATTATCGATAAAGCAGACAAAAATCCAAACAAAATTTTAGTCAAACTAAGCAATGCTGTTGCATCCAATCAAGTCTTAAAATACTTAATTGAGCAAAACATTCCTATTGTCAGTTACAATGAAGTGCTGCCTAGCTTAAACGATATTTTCATACAATTGGTAGAAGATACCCAAGCTAAGGCAAGGGCTTTTCAAAACATTTAAAAACCATCCACTTAGTTTATCTAAAAAAATAGACTTAACTCATACTAAAAAAATATTTTATGCATAAGATTTGGATCATCATACAAAGAGAATACACCAGCAGGGTAAAAAATAAACGCTTTTTATTGGTGACTTTTTTAGTGCCCTTATTAATGGTAGGATTGATTGTAGGATCTGCCTATTTTTCATTTAAAGGCACCGAGGAACGCAAAATTGCAGTGGTAGACCCAAATGGTTTTTTTAAGGATAAACTAAAAAATAGTAATCAGCTTAAATTTGAATTCCCAAAAGATGTGGATACTAGCAACTATCAATCAAAAGGATACTCGGATATTTTACTAATGCCTTTATTTGAAGGGGATAAAAAAGCAGATTATATCTTAAGATCTAAAAAATCTATGGGCTTTAATTTACAAGAAACAATTAGCTACAAAATCAATACAGCGATTGAAGACCGAATGTTAGAAAAAGCGGGTATCCAACAAAGCATCTTGGATTCAATTCATAAGTCTGCACAAATAGCTGAATTAAAGGCCTATGAAGATGAGGGTAAAAAAAGTAAAGAAAGCAATGCTGCTTTGGCCATGGGTATTGGTTATGCGAGTGGTCTTCTAATTTATATTACCATGTTTATATATGGTACTATGGTATTGCGTGGGGTGATGGAAGAAAAAACAAATCGTATTGCCGAAGTGATTGTAAGCAGTGTCAAACCATTTGAGCTTATGCTTGGTAAAATTATTGGCATTGGTGCAGTTGGATTAACACAGTTTTTAATGTGGATTATCGTTGTGGTCACATTGACTGGCGTTGGTATGGGTTTATTGCCAGATGATATGCAAAATCAAGTACAACAATTACAACAGTCTGGTGGACAGATGGGTGCGGCGGGAATGGCACAAGCAAGTGAGTCGGCAAAAAATATATACGCTTTCCAACATGTATTAGCGACTACTAATTGGCCATTGATTATTGGTTGTTTCTTATTTTATTTCTTAGGTGGTTTCTTATTTTATGCTTCTTTATTTGCCGCTGTTGGTAGTGTAGTGAATGAAGACCCACAGGATGCACAAAGTTTAATGTTCCCTATTACCATGCCCATTATCTTCTCTTATATTATTACCAATGTAGTGATACAGAATCCAAATACCCCTATGGCTTTTTGGGCTAGTGTGATTCCGTTTAGTTCTCCAATGGTGATGATGGCGAGGATTTCCTATGGCGTGCCATCCACTGTGCCTTATTGGGAACTAGCACTGAGTATGGTTACACTGATTGGTGGATTCTTATTAACCACATGGTTAAGTGCTAAAATTTACAGAACAGGTATTTTAATGTATGGTAAAAAAGTCACCTGGAAGGAAATGATCAAATGGGCATTCGCAAAATCGTAGATTTTGTGAAATATTTTCCCAATTCGCAAAATCGTAGATTAAAGTGCAATCCGGATATTCACCCCTGCTCTTGTATTGGTAATTGGAGGGGCGGATGAAATATATGGCGTCGCTCTTCTTTGATCAAAGAAGAATTTCAAATTAATCTTACTATTCAGTACATAATCTACAGATGGCTGTAAAGTAATTTCCTTTTGCCCTCCTGTACCATAGGAATTGGTTTGGTCCAGTCTACTATTACTATTATAGGAATCACGCACAGCCACATCCAACCTAAAAGTTAAATCATTTGCTAATTTATTATTATTTAAACCTGGTATATTGAATGGCATTTTTAAACCTCTTTTGCGGAAACTAGTTCCCACTACCCACTCTGTACTATTGTTTTCAGTCAATTGATAATCTACTAAGCTCAATGACAATAATCGACTCTTTTTATATTCAAAGCGGATAGACCATTGCGAAACTGTAGTAATATTTAAACCAATCAATGGCTCCATTCTCTCGCTTATGGTAATATTCGGTATCAAGAAATAAGGCACATAGTTCTTACTCACTGGATCTAAGAATGAAGGAGCGCTATAACGTGATTCATCTGCATACAAAAGAGAACTGCTGAAACTGTTCATAGATAAGCTACCATTGTAACCATGTGTTAAAGAGATATTGGAGAATACCTCGGACAAGCCAGGTATATTTGATAAACCATTGTACAATAAATTCCAATTTGGCATAGGCAACATGCCTGAGAATGGATTAGAACGAATACTTGAATTGGTTTGATTCAATAAATTAACTCTCATAGGATCCTTACCAGTGTAGGCAGCTATAAATGAAGGAATCAATACATCCTGTGCATATCTACCATAACCAGCTGCATAAGTTTTAGTTGTATCAAATTGTTGATCAGCTGGTAATTTATTCCAATAATCATTCAACCCCGCAACTTTTTTAGAAATAGCGCTTCTGTTTTCTTGAAATTTTAAAAACTGCTTCGATATTGTATTTGGATCGTGTTTATTAAAGAAAGTTTTTAAAGCAATAAAACTAATATTAAATCCGCCAGCAGACAATGGATTATTGTGTGAGCGATATCCATTCATGTTTTCAGATGTATCCTTAAAAAATTCAGAATATTCTTTTGAAAATGTTTTATCAAATTTTAAATCGATGATAAATGTTTTAATTGGCTCAAGCATAATACGGATACTCAATCTTTGTTCAAATCCTTGTCTAAAAAGTAAATTAAAACTGGCATCCTTAGTGAATAAGCCTTTACGTTCTTGGGTGTTCAGCCAATTACTATCCGGCTGCTTACCCATGGCATAATCAAATCCAGGGGCAAATCCATTAAAGTCTTTATCTATAAACTGTACACCAGACATAAATCCTGGTAAACGACTATTATAATTTTCTGCATAATCCAGAGAAGCATTTTGAACCATTGTCAGTAAGCCAACTAATGACTTTATTGGTTTTGATATAAATAATACTTCATTTGCTTTAAGCACCCTCATTGCAATACGTTCCTGTTTTCTTGCATCCTTCCATATTTTAAATGCAGAATCTCTAGCCTTGCCTGTCAGTCCATTTAATGCATCTTCTTTTTTAATGACTAATTGATTAGACAATGGATTAGACTGTATTGGGGTCGGTTGAGCATTGGACAAAGCAGATCGAATGAATTTAGATTTGTTGTAAAAATTATTAAAATTAAATTGTGCGTTAACTTGATGCGAAAGTGTGTTTTCAATGGTATTACCCAAAGAAGTTAATAACCTACTTGCTCCTATCCAATTATAATTAGTAGATACATTATAACTTGCCAATATCCAATCTGTTAATGGGAATTTACTGGTTGGTAAATCATAACGCATCGTTAATCGTTGATTGTACAATGTATTACGACCTCCTCTTATCAACATCCTTGTTAAGGAATCTCTTTTCTCTTTGCTATCAATTCTTCCATCTGGTTCATCAATTCTTGAATTCAAGTTTGCTACCACATCTATACTCATAGATCTTGTGACAGGCCAACGAAGATTAAAAATGCGCCCCATGGTAAAGTACTTATCATAAGTTGTATCTGCAGAAGCGATTCCCCTATTATATGGATCAATGACTCTAGGCCTATACTCTCCAAATTGACGATCAAATATAGTGCGATAACTAATTAAGCTTGGTGTAGGAGAAAAATTAAAATCCTTGATTAGAGAGAACCAAGGGGATTTGGTTTTAATCAATTTTGAAAATGGCTGATAAGATTTTCCTGTATTGTTAAACGTATATCCTATTGAACCACGTTGCTTCACTACCTGATTAAGTTCAATCAGAGGACTACTTTGTTTTAATTCACTGTAAGAATAACTAAAATCTAAATTACTAATACTCAGCATGGTATTTTTCTTACCAGGCATGAATCGAACATTTGTAAAATTTAAAGTCTTTATAGTGGTTTGATCTATCGATGCATTTTTGATTGAATCTCTCTTGAAGGCGTCTTTTGTTTTATTAATTTTATCTTTATATAGAACATCTTTATTAAAAGGATCAAATTCTGGATTTTCCTGTGTCTTATTGATACCAGCAAATACTGGCAATGAAATCTTTACTTGTTTAGGCAATAATTTTCCGGCATCAATATTAGTGGCAATGTCCAACTGCGTAAATCCTGTTTTAGAACGTTCATTCATTTTTTGTTCAATGCTACCAAAACCAGAAGTCCTATTATTAATAGAAACTGCCACAGTTCCTAGGTCTGCTAAAACTAAATCCATGCGACCAAGTGCAGCCCAAGCACTACGTTCATCTAAATCTGAAAGTCTTAATTCATTTACCCAAACTTCTGCGTCAATCGCAGAAGTTGAATTTGTATTTTCTACTGCAATTAAGATACCACGGACTTCTCCCAAATTTGGATTACCAAATACCATATATTTTTGATCATTAATATATCTAGCAGCAGAGTCTGACTTACCAGAATTGTCTCTGTCAATTTTAAGTTGGATTAGATCACTAAAATTGACATTTAATTCATTAGGCCAAACAATAGTAGATTGCTCATTTGTATAAGGAGAAGTACCTACAGGTGGCGTAACTTTTAAAGGTATTCGAACTTCATAAAAATTATTTTGAAAGTCTTGCCCAATTCTAATCACTGCAGTTAAATTGCCATCTTTAACAGGAATCTTATTAATTATACTTTCAGCATGAAGAAACATTGATAATTTACCGTAACGTCTAACGTCAATATTCATAGTTTTAAATACCCCTCTGGCTTCATTTTTATTGAGCGACTTCACTTGCAAGGCAAGTGCTTGTTCATTTTGCAATAGATTTACTCCATTATTGCTTAATAGTTGAATTCTTTCAATGCCTGGTGGTATGACATAATTTACTGGCAATCTATTCCCATTTTCTTCTAAACTTACAGCTAAGGTATTGAGTGAGGTCGTTGTACTTGTAGGAATTTGTTTATAATCATTAGAATAGTTAATCTCATAGCCATATTGCCTCCATTGATTACGAACTAAATCAAGTCTTGCAAAACGCATGGTGATATCGTCTTCGAATCCTGTTAAATACATTCTTAAAAATCGAATCGATTTAAAATCACGAATACCGCCAATTTTTTTTGCATCTAGTGACCTTAGTGGCACTCTAAATAAATACCAACTTTCTTGTAATTTTGAGCCATCTGGTAAAGTCACATTCACAGTTTTTGAATCCGTCACATATTTAGACGTATTTACCCTGCCTTTTTGTAAATCAATCTCATATTCAAAATATGCTTCTGTCTCATTTAAAGTATTATCTCTATTTAAATCCTCATTGTCGGGCAATAAAGTGGCTGCACTACTAAATTGACTATTTCCAGCTAATGCAGAGTTGCCTTGTGGATTGTTAAAATACTTATACCTATTTAAAATATTTGCACCAGCAGCATCATAACTTGCATCTCGATACCATACATAGTTATCTGCAGAAGGATCTTTTTTGAACTGCTCCGCAACTACATTGTTACCAATTTGATTGATCAAATAGGCTCTTTTAATTCTTTCCTCATCATCACCTAGTCCATCAAAACCCACATCCTGAAATTTTCTGTCTTCGGGATTATTACTAAACGCATTGGTTACTTGTATTGGATTCGTTGGGACTCTTCCCCAAGTTGAGCTTTCAGTACTTGCAGGACTAGTAGGCGTTGGCATACCGTTTTCATAAAAACGTCTTCCGTCTTTTAAGATGTCCTCACTCACATTTCCCAAGTTTAGAATTAATTTACCTTTTGTTGCTTTGGTACTATCATTGAATGGATTCTGTACCCAAAATTCAACATATTCAATGATGCCTGTTTCAAAATCTGTTTGATCCAATGCACGCATAATACCTCCCCATTTTTTAGAAGCCGCTTCTTTATTAAATTTTCCAGGTAGGGCTGCGTCTAATTCACTGCCATCATAATTATAGTTATAGGGGCCTCTTTCTTTTGGATAATAACTTAAATCAAAAGTAGGCAATTGAACATCTGTGATATTGGTTGTTCTTTGAGGAAACAATTCATTGGTAAATACCTGACGAATTCTTGAATCACTCAATGCTTTCACATTATTTGCTAATGGATTATTGGCACTATTTCGGTCTTGTAAATTGGGCTCAATCGTATACCAAGCTAATCTTGCTCTATTTTTATTGTAGTCAATTGAATCTGATAAAAAGGCCTCTGGAAATTTTGAAAATCTATCAGGATCAGAATCATTTAGCTTACTTTGAGGCGTGGATGCCAATGTCCATGCATTGAATGGAAACCTTAAATCAATATTGGTTCTTGTAGCTTCAAAATCATCTAGATACACCACACCAGATCCCCATTTGCCAATTTGTTGCGCATGCCCAGGCTTAAGAAATGCAGCTTCCCCATACGCCACAATAGAGGACTTTGCTTTGGTACTATAAAATGGAAGTTTATCCAAGAGTCTTGTTAAACCAGGTAAATCCTTTTTATAATTAAAGTCAAAGCCATACATCGAATTTTTTATTGGGTCGGATCCAAAATTAGTCTTTGTAAAAAATGGCCGTTCATTCAAACGTGATGAGGAGAATCCAAAATTAAAATTCTTACTCGCTAAATAATCAATCCGCAATGCCCTAAACCCTCGCTCCTGAAATCCAAAACCTAAATTATTTTCAAATGATACATCTACAGGAATATTAGAACTCAAAATACCAGGATTAATGATTCTAACAGTACCAGAACCATAGTCAACCATATAATCCAATCCTTCTTTTAAAATTTGTCCACCCGCACGCACGCTCACAGAACCTTGTGGCACATTGAAAGCATTTAAACTAATCTCAGAACCACCCGAACTCCCTTTCACCTGGCCTTCCATAACAAAACGATTCAGGTTGGCATAGGTTTGTGCTATGGCTTTGATACTATCATATAAATGTGTAAATACATATTTATTTACTAAAGCCTCATTGACTGAACCATTTTTTGTAAATGCGATATCCTTCAAATCCTTACCAAAAGGCTCTAACAAAGGAAAAACGATTCGGCCCATATTCGACAAGACCATATAGCCTTCTACATAATCAAATACCCCGTCGGGTTGAGGATCGTTGCGATTGTTTAATCGATCTAATTTTAAAATTTTAATCAACGACTTCCCCTCATAATTTGAATCAGCTACCTGAGGCAAGTATCTTTTTAATCCAGCACCTGGTTCTTCATATAATACATTCAATTGAAAATCTTGTTGCTGAATAGATCCAAATAAATCCAAAGAGTAAACGTTTTTCATCATCAAATCCCAGATAGGCAAATCTGTTCTTTGTGTGGTTGCTTTTAATAATTTTAAATATAAAACTTGTTGTACACCATTTTGCGGATCTAAAGCAACCCCTTCAGAAAATTCACCCACTTGATAAATTTTACCATTGTAGGCGTATTGGAAAGCAACAGCCAATACTTCATCTGCCTGTAGCGGAATATTTAAAGATAAGAATCCAACTTGTTGATTGAAAAAATATTCATTTTCAGTCAGCTTTCTTGCAAATGTGCGTTCATAGTCTTCTGCTGATCTCAAATTAGCTCTAGCTAAGACGCCTGAAACTCTAGAAGGAATTCTGGCATCGAGATTATCTTTGATTGTTGAATACAAAGTATTCGCATTATTGTCTGGCAATGGGTTACTAGGATTGTAAGATTCTCCAAGATCTGCCAAACCCACTACATCCCTTGCATTGGTTGTTTGACCATTGCGATTGGTCACCCAAACTTCGATACGCTTAATTTGTATTTGAGAATTTGGTACCGGCAAAGTACTCATTACTTTATTATAATTATTCCTAAAATACTGCGCTAGTAAAAAGTGTCTATTCTCTTCATAGTCATCTAACTTTTTTTGGAATCGTTGTGTAGAAGAACCACCCTGCAAGGCCATAGACTGCCGTTGCGATTTCTGATTTGCAATTACACCAGATACAAATAATTTTCCAAATTGCAATTGAGCCTTTAATCCAAATAAATTTTGTGTGCTTGGAATCAAAGTGCTTCGAGAAATATAATTGATATTACCCGCTTCAATAAACTTAATAACTTCATCTTTTTTACCCTTATAATTTAATTTAATCTGATTGTCAAATCCAAGATTAGACAATGAATTTAAATTAATTGGGAACTTAAGCTTGTCTCCAATACTTGCATTCATGCTGAAATTGGTATTGGCATCAAAATCAAATCCACCGTTTCTTCTGGCACGCTCAGGCAAGGTTGGATTTTTTACATTCTGTCCTTGATATCCTGCCCTAATATTGATCTCTCCAACTGGTTTTATATCAATTTTTAAATCCGATCCTGTCTTGCCAAATAATCGATCAAAATAACTATTAAATACTTTTGTTTTAGGTCTTGTAATTTTTCTGTTTAATACACCAAGCGAATTGGCACGTTGCATAAAATAAGCTTGCTCATCCTTACGTGTTTTTAATTTCCAGAATTCGTCAAAACTTAATGTCGAAGGAAAACGATTGTACCCATCACCCAGTTTCTCTGTAATATAATATTGCTTAGTTGCAGGATCATAATCTACTTTTCGTTTAAGTACACTTGAATCTCTTATATCAAAAGGATTATTACTTGGCTGTGATAAAAAATCAGCCCTTCTATCTGCAATTGGATACCTTAGTTTACCCACCAAAGTATCTGAAGTCTTCTTAGTAATGGTGTCTTTAAATGGCGCTATTAATTTGCTTGTATCTTGTGCATGACTCGTCTGCTTCATTAGAAGTAGTGTAGACAAGAACATGACAGAGTGAAAAAATCTCAAGAATAAAGCATTAAAGATGAGTGATTAACAATTTTTGAGGGCTTGTTTGATCAAAATTTCTAAAGAGACATCCGACCCTTCTGATTGTATCGCCTTATCAATTGCTTTTTCTGCAACTGCTTTTTGAATCCCTAATGAAACCAATGCTTGTATAGCGTCTTGATGCGGCGTGGACTTACTAAATGTGGAACCCCCTGATAGCTGCATTGGCAATTTTGCCAATTTATCTTTTAACTCTAAGACCAAGCGCTCTGCTGATTTTTTGCCGATCCCTTTTATTTGTTCTAATTGACGTGCATCACCTTGCACAATTGCACGGATAATTTCGTCTGGACGCATCCCCGATAACATCATCCTAGCTGTGCTTGCGCCAACACCTGACACACTTATGAGCTGCATAAAAAGTTCTTTTTCATCCTGCCCAAAAAATCCAAAAAGTACCTGGGAATTTTCAGTTAGATGAAGATAGGTATGTAGCAACCCCTTCTCTTTACCAGAGATGGATTCATAAGTGTTCAAACTGATATTGACTTCATAGCCTACGCCGCCAACATCCACAATCAGTTTTGCTGGGGTCAACTGGACAAAATTTCCTTGTAAAAATGCAATCATAATGGCTTCAAAAATAACACTTAAGCAATGAAAAATGGCCATTTTACGTGATTCTTAAGCATTTTTTAAGATATTTGTAGCCAAACAAAGCAACGAACTATGGCCCAAAAGCTGAAAGCAGCAATCACCTCGGTTGGAGGATATGTCCCAGAGACCAAATTAACCAATTTTGATTTAGAAAAGTTAGTAGATACCAACGATGAGTGGATCAGAAGTAGAACCGGTATTTCAGAGCGTAGAATCTTAAGAGAACCAGGTAAAGCAAGTTCCGACATGGCTGCAAAAGCCATAGAAGAAATTCTACAAAAAAAGCAGTTAGACCCTTTAGAAATAGATTGTATTATTTGTGCCACAGTGACTCCCGACATGGTATTCCCTGCAACAGCAAATATTATTGGCGATAAAATTGGTGCTAAAAATGCATTTGGGTTTGACTTAGGTGCAGCATGTAGTGGTTTCTTATTTGCTTTAACAACTGGTGCAAGTTTTGTAGAAGCAGGAAGGTATAAAAAAGTGATTGTGGTGGGCGTGGATAAAATGAGTTCAATTATTGATTACTCAGATAGAGCAACTTGTATCATTTTTGGAGATGGCGCTGGCGCAGTTTTATTAGAGCCAAGTGCAGACGAGGATGGATTTCAGGATGCGATTCTAAAAAGCGATGGCGTTGGTAGAGAATACTTACATATCAAAGCTGGAGGAAGTTTAAAGCCAGCCTCTGTAGAGACTGTAATGGCTAAAGAACATTATGCTTTCCAAGACGGACAGCCAGTTTTTAAATTCGCAGTAAAAGGCATGGCAGATGTGAGTGCCGAACTAATGGAAAAACATAATTTAACAGGAGAAGATATTGCATGGTTAGTGCCACACCAAGCAAACTTAAGAATCATTGATGCCACTGCAGACCGTGTTGGCTTACCTAAGGAAAAAGTAATGATCAATATTCAAAAATATGGCAATACTACAGCCGCCACCATTCCATTATGTTTATGGGAATGGGAGTCACAATTGAATAAAGGAGATAATTTAATATTGGCTGCTTTTGGTGGAGGATTTACCTGGGGTGCAGCTTGGGTTAAATGGGCTTATTAATTGTATCTTTAGAAAGTAGCAATCGAATCATTTAAAAAACCGCATTATGAGTCAAAAGAAATTTAAAGGAATTAGCACAGTAGCACTTCATACTGCGGGACATGACAATGATAATTTTTCGCACACCACACCGATCTATGCCACTTCTACATTTACATTTGATTCTGCAGAGCAAGGCATGGAACGTTTTAAAGGAGATGATAAAACTAGATTGTATACAAGATGGGGCAATCCCACTTTCACTGCAGCAGAGGAAACTATTGCAGCATTGGAAGCGCATGGATTAATGAATGAACAAGGCGCACCCTTAGAGCTAAAAGCATTATTACATTCAAGTGGACAAGCTGCTATGACTACTTTATTTTTTAGTAATCTAAGTGCAGGTGATACATTGATCTCACATTATTCATTATACGGAGGCTCTCAAGAATTAATGCAAAAAGTTTTGGTAGAAGCTGGCGTGAAAATTATTTTAATTGATATCCATGATGAACATCTTTTAATTGAAACCATTAAAGCCAATCCAAGCACAAAATTAATTCACCTTGAAACACCTGCGAATCCTACATTACAATGTGTAGACATTCAAGCGATATGCACCATTGCAAAAGCACATGGGATTAAAGTTTCGGTGGACAATACCGTTGCTACACCTTATTTACAACAACCATTTGCCCTAGGCGCAGATTTTGTATTTCATTCCGCTACTAAGTTTTTAAACGGACACGGATCGGCATTGCATGGTGTATTGTTAGGAAAGGATTTGGAATTTATGAATAAAAAAGCTTGGAAATGGCATGCATTAATGGGTGGCAATAGCAATGCCTTTGATGCCTATTTATTAATACAAGGCATGAAGACTTTAGAAGTTAGAATGGAAAGACATTGTAGCAATACAGCAAAAGTGTCTCATTTTTTAGCAGCACATCCTGCCATTGCACATGTGAATTATACAGGACTTGCAACACACCCACAACATGAGATTGCTAAAAAACAAATGAAGCAGCATGCACCCTTAATTAGTTTTGAACTAAAAGGAGGTATTGAAGCTGGTAAGAAATTCATTAACGCGGTGGAAGTATGTACGCGTGCAGTTTCCTTAGGCACTGTAGATACTTTAGTGTCACATCCAGCAAGTATGACCCATATGTCTATACCAAAAGAAGAAAGAATCAAGTATGGTATTACAGATGGCTTAATTAGAATGAGTGTGGGTATTGAAAATATAGAAGACCTAGAAGCAGATTTAGCACAGGCATTGGCTAAAGCGTCTTTGTAATTTATAAAAAATCTCATTTGCCTCTAATTAGATTTTTATGCTTGCATGTATAATCATTAAATCATAACGCTATTAATAAGTTCTTATGGATATTATAATTCGCAAAGCTGTTCGTAAAGATTGTGTACGTATGATGGAATTGATCCAAGAACTAGCTACTTACGAAAAAGCCCCAGACGAAGTCACTGTATCGCTTACCCATTTTGAGGAAAGTGGATTTGGTGCAAATCCAGTATGGTGGGCATTTGTAGCCGAGGCACAAGGTGTAGTGATAGGGATGGCATTGTATTATGTACGCTACTCTACTTGGAAGGGACAAAGAATGTACCTAGAAGATATTTTAGTCACAGAAGACATGCGTGGTCAAAAAATTGGTAGCCAATTAATGGATGTATTGATAGTAGAAGCAAAAGAAAAAGGATTTAAGGGCATCAACTGGCAGGTATTAGATTGGAATGAGCCTGCTATTAATTTCTATAAAAAATACAATGCAAATTTTGATCCTGAATGGGTTAACTGTTCGATTGTATTTTAATTTTTCGTGTTAAATTTTAGTTTACGCCGTCTACCACAGCTTCTTTGTGTACTTTTTGCACCAATCCTTGTAAAACCTTACCAGGACCAACTTCTGTAAAATGCGAAGCACCGTCGGCTACCATTGCTTGTACCGTTTGTGTCCACTTAACGGCGCCGGTTAATTGTGCGATTAAGTTTTGCTTGATTTGTGTTGGGTCTGTCACTGCAGATGCAGTCACATTTTGATATACTGGACAGATAGGATTGTTGAATGTAGTTGCTTCGATTGCTGCCGCTAATTCAATTTTTGCTGGATCCATTAATGGACTATGAAATGCGCCTCCTACTGGTAAAACCAACGCACGTTTTGCACCTGCTGCTTTCATTTGTTCGCAAGCAATTTCTATTCCTTTAACTGAACCCGATATCACTAACTGTCCCGGGCAATTGTAATTTGCTGGCACCACGACCTCACCTGTTTCTTTCGAAACTGTTGCACATATCTCTTCTACCTTTTCATCGGCTAAAGCCAATACTGCAGCCATCGTAGATGGTTCTAATGCACAAGCGGCTTGCATTGCTTTTGCACGGATGCTCACTAAACCTAATGCATCTTCAAAGCTTAAAGTTTGATTGGCTACGAGTGCACTAAATTCTCCAAGAGAATGTCCTGCAACCATATCTGGTGTTGTATGATCTGTTGTTAAAAAAGCAATCACAGAATGAATAAATACTGCCGGTTGAGTGACATTGGTTTGTTTTAATTGCTCATCTGTTCCTTCAAACATGATATCGCTAATACGGAAGCCTACAATTTCATTGGCTTTTTCGAATAAGGCTTTTGCAGCTTCATTGGACTCGTATAAATTTTTTCCCATTCCAGAAAACTGACTTCCTTGTCCTGGGAATACAAATGCATTTTTTGACATATTCAATCGTTTGGCCAAAAATAAATCAAAGCATCCATTATACAAATAAAAATGGTGAAGCTAGGCTTCACCATTTACTTACGAACTAACTTATCACCAAACTATAAACTAAATGATTAAGGATTGATGTCCAAATATTTTAAAAATTCAGCCTTTGTACTTTCTTCTTGGAACTTTCCACCAAAATAAGTGGTAATAGTATTAGAACTATCGTCCTTTACGCCTCTACTTGCAACACATAAATGTTTTGCATCTAAAAAAACAGCTACATCTTGTGTTTGTAAAACGGTCTGTAAAGCTTTACCAATTTGCATGGTCAAACGCTCTTGTACCTGTGGACGTTTAGAAAAATATTCTACCAATCTGTTCAATTTACTTAATCCAATTACTTTACCACTACTGATATACGCTACATGCGCTTTACCAAAGAATGGCACAAAATGGTGTTCACAATTGGTATAGAAATTGATATTTTTTTCGACCAACATTTCATTGTACTGAAATTTATTTTCAAACAAGGTCATGCTTGGCATGTTCGCCGGGTTCAATCCTTGGAACAATTCTTTCACATACATTTTAGCGACTCTGAGCGGTGTACCTTTTAAGCTATCGTCATTTAAGTCCAATCCTATTGTTTCCATGATGGCTCTAAAATGCGGCTCTATCAAGGCAATCTTTTCTTCGTCTGTTTTATCAAAAGCGTCTGCACGCATTGGTGTATCTACTGAGCTTGCTTTGTGCTCATCGCCCATTTCTTCGATGATTAAATGGCTTAATTCAATTTTTTGTTCACTAAGCGGGGTAGTCAACAAAGTTTCTTTCTGTTTCATAAAGTCGAATTTTTAATGCTA
This sequence comes from Chitinophaga pinensis, assembly GCA_945874755.1. GTDB lineage: Bacteria > Bacteroidota > Bacteroidia > Chitinophagales > Chitinophagaceae > Sediminibacterium > Sediminibacterium pinensis_B. Next base: position 20,142 of record CAMCHR010000032.1, read on the forward strand.
ATTGCTCAGCAATACGAGGTCTTAATAAATTGTAAATCACAATCGCAATGTTTTCTGCAGATGGATTTAAATTTTTAAACAACTCGGTGTCTAGGTTTAAATTTTTGTGGTCAAATCGGGCTATAACTTCTTCTCCAACAATTTTGCTCAAGTCCTTGGTGTTGATCACGAATCCAGTGATTGGATCGGGTACACCTACTACTTTTACAATCAAGTCGTAATTATGTCCATGATAATTAGGATTACTACATGCACCAAAAACACGTTTGTTCTCTTCGTCTGTCCAGTCTGCACAGTACAATTTGTGCGCGGCATTAAAATGCTCTTTTCGATATACCGCCACTTGATGTTCCATAGTTCAAAATTAAGAGGATAAAGTTACATTATATAGAACAAGGATGCGCTGATAATGTTTAACATTAACATAAAATAAATTAAACAAAATGGGCAAAAAGAGATAAAAAAGGATTATGTTAACTATTTTGGTAAAATTTATCCAAAATACTCCACATAGATACGCTGGGTCTCGTATAATTTAACGCAATGCAATTGCACTTCCGAAGGTATATGTGGTTGCAACTGCTTCCAAATGGCAATCGCTAAGTTCTCGGTGGAACACAATTGCCCTTCCATAAAGGGTACATCTAAGTTTAGGTTCTTATGGTCTAATTCATCTATGACCTGCTTTTTAATGATGCTACTTAGTTTTTTTACATCAAACAAAAAGCCGGTATCAGGATTGGGCGTACCCTTGATAGTCACTAATAACTCATAGTTGTGTCCATGCCAATTTTCATTAGCACAAACCCCAAACACCTCCTCATTTTTTTCTTTGGACCAATTTGGGTTGGATAATTTATGGGCTGCGTTAAAATGTTCCACTCGAGTTAAGTATACCATCACCGTTTCTTTTTGCAAAGATATAAATTTGATGGAACTTTATCCTATGAGAGTTATTATATCTGCAGCAACCAATGGGGAGTGGATGCCCCTTTTTCAAAAAATCAACCCAAAATTCGTCACACCGAACAAAAAGTTCTCTGTGGGGTTTCATGAATCTGGTGTGGGCATGCTTGCAAGCAGTGTTTCTTTAAT
>CAMCHR010000033.1 GCA_945874755.1 Chitinophaga pinensis
GCAACGGATATCCTTGCACAAAAATATTTCAGAAAAGCGGGTGTACCTCAAGCCGATGGTTCTTTGGGTAGAGAAACAACTGTCAAACAGGTAGCGCATCGTATGGCTAATTGTTGGAGAGTTTGGGGAGAGCGTTATGGCTATTTCACAACAACAAATGATGCACAAGTATTTTACGAAGAATTAGTATATAGTATTTTAAACCAAGCATGTGTGCCAAATTCACCACAATGGTTTAACACGGGTTTGCACGAAAGCTATGGTATCACTGGTGGCGCACAAGGGCACTATTATGTAGATCCTACCGATAAGCAATTAAAGCGTTCAACAAGCGCTTATGAGCGTCCTCAACCGCACGCATGTTTTATCTTGAGTGTGAGTGATGATTTAGTGAACGAGGGAGGTATCATGGACTTATGGACAAGAGAAGCAAGAATTTTTAAATATGGTTCTGGTGTTGGAACAAACTTCTCTCATATTAGAGGAGCCAACGAAAAATTATCTGGTGGTGGTTCTTCTAGCGGCTTAATGAGTTTCTTGAAAATTGGAGACCGTGCTGCTGGTGCAATCAAGTCTGGTGGTACAACACGTCGTGCTGCTAAAATGGTTTGTTTAGATTTAGATCATCCAGAAATATTAGAATTCATTAACTGGAAAGTACAAGAGGAAGATAAAGTTGCTGCCTTAATTGCTGCAGGTTATGACAATGGATATGAAGGAGAAGCTTATGCAACTGTTTCAGGTCAAAACTCAAACAACTCTGTACGTATTCCAAATAGCTTTTTTAAAGCATTGTCTGAAGATGGTAATTGGGAATTAAAAGCACGTACCGATGGTCGTGTGATGAAATCTATTCCAGCAAGAGAAGTATGGGATCAAATTGCGAACGCTGCATGGCGTTGTGCAGATCCAGGTACACAATATGATACCACCATCAACGAATGGCATACTTGTCCAAAAGGTGGCCGTATCAATGCATCTAACCCATGTTCTGAATACATGTTCTTAGACAATACTGCATGTAACTTGGCTTCTATTAACTTAAGAAAATTCTTCAACGAATCAGATAATTCATTTGACGTAGAAGGTTTTGAATATACGACAAGATTATGGCAGACTGTATTAGAAGTATCTATTTTAATGGCGCAGTTCCCTTCTAAAGAAGTAGCGCAATTATCTTATGATTACAGAACGACAGGTTTAGGTTTTGCTAACTTAGGTTCTATGTTGATGGTAAGTGGTATTGCTTATGATAGTGAAGAAGCACGTGGTATTGCAGGTGCAATCACAGCCATCATGACGGGAGTAGCGTATAAGACATCTGCAGAGATGGCTTCCTTCTTAGGTGCATTTGATAGATACCAAGAGAACAAAGAAGATATGTTACGTGTAATGCGTAACCACCGTGCAGCTGCTTATGATGCAGAAGACGCCTATGTAGGTATTGAAATAAAGCCTCAAGGTATTAAGGCACAATTCACGCCTGACTACTTATTAAAAGCTGCAACAAAGGCTTGGGATGATGCAGTGAAATTAGGAGAAAAATATGGTTACAGAAACGCCCAAACAACAGTGATTGCGCCAACTGGAACGATTGGTTTAGTAATGGATTGTGATACAACAGGTGTTGAACCAGATTTTGCATTGGTTAAGTTCAAAAAATTATCTGGTGGCGGTTATTTCAAAATCATCAACCAATCTGTACCTCAATCATTAAAGAATTTAGGCTATACACAGAAGCAAAATGATGCGATTGTTAATTTTGCCGTGGGTCATGCTAATTTCGAAGGTGCACCATATATCAATAATAAAAGCTTATTGGCTAAAGGGTTCACGCAAGAAGAAATTGATAAATTAAATGGTGCTGCAAGATCAGCATTTGAAATTGGATTCATCTTCAACCGTTTCACTTTAGGGGATGCTTGTTTAACAAGATTAGGATTCAAGGAAGAAGTATTCGCGGACTGGAGCTTTAGTTTATTAGAAGCTCTAGGATTTAGCGAAGATCAAATTGACGAAGCAAATGATTATGTATGTGGTACCATGACTGTAGAAGGTGCTCCAGCATTGAAAGACGAGCATTTGTCCATCTTTGATTGTGCCAACAAAAATGGTAAGAAAGGCGTTAGATACATTCATGCGCACGGACATATTAGAATGATGGCAGCATGTCAACCATTCTTATCTGGCGCAATTTCAAAAACAATTAACCTTCCACACGAAGCGACTGTAGAAGAAATTGCAGATTCTTATTTAATGAGTTGGTCATTAGGTTTAAAAGCAAATGCGATTTATCGTGATGGTTCTAAATTAAGCCAACCATTATCTACAAAATCTGATAAGAAAACGAAAACGGATAGTGCTGAAGCATCTGAAGAAGCAACTACTTCTCAATTGGTTGACTTGAGTAACTTAACAGTTGACGAATTATTGGAAGAGGTACAAAAAAGAATGACGACTTCAACCGATACGGTATTGAAGCGTCAATTATCTCGTATTGTTGAGCGCAAATCCTTACCAGCTAAGCGTCGTGGCTTTACACAAAAAGCACGTATTGGTGGTCAAGTATTGTTCTTAAGAACAGGTGAATATAATGACGGAACGGTTGGTGAATTATTCATCGACTTAGCAAAAGAAGGTTCAACCCTTCGTAGCTTAATGAACTGTTTCGCTATCTCTATCTCTGTTGGTTTACAATATGGTGTGCCTTTAGAAGAGTTTGTTGACAAGTTTGTATTCACAAAATTTGAACCATCAGGTATGGTGGATCATCCAAATATTAAAACAACCACGTCTATTGTGGACTTTATCTTCCGTGCCTTAGCTTATGAATATTTAGGCAGAACAGATTTAGTACATGTATTAGATAAGCCTACAGTTGAGAACTTAGGAGAGGAGGGAGACATCACCCTTGTGGGAAAGCCTGAATTGAGTAGCATTCGCGTAACTGCTCCAGCTACTCAAGTGACTGCTGCTAAAGCAAATGTGGTAGCAGCTGTCAACGAAGGTGGTTCAATGGACAATATTACTGCAGCAGCAAAGAGCATGCAAAGCGATGCACCTGCTTGTAGCACTTGTGGACATATCACTATACGTAGCGGTACTTGTTACAAATGTTTGAACTGCGGAACATCTATGGGTTGTAGTTGATTTTTTGTGAATTTTTATAAAATATAAAATTCACAAAAACATCCTCTTATGATTTTTCAAAAGGCCCCCATAAACGGGGCCTTTTATTTTTTGCTGCTTTTTAATCCCATACCAAAAACATTTCTATAAAATCATCCAACCATAAATAAAATCAAGTAAATTCATAGTTCAAATAATCACCAGAAAAACGATTCTTTTATGTCTGATTTTCAAGTTAAAGTGGCACCTAAAAATTACGACGCAGTCATAGTTGGTTCTGGTGCTGGTGGAGGCATGGCTGCATATGTTTTAGCAAAAGCTGGATTGAAAGTATGTTTACTAGAGGCAGGCCCAGATTTTGATCCTGCAAAGCATTCTTCTCAGATGAAAAATCCTTGGGAATCCCCTCGTCGGGGAGCCAGTACAAAAATGAGACCCTTTGGTGATTTCGATGCCTCTTTCTGGGGTTGGGAAATAGATGGTGAGCCCTATACGCAAACAAAAGGTTCCGATCATTTTGATTGGTGGAGAGCGAGAATGGTGGGAGGAAGAACCAATCACTGGGGACGTATTTCATTAAGATTTGGTCCAAGAGATTTTAAAAGAAAAAGCATCGACGGATTAGGAGATGATTGGCCAATTGGGTACGAAGATGTAAAACCTTATTATGATAAAATAGATCAATTGATAGGTGTATATGGAACGAATGAAGGTTTAGAGAATGATCCAGATGGTATTTTTTTACCACCTCCAAAACCAAGACTACACGAATTGATGTTTAAGAAAGCGGCTACTGGTATCAATATCCCAGTGATCCCTTCTCGTCTATCTATTTTAACAAAAAAAATAAATGATGAGCGTGGTGTATGTTTTTATTGTGGCCAATGTAATCGTTCTTGTAAAGTGTACGGAGATTTTTCTTCATCATCTGTTTTGGTAAGACCAGCAGTGATGACAGGGAATGTAGATTTGATTACAGGTGCGATGGCGCGTGAAGTATTGACAGATAATGAAGGAAAAGCAAAAGGCATTTCTTACGTCAACAAATCCGATAAACAAGAATATCAGATTAATGCAAAAGTAGTGATCCTTGGTGCAAGCACTTGTGAGACCGCACGTTTGTTGTTAAATTCTAAATCACAAAAACATCCAAATGGATTGGCCAATAATTCTGGCGCAGTGGGGCATTATTTACATGATTCAACTGGCGCTGCATTGGGTGGAGTGATTCCTAATTTAATGGGGCGTAAGCGTTATAACGAAGATGGTGTTGGTGGCATGCATGTTTATACACCATGGTGGTTAGACAATAAAAAATTAGATTTCCCACGTGGTTACCATATTGAATATTGGGGTGGTATGAGCCAGCCAGGTTATGGATTTGGTATGGGCACGCAAGGTTTGAATGGCAAATTCCAAGTGAATGGAAAAACGAAAGAAGAAGGTGGATATGGTAGTTCATTAAAAGAAGATGTACGTTTCTTTTATGGTGCGAGTGTAGGCATGGGTGGGCGTGGAGAAGCAGTACCTCGTTTTGAAAACCATTGTAAGATAGACCCAAATGTGGTAGACAAATATGGCATACCGGTTTTAAATTTTGATTGCAAGCATTCAGAATATGAAATCAAGCAAGCAAAACACATGAAAGAAACATTCCGTGAAATCATGCATGAAATGGGTGCTGTCATTACATGGGGAGATCAAGATGATGCTACAAATAATTATGGCTTATCAAATCCCGGAAATATAATTCACGAAGCAGGCACAGTGCGTATGGGTTCGGATAAAAAAACAGCACCATTGAATGCATGGGGACAAGCGCATGATTGTAAGAATTTATTTTGTGTAGATGGCTCTGTATTTACGTCTCAAGCAGATAAGAATATCACTTGGACTATTTTGGCATTGTCAATGCGCACATCGGAATACATTTTGGATCAGTTACAAAAACAAAATCTGTAGATTTTGTTTTTAAAATAATAAAAAGAAGTGTGAAGGATGTTTAAATTTTTTGAAACAAACTTCACACGACCAAAAACAAAATTTATAATTTTTTAATTCATAAATACCATGGACAGAAGAAAATCCATTAAAGCATTAATCCTCGGAACAGTTTCTGCAGGTGTTGTAATACAAGCTTGTAAAAGCGAGAAGACAACCGTTTCTGAATTTAATTTGGACGACCGCATGCAGGAAGAAAAAGATTATTTGGTAAAAGTCAACGCTGAACCAACATTCTTTGATGAGCACGAAATGACTACCATCACTGTATTAGGCGATATCATTATGCCAAAAGATGAAACCAGTGGTTCTGCCTCCGAAGCTAAAGTTCCAGCGTTCATCGAATTCATTGTAAAAGATATGCCGGAACATCAAGTGCCAGTTAGAGGAGGATTAAGATGGTTAGACTTGCATAGTTTCAATAAGCATGGAAAATCTTTTGTGAGCTGTACAAGCGCACAACAAATTGGCATCGTGGATGAAATCGCATATCCTAAAAAAGCAAAGCCAGAAGTAGCGCAGGGTGTCAGCTTTTTTAATAAAATGAGAGACTTAGTCACTACTGCTTATTATACTTCAGAGATTGGCATAAAAGACCTTGGCTATATGGGGAATGTCCCGAATCAATGGCAGGGCGTACCGGATGATGTGTTGAAACATCATGGATTAGCTTATACTGAGAAGGAATTAAAAGAGTGCATTTAAGTAATATAAAAGCCCTTTATTTATAGAATAGGTTTTCATATTACTTAAATTAGAAAATATACCTATCCCTAGGCTCTCGCTCGCTTTGCTCGAACGCTCGCTACGGAATAGTATATTTTCTAATAATCTTTTTGAAAATATTTTCAATTACGCTCGCTCGCTACGAAATAGTATATTTTCTAATTATTTCTAAAATCTATGAAATTGTGCTTCCTGCAGCAATTGCTTCGCTTGGCCTCACAAAATACAATTTTCCAGCAGCGTCTTCGGCCATTAAGATCATACCCTTGCTTTCGATGCCGCGCATTTTTCTTGGCGCTAAATTCGCAACAATAGTCACTTGCTTACCTACAACCTCTTCGGGTTTAAAATGCATTGCGATACCTGATAGGATGGTTCTTTGTTCAAATCCAAGGTCTACCAATAGCTCTAATAACTTGTCTGCTTTTTCTACTTTCTTGGCTTCAATGATGGTGCCTACGCGTAAATCTATCTTACCAAAATCATCAAACACGATTTCTGGTTTAAGGCTATTGTCTTTTGGATTTTCTGTAATTGTATTTTCCATAGTTGTTTTTTTAGCAGCTACATTGGCTTGTAACTGTGCTAATTCTGCATCAATTTCTTCGTTCTCTATTTTTCTAAAAAGTAATTCAGGTGCACGTAAGGTGTAACCTACTTTTAATAAATCAAATTTTCCTGCGTTCTCCCACTCTAACATTTTGTCTACCACCTTCATCATGTAACACATTTTCTTTGCAGTAAATGGAATGAAAGGTTGTGCAAGAATCGCTAGGTTAGCACATAATTGTAAACAAGCATGCATGGTGTTGTCGATGATTTTTTGTGCATCTGGATTTTGGTCCAATGTCTTTGCTACAATCCATGGCTCTTGCTTTTGCATATACTGGTTGCCTTTTCTAGCAAGGTCAATTAATTCAAATTGTGCTTCTCTAAATTTATATTGCTCTAATAAATTCGTAATCTTTTCTTTAGATACCTTCACTGCGTCCATCATGCCTTTAAAGCTATCTGTTGCATTGTCGCTTGCTGCTTCTGCTGCAATTAAATCGGTATGAAAAGGAGGCACTTTGCCATTGCATAATTTATGCATCAACACCCAAGTTCTATTCACAAAATTCGCGAAGATGCTTACTAATTCTCCATTCACAGATTCTTGAAAACCTTTCCATGTAAATTCACTATCCTTTGATTCAGGTGCGATAGAAGTTAAGTAAAAGCGCAAACTATCGGCAAGTCCATCTCCACCATTTTCTTTCTTAATCCATTTGTTAATATAATCATCCATCTCGATACTCCATCCTTTAGAAGTACTCATCTTATCGCCTTCTAAATTCATGAACTCATTGGCTGGAACATTCTCTGGTAAAATATGTCCATTCAATTTCAACATCACAGGGAAGATGATACAATGGAATACAATATTGTCTTTGCCAATAAAGTGTACCAATTTTGTGTCCTTGTCATTCCAATACGGCGTCCAATCTTTATTATTATTAAGTGCCCATTGCTTAGTGGCACTGATATATCCAATAGGTGCGTCAAACCAAACGTACAATACTTTTCCTTCGCCTCCAGGAACAGGCACTTTAATCCCCCAATCTAAATCACGGGTGACTGCTCTTGCTTGCAAACCGCCGTCAATCCAGCTTTTGCACTGACCCAATACTGCAGGGCGCCAATCGTTTGCATGTTCTTTTAAAATCCAATCGCGTAAAAAATCCTCATGTCTATTTAATGGCAGGTACCAATGTGATGTTTCTTTTTTTATGGGCGCTTGACCACTTAATGTACTGACCGGATTGATCAATTCTTCTGGACTCAAAGTCTTGCCACATTTTTCACATTGATCGCCGTAGGCTTCCTTATGACCACAACTAGGACATGTACCCTTGATATATCGATCTGCTAAAAAAGTATTGGTCGCTTCGTCAAAATATTGTTCGGAGGTTTTTATTTCTAAATCCCCTTTTGTTTCTAAGTTTTTGAAAAATTCAGATGCAGTGGCATGGTGTAATGGGTCGCTTGTTCTGTGGTAAATATCAAAGGCAATACCTAAGTCCTTGAAATTCTGTTCAATGATGGGATGGTATTTGTCTATGATGGCTTGAGCGGTGGTGCCCTCCTTGGTTGCTTGAATAGGAATAGCTGTTCCATGTTCATCACTTCCGCATACAAAAACAACGTCTCTTTGTTGCGCTTTTAAATAGCGAACATAGATGTCGGCTGGTAAATAAGCGCCCGCTAAATGGCCAATATGCTTTAAGCCATTTGCATAAGGAAGTGCTGCTGTAATCAAATATCTTTTAGGCGTGTTCATTGCAGCAAAAGTACTTAATATTGTGGTATGATTCAACCGTCTAAACTAGCATCCGGAAGTACCATTGGCATTCTTTGTCCGGCGGGCGCAATTCCAATGGAAAAAGTGACTATTTGTGCGCAAGTCCTTGAGTCATGGGGTTATCAGGTGCGTATTGGAAAGACGGTAGGCACTCAGTTTGGTCATTTTGCTGCATCCGATTTGGACAGACAAAATGAATTGCAGTCCATGATGGATGACCCCGAAATACATGCCATTTTATGTGCCCGTGGTGGATATGGATTGAGTAGGATTGTTTCCCAATTAGACTTTACAAAAATTAAAGCCCATCCTAAATGGGTGATTGGTTTTAGCGATATTACCATCTTACATGCTGCCTTGCAAAAGCACGAAATTCAAAGTATTCATGGGCCTATGTCTGCAGCATTTGGGAAAGGAGATGCTGGGCTTCCTTATATCATGGCATTGAAACAAATGTTGGAGGGAGCAGTGCAGCCTGTGCAAGCAAAAGCCCACCCAGCCAATCGCTTAGGCCATTCAGAAGGGGTATTGGTAGGTGGTAATTTATGCTTGATGACCCATTTAATTGGAGGCGAAAATCAATTGGACACGAAAGGCAAAATCTTATGTATCGAGGACGTTGGGGAATATCATTTTAATGTGGATCGCATGCTAATACAATGTAAAAACGCAGGGTTATTGGATGGATTAGCTGGTCTTGTTGTGGGGGGGTTCACCGACATGAAAGACGAGGCAACTGAATTTGGAGAACCAGTTATAGAAATGATTCTAAGATTAACCAAGGGGGCCAATTATCCGATTTGCTTTGATTTTCCAATCAGCCACGATTTAAACAATATGCCCGTTCAATTAGGGGCTACCTATCAGTTAGCGGTCACTGAAAATGCAGCTGTTTTAACAAAAATCTAAAGCCTACGATACATTAATACATTAAATTTGTATTCTAAAATTGTATCTTATGCTAAAATCATTTTTATCTTTTATTGCTTTTGTTTTGGCAGGCCTTCAGGGCGTTGCAGCACAAAGCTATGTAATGTCTGGTATCCAAAAGACAGATAAGGACCAGATGCAATACGAAGTTTTAGGAAAAGTGGATGGTCGTTATTGGATCTATAAAAACAATGAGGGCATCTCGACCATTGCGCAGTATAATGATCAAATGCAATTGGTGCAACAAAACGATTTAGTTTTCCTACCAAAAAAATTAAACGCGATTGAGTTTATTACAAAATCAAATAGGGTGTATGCTTTCTATCAATTTCAAGCAGCAACCACAGTGTATGCGATGGTAGCGGAATTGGATGAAAAAGGACAACTGGTTGGTACGCCAACTATAGTGGATACGGCAGAAAAAATCCGACCAGGATCAAACACTAAAGTATTTAATTTAATAGAAAGTCAGGATCGATCAAAATTACTCTTCTTCAGTGTGAACACAACTAATCCATCTTCAATAAAAATTAAAACCATGGCATTGTCCACGCCATTTGCTTTCCTGAACGAAGCTAAAATCAGTATCAATGCACAAAATAAAAAAAGTAATCTTTCTGATTTTGCCCTTGACAATAATGGCAATTTATTCTGTTTAAGAAATGTGGAACAGTCAAATGCAGCACCAGTTGTAAGTTTATTGTATATGGCTGCAGATGGCTCTGAAGTGATTGAAACGCCGATTGTAAATAATAGTTTGATCTTAGATGATATTCGTTTGAAAATTAACAATACCAATGGAACCGTTTTAGTCAATTCATTTTATGCCACAGAAAAAAATGGTAATATAGAAGGGATGTATACTTTTATCTGGGATATATCTGCTAAGCAAAATAGCTTAAGCAATGCAAGTCGTTTTACGGATGCGTTGAGAGATGCGGTAACAGATAAAAGAAATTTAAAGAATGCTTTTGATCAATTTTATTTTGATCAAGTACAACCGAATGTAGATGGCAGTTTTACAATTATTGCAGAAGCTGCTAATACAAGTTCAAATAGAAATGCTTTTTCAAGATGGGATTATTTCTGGGGTGGACCATTTTATAACCCATTTATATTTAGTTATTGGAATCGACCATTTGGATTTTATCCTTGGGCAAGATTTGGTTGGGGCATGATGGGTCCATGGGGATTAGGTGGAGGCTGGGGCATGATGGGTCCATGGGGCGGAGGTTGGGGTATAATGGGACCTTGGGGATGGAATAGTTGGATGATGAATCCATTTGCTAATTTTGGATATCCTTCTGTATCCTACACTGCGGGCAAAGTGGCCGTCTTAAATTTTGATGCAAAAGCAAATATACAATCTGTAAAAACAATTGATAAACAACAATCCGACTTGAATGTAGATCAGTTTATTGGTTATGGTCAAATCAACAATGCTGCTGGCACCAATTTCCTATATTATCAAAAATCAAAAGGCGTAAAACAGTTGGTACACCAACAATTGAGTGCATCTGGTGCTATCGTCAAGGGCAATCCTATCATGATCAATGAAAAGCAAGTGGAGTGGATGCCAAGATCATTAAAGCAAGTGGGTGAAAAAGAAGCCATCTTACCTTATCAATCAAAAGGAAAATTAGGATTTGCTAAAATCACGATTCAGTAATCATGGTTTTTTTATTTAGAGATAGGTCGGATATCAATGTACTGTTTTTGGTATTATTAAGTGTTGCAGTACATTTTCATTTTTATTTGGAACCACCTATTGTGATTGCGAATCCAACGGATGGCTTACTAGCCTATCTTTTATTTCATTACATAAAACCTTTGCCGCCCTTAGCGCTCATTGTCATTTTTCATTTGATTGTGATTGTGCAAGCGCTGCGATTGAATATTTTAGTGAGTCGATTTAAGATGTTTCAACAGGTGAGTTATTTACCTGCTTTTACTTTTGTTGTCTTAACTGCTTTGTTTCCTTTTTGGGATGCCATTAGTTCTGGTTTAATTGCAAATGCTTTTATCATTTGGATCTTAGTCAAGTTGAATCGATTGTACGATCAGACCCAGCCCAAAACACTAGAATTCAATATTGGGATGATTGTTGGATGTTCTATTTTATTATATGAGCCAATTGCAATATTGATACCGGTAGTATTTTTTACACTAGCTATTATAAGACCATTTAGATTGACAGAATGGCTAGTATTGACCATGGGCATTGTATTGCCTTTTTATTTTATTTTCACCTATGTTTTTTTAACTGATTCTGCCGCAGCTTTTACCGCATTTTTACCCAAATTAGATTGGGAAAATCCATTGGCTGCATTAGACGCAAAATCAATCATTGCCTTATCTTTTATGGGCTTACAATTATTAATTGGACTCTACTTTTGGCAAGAGCAACAAAATAGATTTATTATTCAGGTAAGAAAATACTGGGGCGTCATGTTATTGACTTTGGTAATGACTTTTTTTCAACCCATTATCTTTTCTTCACAAGCATTATATGCATCTGCAATAGTGATAGCCCCTTTGGCTAGTTTTATTAGTTTTTGTTACATTGGCCCTAAACAGTTAATGATCCCCAATGTCTTATTTTGGATTTCAGCAGGTTTGATTGTGTATAACCACCTTTTTTAGGTGTAGAATTTGCGCTTTTTGGCAAAGCCTTTTTAAGTACCTTTGTAGCTCAATTTTACTCAACTTTTTAAGCGTAATACTATGAAATTTGGCGTATTGGTTTTCCCTGGTTCAAACTGTGATAGAGACATGCAAGACGCATTAGAAAAAGACCTTGGTCTGGAAGTGCAAATGTTATGGCATAAGGACAGTGATTTGTCCCATTTTAATACGGAGGATTGTATTGTTTTACCAGGTGGATTTTCCTACGGAGATTATTTACGTTGTGGAGCGATTGCGAAATTTAGTCCAATGATGCAATCTGTGATTGAATTTGCAAATAAAGGTGGTAAGGTTTTGGGTGTATGTAATGGCTTTCAAATTTTATGCGAGTCGGGCTTATTGCCAGGGGCTTTATTACAAAATGCCAATCAGCAGTTCATTTGTAAAAATGTATTTATTAAATCCGACAATAGCGGTCCATTACAAATCCCAATCGCACATGGCGAGGGAAGGTATTTTGCAGACGAAGCGACATTGGCTAGTTTAGAAAAAAACAACCAAATCATTTTCCGTTACTGCGACAAAGACGGCAAAATTGGTGGCGATGCTAATCCGAATGGTGCGATTAAAGACATTGCTGGTATTTGCAATGCTGGGAGAAATGTATTTGGTATGATGCCGCATCCAGAAAGAGCAAGCAATCCAGCTTTGAACAATACGGATGGTGTTCAGGTATTTGAACTATTAGGTTTATTGAAAACTGCAGCGGCTTTATAATAAAGGTTCTATAGAATTGGATGAAGGTTTATTTGTGTTCATTTTTAAAAATTTTTCTGATGAAAAAAATAGTATTTGCTTTTTTATTGTTTGGATTTGCATTGCAAGGTCAAGCTCAAAAATTAGCGCCAGTAAAATGGGCTTATCAAGCAGTGAAGACTGGAGACAAAAAGTATAATGTTGTTATTACTGCAAATGTGGATGCGCCTTGGCATATTTACTCTCAATTTGTAAAAAAGGGACCAGTACCCACAACTGTTCAGTTTGCTAAAAATCCCTTGGTTGTAATCAATGGTAGCACAAAGGAAGTAGGTAATTTGGAAAAGAAATTTGATAAAAATTTTGGTGCTGTCATTGGCTCTTTTGGTGGCAAAGTAAAATTTATACAGGCTGTGACTTTGAAAGTGAATACCAAGACAAAGCTGACTGGAACCATTGAGTATATGGTTTGCAATGAGGAAAGATGTTTACCTCCAACAAAACAAAGTTTTGAAGTAGATATCCAATAATTTTAGAATGCATCATTCTTATTAAAGGCCATAAGCCAAATTTTATTCATGCGTAATTTACTTTTGACATTTATAGCACTATTCTTAACTGTATCACAGTTGCAAGCACAGGCAGACAGTATTGCAAAAGCAACTGTTCAGATCTCGGCTAAGAATGATTCTACCTATGCGATACAAGTCAGCGTAAAAGTTCAGGCTGGATGGAAAGTGTATGATACCAATGCAGAAGGAGTAGAAGCACCCAATTTAAAATATACTTTAGAAACAGCAGTGGCTGTGAACAAGCCAACTTATTCGGTGGTTGCTCAAGCACAAAAAGATGTTTTATTTACGAATGCAAAAGTTTTCACAGGAGAATTTGATATCAATGAAGAAATAGTGATTCATGGTTTTCAGCCAGATAGTTTAAAAGGAGTGGTTGTGATGAGTGTGGGCAAGGAGTCGTCCTTTTATGTGATTGAATTGCCTATTGCAATGCCTTTAGCCAATGGACAAAAAGGAAGTCAGTTCAATATCTTACTTCCAGCATCAGCGCGCAATGCGCCTGAAAACGCATGTGGTGAAACAACTACTAGTACAAGTGCCGACAGTGGTGCTTGGGGCGTTTTCTTTTTAGGATTTTTAGGTGGATTGATTGCACTCGTTACGCCATGTGTTTTCCCAATGATCCCTGTGACGGTTTCATTTTTCACTAAAAGGTCTAAGACCAGAAAACAAGGGATACAGAATGGATTGATCTATGGCTTGAGTATTTTTTTAATTTATGTTTTGGCGAGTGTGCCTTTTCATATTGTTGGTAATGTGCAACCAGAAATTTTTAATAGTATTTCTACCAATGCATGGTTGAACATCGCCTTCTTTGCAATTTTCATTTTCTTTTCAATTTCTTTCTTTGGATATTTTGAAATTAGTTTGCCTTCGGGGATTGCCAATAAAGCAGATGCTAAGAGCGGCTTGGGAAGTTTAGGTGGTATCTTTTTTATGGCCATCACGCTAGCGATTGTATCCTTCTCTTGTACAGGCCCAATCCTAGGGACCTTATTAGTAGGATCCTTACAAGGAGGTGCCTGGGCATTAACGCAAGGGATGGCAGGCTTTGGATTGGCCTTGGCTTTACCATTTACTTTATTTGCCATCTTCCCACAATGGCTTCAGAGCTTACCAAAATCTGGTGGCTGGTTGGATACCGTAAAAAAAGTATTGGCCTTTGTTGAATTGGCACTCGCATTTAAATTTTTATCCAATGCAGACTTAGTACAACATTGGGGATTGTTAAAAAGAGAAGTCTTTATTGGGATATGGATTTTAATTAGTCTTGGATTGACTGCTTATCTATTTGGTTTCTTATTGTTGCCGCATGATGTGAAAGGACAAAAGATTGCATTAGGTCGAAAATTATTAGGCGGACTATCCTTCTTTTTTGCATTGTACTTAGGCGCAGGATTGATGCCTCAAAATGCCAATAATTTAAAATTATTAAGTGGATTCCCTCCCCCAACACATTATAGCTTATTTGAAACTGATAGTTCAAGTCATGGCTTAAAAGCCAATGTAGTCAATGACTATACCAAGGCATTAACGATGGCGAAGGCACAACAAAAACCAATCTTAATTGACTTTACTGGATGGGCTTGTGTGAATTGTAGAAAAATGGAAGAGCAGGTATGGACAGATCCTGCGGTGCAAAAATTCATTCAAGAGAATTTTATTTTACTTTCCTTATATGTAGATGATCGCGCTAATTTACCGGTAGCGGAACGTTTTGTATACACGACTCAAGGTGGACAACAAAAACAAATCAATACGGTGGCAGATTTATGGGCCACATTTGAGACAGAGAATTTCAATCAATCATCACAACCTTTGTATGTAGTGTTGAGTCCAGAACAAGTATTGCAATCTAATCCAATTGGGTACACGCCAGACATTCAACAATACCTTGAATGGTTAAAATGTAGCGCAAAGAAAAAATAAAAAATTTTTAAATAAAGAAGGCCCCAAATTTGGGGCCTTCTTTATTTTTTGGGGGAATGCAATTTTTTAAAACTACATTGTCATACCGCGCTCGTTCATCATTTTTCTTAAGTTAATTAAGCCATAACGCATTCTTCCTAAAGCGGTATTGATACTGCAGTTGGTCAAAGTTGCAATTTCTTTAAAACTAAAATTAGCATAATGTCTTAATACAATGATCTCTCTTTGTTCCTCTGGCAATAAGTCAACTAGTTCTTGAATATTTTTATGCGTTTGCGCACGGGTCATTTTATAATCGGCAGAATGATCGGTGTGCTTAATCACTTCAAAAATATCTTGATCATCACTTGTTTTAATAACTGGTGTGCGTTTTACTTTTCTAAAATGGTCTACACAAAAGTTATGTGAAATTCTTAAAGCCCAAGGAAGAAACTTACCTTCTTCGGCATATTTTCTTTGCTTTAAGTTGTCAATGATTTTAATAAAAATTTCTTGGATTAAATCTTCAGCTAAATAGCTGTCTTTGACCATAAATAAAATGGTATTGAAGATTTTTTCTTGGTAACGATCAATCAAGGCATCGAAAGCACGGGTATTGCCTCCTTGGAAAGATTGGATCAATTCGTTGTCTGTCAGTTCAACTACTTTGTTCATGTTTGTTTTTTATAGGTTGTTCTTAGGTCGGGTAGTAGGTGCTACCTCTGGATTATGTAGGAAAATTACTAGCTTATTGTACCCATTTTGCAAATGTGGGAAACAAGAATTTTGTTTCAAGGATATCCACATTGTATTATTTACAATAATATTAAGGTGGAACACAACCAAATAGGGCATGTTGGTGTTATTTTTGTACTATGGCTGTAACTAAGAAAGGACTAGACAAAACGGAACGAAATAACATCGAAGTGGTGGGTGCAAGGGTCCATAACCTAAAGAATGTATCTGTTGAGTTTCCTAGGAACCAATTGATTGTGGTAACAGGGGTTTCTGGTAGCGGAAAGTCTTCTTTGACCATTGACACCCTATTTGCCGAGGGGCAAAGACGTTATGCCGAAAGTTTATCCTCTTATGCCAGACAATTTATGTCTAGAATGGGGAAGCCAGATGTGGACTATATCAAGGGATTGTGTCCAGCCATTGCCATTGAGCAAAAAGTGACCACCCGAACCCCAAGAAGTACGGTAGGCAGCATGACCGAAATTTATGAGTACTTAAGGGTTTTCTTTGCCAGAATTGGTAAAACCTATTCTCCTATTAGCGGTCAAGAAGTAAAAAAACAAGATGTACAAGATGTGCTGTCCTTTATTGAAAAAGGGAAGCAAGGAGATAAAATGGTCTTATTGGTTTTATTCAAGCAGCATGCCAAAAGAGATATCCAAGAAGAATTGAACATCCTCATGCAAAAAGGCTTTGCTCGTATTTACTTGAGAGCACCTAAAACTGCACCTGCGATTGTAAGAATTGAAGATGCATTGAACTGGACTAAAAAAGAACTGCAACAAAATATAAAAGACAAAGAAGTTTATATTTTAATTGATCGTGTAGTGGTGAAAAAATTCGAGGAAGACGATCTGCATCGATTAACAGACTCTATTGGTACTGCATTTTACGAAGGAGAGGGGATTGTTTGGGTAGAACAAAATGAAACTAAATTAGTTAGCTATAATAACAAGTTTACGCTAGACGGTATTGAGTTTGACGAGCCAAGTCCTAATTTATTTTCATTCAACAATCCATATGGTGCTTGTCCTACCTGCGAAGGCTATAGCCAAGTCTTAGGGATCGATGCGAACTTGGTGATCCCGAATCCACACTTATCGGTGTATGATGGTGCTGTGGCGCCATGGAAAGGAGAAAAACTTTCTTGGTGGAAGGATCAATTTGTAAAGGAAGCAGGTAAAGAAGGATTTCCAATTCATCAACCCATCCTTAAATTAACCAAGGCACAATTACAACAACTCTGGAAAGGTCTTGGTAAAGCTTATGGCATTGATGATTTCTTTAAAGACGTAGAAGCGCATTTGTATAAAGTGCAGTTTCGCGTTTTATTGAGTAGGTATCGTGGCCGAACAGATTGCTCGGATTGTCAAGGGTACAGATTGCGTAAGGAAGCGTTGTATGTAAAAATTGCAGAACAACATATAGGACAATTGTGTACCATGCCAGTGCAGGACTTACAAGTTTGGTTTCAACAATTAAAATTAAGCACTACGGATACGGTGATTGCAAAGCGTGTATTGATGGAAATTGAACAACGCATTCAAACATTAATGGATGTGGGTTTAGGTTATTTAACTTTAAGTCGTTTAGCGAATAGTTTGAGTGGTGGCGAGAGTCAGCGTATACAGTTAACTAGATGCTTGGGAAGTAATTTAACCAACTCTTTATATATTTTAGATGAACCTTCTATAGGATTGCATTCAAGAGATACGGAGCGATTAATAAAAGTATTACAAAATTTAAGAGACCTTGGAAATACAGTGGTGGTGGTAGAACATGATGAACAAATTATGCGGGAATCAGATCATATTATTGACATGGGGCCATTGGCAGCGCATTTGGGTGGAGAGGTAGTTGCAGTTGGTAATGCTGCAAAGTTGATGAAAGATAAAAATAGTTTAACTGGAAAATACTTAAACGGCACTTTATCAATTCCAATCCCTGCAAAAACAAGATCCACAAAACATACCATACAATTAGAAGGGGCCTTCCTACATAATTTAAAAAACATTGATGTGCAATTTCCATTACAGTGTATGACTGTGGTGTCTGGCGTGAGTGGAAGTGGAAAAACCACTTTGGTGAAGCAGGTTTTATACAATGCCTTGCTAGATGCAAAACAATTGCCAACTGAAATGAAGGGCGGATTTTCTGCCATCAAAGGTGACTTGCATTTGTTTGATCAAATAGAAATGGTGGATCAAAATCCAATTGGAAAATCATCCAGAAGCAATCCTGTGACTTATATCAAAGCATACGATGCTATAAGAGATATTTATTCAAAACAAGCATTGTCAAAAATAAGGGGCTTCTTACCAAAGCATTTTTCATTCAACGTGGATGGCGGAAGATGTGATACTTGCAAAGGAGAAGGAGAACAATTGGTAGAGATGCAGTTTTTGGCCGATGTGCATTTAGTATGTGAGGATTGCGGCGGAAAAAGATTTAAAGAAGCAGTTTTAGAAGTACAGTATAAAGGAAAAAGTATCCACGATGTATTAGAGATGAGTGTGGACGAAGCCATTGCATTTTTTAGTGAAGAAAAAAATATTGTCTTAGCAATAAGTCCATTACAAGAAGTCGGGTTGGGTTACGTGAAGCTGGGACAAAGCAGTAGCACCCTAAGTGGAGGCGAAGCGCAAAGAGTTAAGTTGGCTAGTTTCTTAGGCAAGGGTAAAGCAAGTAGTAAGATGTTGTTCATATTTGACGAACCAACCACCGGTTTACATTTTCATGATATCCATAAATTATTAAAAGCCTTTAATGCATTAATTGATCAAGGGCATTCCTTGATTGTAGTGGAACACAATACCGATATCATTAAGTCGGCAGACTGGGTGATTGACATGGGCCCAGAAGCAGGTGTCAACGGAGGCAACGTGGTTTATGCCGGCGTACCGTCTGGATTGGCTAAATGTAAGGCCTCTCAAACTGGGAAATACTTAGCATAAACCAACTCGTTCAAAATAGTTTCATATTTTTTGGCTAACTAAGAAATTAGTTATAATATTGACTAAGAAATTAGTTATAAAGCCAAAAGAACCATATGAAAAAATTGACATTAGCCGAAGAACAAATCATGCAAGCCCTTTGGTCTATAGATCAAGGCGGTTATATCAAAGACATTTTAGAAGCATTAGAAGCGCCCAAGCCACATCATAATACGGTGGCAACCTTACTTAAAATTTTAGTGGAAAAGGGATTTGTTGGGATTCAAAATCCAAATCGTAATAATTTTTATCATCCATTGGTGAGTAAATCTGCCTATTCAGGTAAAAGAATTGAAGGTTTAACCGAAAATTATTTTGAAGGCTCTTATGCCAATGTGGTTTCTTTTTTGGTAGATAAAAAACAAATGTCCATCGAGGATTTGGAATTGCTTTTACAACAACTCAAAAACAAACGCAATGACTAGTCAAACTAATTTATTACAAGTCTAAAGATTTTATTTATCTAATCCTATCCGCACTTTTCACCAATTTCTCGTCTTGGTAAATTTTATAGCAAGCAACTAATTGCAAGATTGGAATTAAAAATAAACTTGCTGATGCTAACGTGAAGCCGCCGCCTGGATGCGCTTTTACGATGGTGTAGATAAAATAACCAATCAATCCAGATAATAAAAAGTTAACCAAGGTTACTTTTAATTGTAGCATTCGATTGCCGTATAAAAAAATACATAAAAAAGATAAACAAGCGCTAAATGCCAAGACAATTAATGTGCTGTATTGGGCTGCGCCATTAATTTCCAAAGCATTGGGCTGTGGGGTGTAATAAAATGGAAATTTCAATATAAAGAAAGCTGCTGCGCTAGCAATCAATAACCATAAGGTTTGTATTCTTTGTATCATAGCTTAAAGTTAGCGTATAATTATCCTAATTCAGGATACAATACAAATTGCTCCATGAATTTATTCACTTCTTTCCTTGTGTTGGCCAATACAGTTTCG
>CAMCHR010000034.1 GCA_945874755.1 Chitinophaga pinensis
GACTTTGGTGAGTGCGCAATTAGGCAAGGATGATGTCACTGATTTATTGGCTATCAGCTTTTCATCTCCAGATTATATTGGGCACTCTTTTGGTCCAAATTCTTGGGAAATTCTAGATAGTTATATCAAGTTTGATGCGGTCATTGCGCAGTTATTTGCAAGCTTAGATAAACAAGTAGGAAAAAATAATTACACTGTCTTTTTAACAGCAGACCATGCAGTAGCAAATATTCCTGACTTTTCTAAAAAGCACCAAATTCCTGGTGGCTTAATCAGTGAAGCAGGATTGAAAAAAGAATTGGGACAATGGATGTCAAAGCAGGGCTTGAATGAAAAATTAATATCCGCAATTGGAGAATACAATATTCATTTCAACCATCCTTTAATGGATAGCCTTGGGGTGACGCAGGATAAAATGGTGCAATTAGTGAGTCGTTATTTAGAGCAAAAGCCAGGTATTTTACAAGTTGTTGAGTCTCGTAATGCGGCGACTGCTGCATTGCCTCAGCAACTAAGAGAGCGCATTGTCAACGGATATAACCCTCAAAGAAGTGGCGATATGTTCATTGTGACTAAATCGGGCTATATGGATGGGTATGCTACAGGAACAAATCATGGCGTTTTTTATAATTATGATGCTCATATTCCATTGCTATGGTATGGCAATGGCATTAAAAAAGGCCAAGTTAATTCGATGAATTATATGACAGATATTGCTCCAACAGTCACTACCCTTTTAGGTATTCAGATGCCAAGTGGTGCTATTGGGAAGCCTATATTAGAAGTATTGAAATAGCTTTTTTATCAGCCGTTTTAACAGTCGTTTGAGAGCCCTTTATAATATTTTTAAGAGATCTAACAGAATAATGAGTAAAATCATAGTGTAAGGATCGTCCAATTCTAATTGATTTCGTAAATTGCACCTAGTATTTAGATAATTAAAATATAAAAATAACATCATGAAAAAATTAGCTACCGTATTATTTGCATCTGTTTTATTATTAGCTGCAAACACCGCTTCTGCAAATTGTGGTAAAAAAGATTGCAAAGATTGTAAGAAAGAAACAAAAGCACATAAGTGTGATAAGAAATGTATGAAAGATGGCAAATGTGCTGAAATGAAAAAAGAAACGCCAAAAGCAAAGACAAAATAAGAAAAATTTGTAAACCCCTCAAGGTTTCACTAAAAAGCCCGATAGTAATTAACTACCGGGCTTTTTTATATGTTTAATTATTTAGCCAATTTCTTTTGCAAATTAGAGTCAAGTGCATCTAAGAATTCTTCTGTGTAGACATAGTGGTCACCATGCTTCACTTTATTGCCGTGCACGCATACTGCTAAATCTTTTGTCATGATGCCAGACTCCACTGTTTCCACACAAACTTCCTCTAATGCTTTAGAGAAACGAATCAATTCTTGGTTATTATCCAATTGACCTCTAAATTCTAAACCTCTTGTCCAAGCAAAAATGGATGCAATTGGATTGGTAGAAGTTCTGTTACCTTTTTGGTGTTCACGGAAGTGACGTGTCACCGTACCATGCGCTGCTTCTGCTTCCATCACTTTACCATCTGGTGTAATTAAAGTAGATGTCATTAAACCCAATGACCCAAAACCTTGTGCTACCGTGTCAGATTGTACATCACCATCATAGTTCTTACAAGCCCATACAAAATTACCATTCCACTTTAAAGCACTTGCTACCATGTCATCAATTAATCGATGCTCATACGTAATACCTGCGTCTGCATATTTTGTTACAAACTCATTTTGATACACTTCTTCAAAAATATCTTTGAAACGACCATCGTACTTTTTTAAGATGGTATTTTTTGTAGACAAATACAAAGGCCATTTTTTTGCTAATGCTTGATTGAAACATGCTCTTGCAAATCCATAGATACTCTCATCTGTATTGTACATGGCCATGGCTATGCCATCCCCCTTAAAATTAAATACTTCAAATTCTTGCACAGTCCCATCCTCCCCTTCAAACTTTACCGTTAATTTTCCTTTGCCTTTTGTAACAAAGTCTGTTGCACGGTATTGATCTCCAAATGCATGTCGTCCAATACAAATTGGCGCTGTCCAATTTGGTACTAAACGTGGCACATTCGCACAAACGATCGGCTCACGAAATACCGTTCCATCTAATATATTACGGATAGTGCCATTAGGGCTCTTCCACATTTGTTTTAACTTGAACTCTTGTACTCTTTGCTCGTCTGGCGTGATGGTAGCACATTTGATACCAACACCATATTGTTTGATTGCATTGGCAGCATCAATCGTAACCTGGTCATTGGTTTCATCACGATACTCCATACCCAAATCATAATATTTAATATCTAATTCTAAATAAGGTAAAATCAATTTATCCTTAATGAATTTCCAAATAATTCTTGTCATTTCATCTCCATCCAATTCTACCACTGGATTGACCACTTTAATTTTTTGTCCCATATGTTTGAAATTTTGTCTGCAAATGTACAAAATGTAACTAAATAGTGCTCAGAATATTAGGCCGTTTGTTGCACAATCAACACAGGGATTTTTACCTTATGCCGAACAGATTCTATGGTCTCACCAAAGAAATAATCTTTCCAACCATAATGATGATGCGTCCCCATGACTAACAGTTGTGCGTCTGTGGCGTTTACAATGCGCACAATCTCTTTGACCCTATTTTTATAGCCCACAACAAATTGAACCTTATACCCTTTTTCACTCAATGTGGCTGCATATAGCTCGAGTCTTTCTTTATCCTTTCTAGATTCTTCATCGTCACTTATTTCTTGAAAATAACTTGCTGTTACACTCTCTACTACATGGATCAAAATAAGTTCTGTTCCAGCATGCGCTTGCGAAATAGCAGATTTGATTAAATTGGCATCTCCAGAACTGAAGTCAACAGCAATTGCAATTCTGTCAATGGGTGCTGCTTTCGTCCAATCTAATTCCACAGCTGCACCATGCAATGCTGTTCTTTCTTGCTTTTTCTTTGACTGAATCATTGGAAAAATAATGATATACAATAACAATGCAAAAAAGAAAAGAATCGATAAAACTAGTAGGATTTTAATCGATAAAGGGGTTTGTCCAAATAGAAAAGCCTTGGCAAAATCAAATACTAAATTGGCATTCAAATAGACTAAAATACTCGCTACCAACCAAGCTAAAATTTTAACCCAAGATTTGATGGCAAATTCCCCCATCGTACTTTTATCACTCACAAAGTGAATAAGCGGAATCACGGCAAAACCCAATTGTAGACTCAAAATAACTTGGCTAAATACAAGCAATTCATCCACCCTGCCTTCTCCCATTAGCCCAATCACTAAAACTGCAGGCACAATGGCAACAAGTCTAGTAAGCAGTCTTCTGATCCAAGGATTTAACCTTAGATTTAAATACCCTTCCATCACAATTTGGCCAGATAAGGTGCCCGTGACCGTTGAACTTTGACCAGCTGCAATTAAGGCGACAGCAAATAAAATAGGTGCTAATTTTGAACCCAATAAAGGCGCCAACAATGCATGTGCTTCTTCTATCTTAGCGATAGATTGATTGCCTGTTTGATAAAATGCAGTCGCAGCTAAAATCAAAATCGCAGCATTCACAAAAAAAGCTGCATTTAAAGCGATTGCGCTGTCAATAAAATTGTACCAAAGTGATTTTTTAATGCCGGCACTTGTTCTTTCTATTTTCCTAGTTTGAACGAGTGCAGAATGTAAATATAAATTATGTGGCATCACAGTCGCTCCAATCATACCCACTGCAATGTATAATGCTGCAGGTGATAATGCAGAAGGAACTAGCCCCTTTGCTGCACTGATTAAATCAGGTTTTGCGATGATCATTTCTGCAAGAAAACTACCTCCAATGGTGGCCACTAAAACAAAAATAAAAGCTTCCATTTTACGTATACCATACCGTTGTAATAACATGAATAAAAAAGTATCTGTCACAGTGATGATGGTACCATATATTAAGGGTAAGCCTGTTAACAATTTAATACCAATTGCCATCCCCAATATTTCGGCTAAATCGGTCGCTGCAATAGCCAACTCTGCAAGTAGGTATAAACAAAAATTGACAAATTTAGGATAGGTCTCTCTATTCACTTGTGCCAAATCTAAACGCCTAACAATGCCCAATCTTGCGCTTAAACTTTGAAGCAGGATGGCCATGATATTACTTAGTAATAAAATCCAAATTAATTGAAATCCAAAAGCAGCGCCCCCTTGCAAATCGGTCGCCCAGTTACCGGGATCCATATAACCCACACTGACTAAATAAGCGGGCCCAATAAAGGCAAATAACCGTCTCCATCCAGTTTTATTTTTTACTGGAACAGACTCATGCAGTTGATCTAAGGATTTATGAAACATAATTGAATGTAAATTTAACTATAAACCCATTGTTAAAGGCATATTGTTGCCTATTTTAGCAAAAAATAGAGTGCCATGCGCTATCTAAGTAATCTTTTGATCCTATTGGCATTAATTGGTTGTGCTGAAACAAAAACAGACCTATCTGGGAATACCCCTTTAAAAATAAATGATTTTAATGCCGCTTTCAAGAATATTGATTTGCCCATTAGAATCAATGATACCAATTTAGTCGCTTTCACAGATACGATCGAAATTGGTAGAAAAGCCTTGGCACAATTTTTACCAGATTCTGTAGTCGATGCAATAGCTCCTAAGCTTGTGAAGAATTCATCCATTTTTACAGTTGGTAAAATTGAAAAAGAAACAGAATATTATTTATTATTAAATAATAAGGATGCTAAAAAACAAACGGTATCTGTCATTGCTTTTAGTAAGAAAAATGTTTTCTTAGGCTATCAAATTTTAACTCAGTTTGATCTTACACAAAAAGGTTCGCAATTTTATGGTAAAACATTATTGATCAATAAAGAACCTACCTTTTTAATTGAAGAAAATAAATTAGATCCCGAGCAGGGACTCACTCATGAAAAAAAAGGATGGGCGTACACTGAGCAAGGATTTAAATTGATTTATTTGGATGCCAATATTAAGCCAGAACAAAAAGCCATTTTAAATCCAATTGATACATTGCCCACACTCAATACATTTAGTGGAGACTATGCTAGAGATAAAAAGAATTTTATTTCATTAAGAGACTTTGGCAATGCCAATAAATACCAATTCTTCTTACATTTTGAAAAGAAAGAAGGCACTTGTGTTGGCGAGCTTAAAGGCCTATTGAATTTTAATAAAAACCAAGCCACTTATTCTGAAAAAGGTGATCCTTGTACCATTCAATTCACTATTAGTGGAAATGTCATAAAAATTAAGGAAGATGGAAATTGCGGTAATCATAGAAACATGACCTGCTACTTTAATGACAGCTATGATAAAAAAAGAAAGGCAAAGTCTAAGAAATAATCCACATTCTGCCATTCTAAGCGGTTGTTATTCACACTAGGCTTACCTGAGTCCCAATTTAAAGGCAAATAATATATATTGCGGCTCAAAATAACCAAAGATTCAAAAACATGCCTTTTCGAAACTTCCAAGTTCCTTACCCTATTAATGAAAAATATTCCAAGAAAGCTGCCTATTTCTCCATGGAGTTCGCCATCCACCAGCCTTTAAAAATTTATAGTGGCGGTTTAGGTTTTTTAGCAGGATCCCATTTAAGAAGCGCTTTTGAATTAAATCAAAATATGATCGGTATTGGGATGCTATGGAAATATGGTTACTATGATCAATCAAGAAATCAAGACCAAACATTGCAAGTTACTTTTATGGAGAAGATGTATAGCTTCTTAGAAGATACTGGCATTAAATATCAAATTTTAATTCATGACCATCCAGTTTGGGTAAAAGCATATTATTTGGCACCTAATACTTTTTGCAGTGCCCCTTTATTTTTATTAAGTACTGATTTACCAGAGAATGACTATGTTTCTCAAACTATAACACATCGCTTATATGATGCCAACGTAGCAACAAAAGTGGCACAGTTTATTTTATTAGGTGTTGGAGGTGCAAAATTAATCGATGAATTAAATTTTAACCCAGAAGTCTACCACTTAAACGAAGCACATGGATTCTCTGCTGCATTCTATTTATTGAATAAGTATAAGTCATTGGATGAAGTTAAAAAGCGTCTAGTGTTTACGACCCATACGCCTGAGGAAGCAGGTAACGAGAAGCACGATATCTATTTATGTCATAATATGGGCTATTTCTGTGGATTAGGATTGGACGAAGTAAGAAGATTGACTGGCATTCAAGATGATCAATTTAACCACTCATTAGCAGCACTTCGTTTTGCTAGAAAGGCGAATGGGGTATCGGAATTACATGGACATGTAAGCCGTGAAATGTGGGGTAAATATGAAGGTATCTGTCCAATTGACCATATTACCAATGCACAAAACTGGTGTTATTGGGCAGATAAGCAATTGTATAAATTTGCTGAAGCTGGAGATGATAAAGGTTTTGATGACAGAAAATGGTATTTGAAAAAGCGTGCATTTGAAATTGTAGCTGACCAAACTGGAAAAATATTTGATCCAAATGTGTTGACCATTGTTTGGGCAAGAAGATTTGCAGGCTATAAGCGTGCCGATTTCTTATCATGGGATTTAGCAAGATTCGAAAAATTATTATCTAATTTAAAATATCCTATTCAAATTATATTTGCAGGAAAGCCATACCCAGTAGACCATCCAGCTATCTCTCAATTCAACCATTTAGTGAACCTAAGTAAGAATTACAAGAATGTAGCTGTTTTAGTAGGATACGAATTGGCTTTAAGTAAGCGTATGAAGCAAGCTTCTGATGTTTGGCTAAACAATCCAAGAGTACCTAGAGAAGCATCTGGTACAAGTGGAATGACCGCAGCAATGAATGGCGCTGTGAACTTCTCTACCGATGATGGATGGATACCAGAATTTGTCAACCATGGCAACAATGGTTTTGTAGTCCCTAAAGCAGATTATGCCAATATGAGCACCGAAGCCCAAGATGAATATGACTTAAATGAATTGTACAAAATTTTAGAGCAACAAATTGTACCGATGTATTATGAACAAAAAGATACATGGAGACAAATTACTCAAAATGGTATGAAGGACGTCCGTTTCCAATTTGATAGTAACAGAATGGCCGACGAATACTATGAGAAAATGTATAAAATCTAATTCATACTTCTTAATACGCCTAATTCAACTCCTCTAATTTCTGCCAATCCCCTCAAACGACCAATGGCAGAATATCCTGGATTTGTTTTTTTATTTAAGTCGTCCAACATTTGATGTCCATGATCTGGTCTAACAGGAATACAACATTTTCTTTCATGCATCGCAATGACTAATGCTTTTATAACTGCATACATGTCTACATCTCCTTCCAAATGATTGTCTTCAAAAAAATCACCAAATTCGTTTCGACGCGTACTTCTTAAATGAATAAAGTGTATACGATCAGCAAATTGTTGCACCATTTCTGGTAAATTATTCGATGGTATTACACCAAAAGATCCTGTACAAAAACACAAACCATTGCTTAAGGAAGGAACTGCTTGAATGATTGCTTGAATATCCTTAGAATTTGAAACTACCCTTGGAAGGCCAAGAATAGAAAAAGGTGGATCGTCTGGATGGATGGACATTACGACACCTTTACTTTCGGCAACTGGAATAATTTGTTGTAAAAAATAAATCAAATGCGCTTGTAATTTTAAATGGTCAATGTCCTTATATGCATCTAATGCTTTTTGGAACTGTTCAATAGTAAAGCTTTCCTCACTTCCTGGCAGTCCTGCAATGATATTTTTTTGTAATAATATTTTATCTTCCTCATTCATTGATTCAAACTTATCTGAAGCTCTTTTTATCGTTATTTCATCATAATCCAAACTGGCATCTTTTCGTTTTAAAATGTATAAATCAAAAGCTACAAATGCAGCCATCTCAAAACGTAAAGCTTTTGAACCATCTGCAACTTCATAACTTAAATCCGTTCTAGTCCAATCTAAAACAGGCATAAAATTATATGTGATATTATTGATACCACAGGTTGCTAGATTTAAAATGCTTTGTTTGTAATTTTCTATATAAAGTTCAAACCCGTTGGCTTGAGTTTTGATAGCTTCATGAACAGGAACACTTTCAACAACAGACCATACCAATCCAGCAGCTTTGACAATTGCTTTCCTTTTATTTATTTCATCTATCGTCCAAATTTCCCCATTGGGAATATGGTGTAATGCTGTCACTATGCCTGTACAACCTGCTTGTTTAATATCAGATAGCGAAACGGGGTCATTTGGACCATACCATCGCATTGTTTGCTCCATTCTATATCTTATTTTCCCATAAGAAGGGAAATAATCATTCACCATACGTTTTGTTATTTGATTTTAGATGTTTAACTAGCTGTTAGGATAGTCGAATTTAGTAAAATAATTATCAACCAAGCTGTGTATTAAAAATAATTCAACAATTACGCCCTAAATTTGTTAGTATAATATGTCAAACAAAATCATCATAGCAATTACAGGTGCAAGCGGAGCCATTTATGCCAAATGCTTAATGGATAGCTTAAAGCAAATCCCTTCTCAATACCAAGCTGTTGGTATCATTATGAGCGATAATGCAAAGACCGTTTGGGAAACTGAACTGGGCAATCAGGATTATTTAAATTACCCTTTTGACTTTTACCATAAAATGGACTTTAATGCCCCTTTTGCCTCTGGTTCTGCTCAATACAATATCATGTTTGTCGTACCCTGTAGTATGGGCACATTAGGAAGAATCGCATCTGGCGTAAGTGATGATTTAACGACCCGAGCTGCTGATGTGATTTTAAAAGAGCGCAGAAAATTAATTCTTGTCGCAAGAGAAACCCCTTATAACTTAATTCATATCCGTAACATGGAAACCGTGACATTGGCTGGTGGGATCATCTGCCCAGCAACTCCTAGCTTCTATAGTGTCCCAAAAACTATAGAGGAAGTCGCTATGACGGTGGTTGCAAGAATGATGGACTTAGCAGGTCTTGATATCAAAACTTATCGTTGGAGTACCCCATCCTAAATTGTTTATTCTATCCAAGAATAAATTTTGATTGATAGATTAAATTATAATTAGCCAATAAAAAGCCCCGAGTTTTTCAACTCGGGGCTTTTTATTATAAATATTACAAAGACTAATCTTGCTTTGGTTCCTTAGGTACTTTAGGGGCTTTTTCTTTTTCCTTTTTTTGTAAAGTAAAAGTCAACAACGATTTTTCCTTGTCTAGATCCCCAATTAAAGTATCCCCTTCTTTCACTGAGTGATTTAAAATCTCCTCGGCCAATGGATCTTCAATATATTTTTGAATGGCTCTATGTAAAGGTCTTGCACCAAATTGAACATCATACCCTTTATCAGCAATAAACTCTTTTGCAGCACTAGACAAAACTAAGTTCAAGCCTAGGTTCACTAAGCGAGCTAATACTTGCTTCATGATGATATCAATGATCAAATAAATATTGTCTTTGGTCAATGAATTGAATACCACTACATCATCAATTCTGTTTAAGAATTCTGGAGAGAAAGTACGTTTTAATGCCTTCTCAATCACAGATCGATTGTTCTCGTCTGTTTGCTCCACTCTTGTAGCTGTTGCAAAACCTACACCATCCCCAAAATCTTTTAATTGACGTGCACCAATATTAGAGGTCATGATGATTAAAGTATTCTTAAAATCCACTTTACGACCCAATCCATCTGTCAATATACCATCGTCTAATACTTGTAATAAAATATTATAAATATCTGGATGTGCTTTTTCTATTTCATCCAATAAGATGACACAGTATGGTTTACGACGTACTTTTTCTGTCAATTGTCCACCCTCTTCATAACCCACGTATCCTGGAGGCGCACCAATTAAACGAGAGACTGCAAATTTTTCCATGTACTCACTCATATCAATACGAATCAAAGATTCTTCCGAATCAAACATATTTCTTGCTAAAGCACGCGCTAATTCTGTTTTACCTACACCAGTTGGACCTAAGAAAATAAATGTACCAATTGGTTTTTTAGGATCTTTTAATCCAACCCTATTTCTTTGAATGGCCTTCACTACCTTTCCAATGGCCTCTTCTTGTCCTATCACTTGATCTCGCATGTCCTCGGACATTTTGCGTAATTTAGTGGTTTCTGCTTCTACCATTCGCTTTACAGGGATGCCAGTCATCATACTAATCACTTCTGCAATATGTTCTTCGTTGATTGGGAATCTTTTATTCTTACTATCTTCTTCCCAATTTAATTTTGCTTTATCTAAAGCTTCACCTAATTTTTTCTCCGTGTCTCTTAAGTTTGCAGCTTCTTCGAAACGTTGACTTTTCACCACCCTATTCTTCTCGCTCTTTACTTCTTCGATTTGTTTTTCTAATTCTACAATATCTTCTGGAACAGAAATATTTTTCAAATGCACTCTTGCACCTACTTCATCTAACACATCAATTGCTTTATCTGGGAGTAAACGATCTGTCATATAACGATCACTTAATTTCACACAAGCCTCAATCGCTTCTTGATCATAGATTACACTATGGTAGTCTTCGTATTTGGATTTGATATTATTCAAAATAGTAATCGTATCCGCAACACTTGGTGCCTCGATGATTACTTTTTGGAAACGACGATCCAATGCACCATCTTTTTCGATATGCATTCTATACTCATCTAATGTGGAAGCACCAATACATTGCAACTCACCTCGAGCCAATGCAGGCTTAAAGATATTAGAAGCGTCTAATGAACCGCTTGCACCACCAGCACCTACAATGGTATGAATCTCGTCTATAAATAAAATGACGTCTCTATTTTTCTCCAATTCGTTCATGATCGCTTTCATACGCTCTTCAAATTGACCACGGTATTTGGTACCGGCCACCAAAGCAGCTAAATCTAAAGAGATCACTCTTTTATCAAATAAAACACGACTTACTTTTCGTTGTACAATTCTTAATGCAAGTCCTTCCACAATCGCCGTCTTACCCACACCAGGTTCACCAATTAAAATTGGATTATTCTTTTTTCGACGACTTAAAATTTGACTTACTCTTTCTATCTCTGCATCCCTTCCAACAATTGGATCTAACCCATCTTGTTCTGCTAACTTAGTAATGTCTCTACCAAAATTATCTAGTACAGGGGTTTTGGATTTACTTGTAGCACTGGGCTTAGATTTTGTGCCTCCGCCAAAACCACCCTTGCCTTTTTCGTCTTCAAAATCATCATCCCCATCTTCTTGGTATTCCGAACTTGGAGTTGAAGGCGCAGATGGTGCAGAACCTACCATCCCTAATTCATTGCGGAATAAATCATAATCCACGTCAAATTGATTTAAAATTTGCGTCGCGATATTTTCCTTATTCTTTAAAATACTTAATAATAAATGCTCGGTTTCGACCATTGGACTTTTCAAAGCTTTTGCTTCTAAAACAGTCACACGGATTACTTTTTCTGCTTGCTTTGTCAAAGGAAGACTGTTAATATTTGCAATATTTTTACCAGACTTATCCTTCACGGCCAGTTCAATTTCTTTTCTTAATTCTCCCAAATTGACATTTAGTTGCCTTAAGACTTTGATGGCCGTATTTTCTTGGTCACGAATCAACCCTAACATAAGGTGTTCCGCGCCAATAAAATCATTACCTAATCTTAATGCTTCTTCTCTGCTATAAGAGATGATTTCCTTAACTTGTGTTGAAAAATTGTTATCCATATATTTTATTCGAGCTGTTATTAGATAAACGAATAATTTTACCCTAAAGTATGTGATTATGCACTATAAAATTGATACAAAAGAGAAATTTGCCGTTTTAAGCCTACTCGACCCTAATCTTAGTTCAAATCTCGTGCCAGAATTGAATGAATTGATCAAAAATTTAGGCTTAACTAGCCCTAAAAACCTGGTTTTGAACCTAGGGGCTGTAAAAGACTGGGATTTAAGCATTATGGCCCTTTTAGCTCAGCATCAAGAAGTCTTTTATGACAATAATACCAGTTTTGTCCTATGTAGCTTGTCAGATGACTTACAAAACGCCTTAGATTTGACTGAATTTGGCGAAGTGATGAACTTAACGCCTACCGAATCAGAAGCCTGGGATATCGTTCAAATGGAAGAAATTGAGCGTGAATTACTAGATAGTGACGATATGGAGTTTTCTACCCAAGAATAGTGTAAGATTTGTTAAATTCGCGCTCCTATGATTACGCCTCAAACCATTCAACAAATTACCAGCCGAATTGACATCATTGATGTGGTGGGCGAATTTGTGAAATTGAAGAAAAGAGGCACCAATTATTTAGGCAATTGCCCATTCCACAACGAAAAATCTCCCTCATTTACCGTCTCTCCTGCCAAAGAAATTTACAAATGTTTTGGCTGTGGCAAGAGTGGCAATACCATCACTTTTTTGATGGAACATGAAAAGTATAGTTATGTAGAAGCTTTAAGATGGTTGGCTGCGAGATACAATATTGAAATCGAAGAAACCGAGACAAGTGCTGCGCAAAAGATCGCACAACAAACTGCAGACAGTTTATATGCAATCAATCACTTTGCAATGGACTTCTTTACAAAACAATACTGGGATACAGAAGCTGGCGCAACTATTGCACAAAGCTACATGCAGCATCGTGGTTTTTTACGCCCGATTGTAGAAAAATTTAAAATTGGATACAACCCCTCTGAACGAGATAGTCTAGCAAAAGCATTGATTCAAAATCAATTCAATCCAGAATTATTTGCAAGAACAGGTTTAGTTGTAGAACGCGATGGTGTTTGGCAGGATAATTATAGGGACCGCATCATCTTCCCTATCCACAATACGACTGGAAAAATTATAGGTTTTGGTGCAAGACAAATTGCCAAGAATGACCGCTCTCCAAAATACATCAATACGCCAGAGAACGAGATTTATATTAAGAGCAGGATTCTCTATGGTTCTTATTTTGCGAGAACCGCAATTGATAAAGCCAATGAATGTTTATTGGTAGAAGGCTATACAGACGTAGTAAGCTTGCACCAAGCAGGTATTGAAAACGTAGTAGCAAGTGGTGGTACCTCTTTGACGATCGACCAATTGAGATTGGTTAAAAAATATACACAGAATCTTACCATCATTTATGACGGTGATGCAGCAGGTGTCAAGGCCGCGTTGAGGGGATTGGATATGGCATTAGAAGAAGGATTGAATGTACAATTGGTTTTAATTCCAGACAACGAAGATCCAGATAGTTATGTCAATAAAGTGGGTGTGGATGCATTCCGTGCATTTGTTCAATCTGCAAAGAAGGATTTTATTTTATTCCAATTAGAAGTCCAATTAAAAGAAGTTGGTAATGACTTAAATAAAAAAAATAGTCTAGTCAATCAAATGGCAGAGACTTTAAGTAAGATTAATAAGGCGGAAGATTTTACAAAATTACAAGAGTATGTAAGAAAATGTGCCGACATATTAAGTATTGACGAAACAGGCTTAACCCAATTGGTCAATAAGTTCAAGCGTGACAAAATTGTAAAAGATGAAAAGAAGATGGCCTATGATGAAGCGGCCATTTTGATGCCCAATTTCCAGCAAGCAACGCAGGATCTTGATAATATAGACCTTGTTCTTGACAAGGATTTTTTACACGAAAAAAACTTAGTGCGTTTATTGATTGAATATGGCAACGAAGTTTTAGCAGATGGCAGAATGGTATCCACTTGGATTGCAGAAGAATTAGAGCCCTTCCCTTTGGACAACCAAGACATGATTCAGTTGGTTAAAACTTTTTTTGAATGGCAGGTAGCAGGAAAAATTCCAAATAATAAAACACTGCAATACCATGAAGACCCACAGATTCAACAAATGGTGATGGGGCTTTTTGAGCCGGAACATGAGTTAAGTTTAAGATGGAATGAAAAACTAGGCATCCAGAAGGTCGTTGAGGGCATTCCTTTTCAACATGAAATTGAAGTGAGTTTGCTATATTACAAACTTAGAAAGATTAAAAAAATGATCCGCCAGAATCAGGATGATATGGAGCAAGTGAATGGTGAGGAGCAAATACAATTACTGCATATACATAAGCATCTTAAAGATGCAGAGCGTGAGTTAACCAAGATCATTGGAACTGTGATCTTTAAGTAGATTCAATATGCCTATTCTAGGAATAGTATACTTTTTTTATTTCTCGGAAGGATTTTGTTTACCAGCAATTAACTTTTCTAAAGTCGCTTCTAAACGCTTTTGCTTGGTTTCATCTTTTTTAGCTCCATTGATCCAACTTAAATATTCCTTTTGATTGATGATAGAAAGAGATGTAAAGAACGCTCTTGCCTCTTCATGTGATTGGAATAATTTTTCTACTTCAATTGGTAAAGCAATCAGTCTTTTTTCAAAATCATCAATCTCAATATTAGGAGATTTGAATCCAGCGAAGGCTCTATTTCTATTTGGGATTTGATAGTATTTAGTAAAACGCAATGCCGTCCAAACATGGTCTAAAGTCACTTGACGAATGGCCTCATATTCATTGTTGGCTAAAATTTCCCAACTTGCATCTCTATTTAAATCTGAAACAATTTTTGAACTCGTTTTAGGATAGGCAATCCATAATTTACTCTCATGCGTCAATGCAGAAAATACTTCTTTTAGAATATTGTTCAATTGCAATTGGTTGATTGCGAAAATAAGTGCGAAATCAATTTTCCTTGTCTTTAATAAAGGCGTCAGATTCTTACAGTAATTCAACTTTGCAAACTGCTTCTCTACACTTGAGGGTAAACCTTGAATCAGTAAGTTTTTCTCATCCTTTAACTGTAATTTCTCCAAAATATTCTGACTGATAGACATAAATGTTAGGATTTTTAAGGATTGTAAAGTTAAGCTATTCCTTGTAGTTGCAAATAAAAAAATGAATAAATCTTTCTAATCTATTGATAATCAAGTAAAAATAAAACCATTCAGGATAATTAATCTTGCTGTTTTCTATCTTTTTTGAACAATGGGGCCTTATTCTCTTTCCCATTTATTAATCTCCCAATATTCTTTTGGTGTGTAATCACTACCATCAATGCTACAATGATGGCAAATAATCTATAGGAAGTTTCTTTTTCATTGAATATAAACAGAATCAATACCATAAAGACAACACTTGCCAACATAGAACTTAAGGAAACAAATCTTGTTGAAAATAATGTAACTAAAAATACTAGCATACAAATTAGCGCTACAATTGGCTGAATGGCCAATGCCATCCCTAAAATAGTAGCCACGCCTTTCCCACCTCTAAAATCGGCCCATATTGGAAAAATATGCCCAATGACCGCAGCCATTCCCAAAACAATCATAAAATTGGTTCTTGCCAATTCATTGTCTAAATAAAAGGGAAGAAATATGTATAAAGATGTAGCAATCAGTCCCTTGCTGATGTCAGCTGTCATTACAAAGGCCCCCCATTTAGACCCTAAGACCCTAAATGTATTGGTTGCCCCCGCATTCCCACTACCAAATTGGCGAATATCAATGCCAAAAACAGCTTTACTTACCCATATGGATGTAGGGATGGAACCTAAAAGGTAAGCAAGTACAATAAGCATCATTTCGTTCATGAAATCAAGTTTGGAGTAGGCAAATATACGATCAATAAAAATAATGCCTGTTAGTGATAGGATGATTGCCTGAAACTACCTCGCTTAACTACCTATTGAACAAGAGGCTAACCCATCCATTTAAGGCTTGAGCTTCTTGTAATTTCCAAGCTTTTGAACCTGCTAATTCAACCATATCGGATTGATCCTCAATTAATAATCCACTCAATACCAAAATTCCACCTGGTTTGCTGGTGAGGGTTAATTCGTCCATATTGGCTTCTATAATATGCCTATTGACATTGGCTAAAACAATATCATATTGGTCTTTTTGTAAAGCAGATTCCACTTTTACAATGGTAATGACTTTGGATGCGTTGTTTTGGATATTCTCTAATGCATTTTCTATGCACCAGTCATCATTGTCCACTGCAAGTACTTTTTTTGCGCCTAATTTTTCGGCAAGGATGGCGAGAATACCCGTTCCAGTGCCAAAATCATAGACTGTTTTATCTTTAAAATCAATCTTTTGCATCAACTGCATCACCGAAAATGTGGTGGGATGATGCCCTGTACCAAAACTCATTTTGGGTGTAATCTTAATATCATAGGTTACTGCTGGCTCAAAATCTGGATGAAAATGTGCCCTAATACCAACAAAGTCACCCACCCTAACAGGTTCAAAATTAGATTCCCAAATAGCGTTCCAATTTTGTTCTTTAATAACTGATTTAGAATAAGTTAAATAATATTGATTGAATATTATATCTAATTCGTTTTGTGCCTGACCTGCTTCGAATTGGTCCCTCAACATAAAGGTCTTGCAATGGCCAGCACCTATACCTAATCCATTAGACAATGCCACGCCATCATTCCTACCTTCTTCGAGCTCCTCTTCATTGAAGCCTTCAAAGCCAAGTTCGACTAGCTCCGCCACAAGTAACTCATATTGATCCTGATTACTAAAGTCAAATGCGATTTGTATGTATTCTTTGGACATATGTTTGTTTATCTAATGTATGATTGACTTTTGAATTGTAATCATATTAATAAAGTATAAAAGATAGCTACCCCTCATCCTCATCCTCATGCGGAAGGAACCGAAATCGGCTTCGGGGTACTATCTTTTATACTAATTACAATTCATTTACTAGTTATATTCAAAATTAGAATAAATACTATTCCGTAGCGATCGTTCGAGCGAAGCGAGCGAGAGCCAAGGGATAGGTGTTTATTCTAATTTATATTAAGTTGCGTCTTTCACTGTAAAGTTAGCTACAAAAAAATGCCCAGCGATTTGCGGGGCATTTTATATTTAAAGTATGTAAATACTATTGTTGAGGACCTCTGTCTTCACGAGGCGCTTGCTCTGGGCGAGGTAATAAAACTTTGTGACTTAATTTGAACTTGCCTGTTTTAGGGTCTAATCCAATTAACTTCACTTTCACCGTATCGCCTTCATTAAAGATACCTTCCATTGTTTCCAAACGCTTCCAGCTAATTTCACTAATGTGTAATAAACCTTGTTTGCCTGGCATAAATTCAACGAAAGCACCAAACTCTTTCACACCTTTTACAACACCTTCGTATTCGTCTCCAATTTCTGGAACAGCAACAATACCATTGATCCATCTTACTGCAGCGTCAAGGCTTTCCTTGTTTGCAGAGAAGATACTTACTTCACCATGGTTGCCCACTTCTTCGATATTAATTGTTGCACCAGTTGTTCTTTGCATTTCTTGAATAATCTTTCCACCTGGTCCGATTACAGCACCAATGAATTCTTTATCGATGATGATCTTAACCATTCTTGGTGCATGTGGTTTCACATCTGCGCGAGCAGCTGGTGTACACTCATACATCGCATCCAAAATATGTAAACGTCCTTTTCTTGCTTGAGATAAAGCTTCTCTCATAATGTCCATGCTTAAGCCATCTACTTTGATGTCCATTTGAACACCGCAGATACCATCACGTGTACCAGTTACTTTGAAATCCATATCTCCTAAATGATCTTCATCACCTAAGATATCTGTTAAGATAGCATACTTACCATCTTCTCTAGAAATCAATCCCATTGCCACACCACTTACGTGTTTTGGAATAGGCACACCTGCATCCATCAATGCCAATGAACCGGCACAAACCGTCGCCATTGAAGATGAACCATTTGATTCTAAGATATCAGATACAACACGCAATGTGTAAGGGAATACAGTGCTATCAGGTAACATTTGCTTTAAAGAACGCATTGCTAAGTTACCATGTCCCACTTCACGACGACCAACACCACGCATCATTTTCACTTCGCCTGTAGAGAATGGAGGGAAATTATAGTGTAAGAAGAATTTAGCATACTCTGCACTTGCTGCAGTTTCTTGCATCAACTCATCCAACTTAGTTCCTAAAGTAACTGTCGTTAAAGATTGTGTTTCACCTCTTGTAAATAAAGATGAACCGTGTGGTGTAGGTAATGGTCCAATCTCCATTGCTAAAGGACGAACTTCATCCAATTTACGTCCGTCTAAACGAATACGGCTATCTACCATCATATCTCTAACCACTTCCCATTTCAAGTCCTCATAATACTTCCCTGCTAATTTCTTTTGCAAGTCTGTAATATCAGCACCTAAATGTTCAATTATTTCTTTTTTTACAGCAGAGAAAGCATCACTTCGCTCATGTTTTGCAGAACCCAATCTTGCGATCGTATCTACTTTTGTTTTTGCAAATGCATATACTTTTTCACGGATGGCTTCGTCTTGTTCTGGCTTTTTATAATCACGTAGTTCTGTGATGCCTACTATTTTTCTTAATTCTGCTTGTGCTTTAATTTGCTTACGGATTGCTTCGTGTGCAATTTCTAAACACTTTACTAATTCTTCTTCAGAACATTCTTTCGCCTCACCTTCCACCATCATCAAGTTCTTGTCTGTTGCAGCAATGATGAATTCTAGTTCACATTTAGCTAATTCAGCTTTAGAAGGATTAATTACAAATTTGCCATCAATCTTTGCAATTCTTACTTCAGAAATAATTTCTTTAATAGGAATATTTGATACTGCCAATGCTGCTGATGCTGCTAAACATGCTAATGAATCAGGCATTACGTTCTCGTCGCTTGACACCAATGATATTAATACTTGCACATCGCACAAGTAGTCTTCTGGGAATAAAGGTCTTAGTGCACGGTCAATTAGACGACTCGTTAAAATTTCGTAGTCATTTAATCGCGCTTCTCTTTTGAAGAATGAACCTGGGATTCGGCCTGCAGATGCAAACTTTTCTTGGTAGTCTACGCTTAAAGGAAAGAAATCTTGTCCGTCTCTAGGATCCTTATTGGCAACCACTGTTGCTAATAAAATACAATTGCCTTGTCTGATGGTAACTGCTCCGTCTGATTGACGTGCTAATTTACCTGTCTCTATAAAAATTTCTTGACCTGGATTGATCTCGAATTTTACTGATTTTGGTTGTGATAACATTTTTTAAAATTTTGGATTGTGAGAAAGGGCGTTCTTAAATTCATTACAAAAACGATCTAAAAAAATAAACGCTTATAAACAACTAATCCCAACCGTAGTAGTACAGTTGGGACAGCTATTATAAGTTGTTCTTGATTATTTTCTTAAGCCTAATTTTTCAATTAGTGCACGGTAACCTGTAAGGTTATGTTTTTGTAAATAAACCAATAATCGCTTACGCTGACCCACTAATTGCATTAAACCTCTTTGAGTAGAATGGTCTTTGTGGTTGGCCTTTAAATGACCAGAAATGTGCGCGATACGTTGTGTTAATAAAGCAATTTGACCTTC
>CAMCHR010000035.1 GCA_945874755.1 Chitinophaga pinensis
TATTTCTATATATAAATTTAATCTCATTGACAATCGAGAAAAAATCATCGTTTTAAACAATTTATCATTCGGTATGAAAAAAGCTGCCAATACAAGGTACTTAAATGTTTCAACCCCAAGAATCCATTTTTCACCGAAAAAAACTAAAAATAATGGCATTGATGCAAAATACATAAATGATGTAACTCCAATCGAGATCAAAAACAACTTTGTACGCATTGATGCATATACATGGAGCAGTTCCGCTTTACTCGTATATTTACTAAATAAACTCAAATAGTATTTCTCTATAACAGTAGTTATGTTCATAGAAAACATTTTTGCCAATGAGTCGCCTCGGGAGTATAATGCTAAATTATTTGTAGACATCGAAGATATTCCATAAATATAAATGGAATTTATAAATCCCTCGTTAATAAATATCAAGAAACCTACAAAACTTGTTCGTAAATGCTTTAACAAAAGATTAAATTCAAATACTAATTTTATCTTCAGTTTGACAAGTGTAAGATGAAATATACATTGAATAATTGAATGAGACAAAACCATAAGGATATAAGACCAAAAACCAAATCCAAGATACAGGGTAACTAAACCAACGGTTGACCCCAAAAGAGACGACGCTATAAATATTTTGCCCCTTAATAAAACACGATTTTTCCTAATTAATTTTATTGAATAAACCTGTGAGATAGCATCAAACACTAAACTCAAGCCCAACAGAGTAATCATGCCACCCAATTGTGGCGCTCGAAAATGGACCGCAAGGAGGCTGGATGTTAGGACAATTATCAAATACACCACTAAAGAAAGTACAACATTAAATATCAAGTGAGTTGAATAATCTGTCGATGTAATGGCTTGAGTTTTAAGCATAGATTTCTCTATGCTTAAATTAATAAATAAGTTAGGGAATATAAAAATTAAACCTATTATTGCTATAAACCCGTATTCTTCAATGCTCAGCATTCTAGTCATATATATTGATACGCCGAATGCAATCAATTGCACTATTAACTGCTGAATATAGGGAATGTAAGCATAATATTTTTTATAATGCAAGATGCTGTGTTTAAGTGAT
Source organism: Chitinophaga pinensis (assembly GCA_945874755.1). GTDB lineage: Bacteria > Bacteroidota > Bacteroidia > Chitinophagales > Chitinophagaceae > Sediminibacterium > Sediminibacterium pinensis_B. The sequence continues at coordinate 1,082 of CAMCHR010000035.1, forward strand.
AAGAACAATTTTTAGAAACAAATGGCAAAAAAATTAAGGGCATTTTACCACTTGATGTCCCAGGCCCATAATAAACTGGAGAAAAAAGTAAAATGTCTAGAAAAATAACCTACTGACAATAATAACTATTGGTTTCATACTCTTATTTTTCTATTGCGCACCAAACTGCGCACCACATTCCTTTATTTTGATTGATTTCTAAATGATATCGAGAAAATTGAAACCCCAAAAAAGCATTCATTATCAACACTTTAACGATTTTCGATGATTAACAAATACCCCTAGTTGGTCTGGACCACACTAATCCAAATCCTACGCAACCATCTTCCTATACAACTGCCCAAACACCAAATACAACACTGTTAAAAACCCTGCTAAGAACCCGCCCAATACGAGTGATTTTAACCTGCCTACTTTCTCCTTTTCTAAAGGTAAAATAGGTGCATCTATAACTTGAAGCAATGGGGTTTCTTTTCTTAGGCCCACTTTAGCCATTTCTAATTGTGCAACTAGTTGAGTCAATATGGCTGTATTGGCTTGCACATCTACTTGTCTTCGCGCGCTAGTGGTTCTTTTTACATTCATCGCTGAATTTAAATTAAACACATTGTCTGTAGCAGAGGCAACACCAGTAATTGCACCGTTTAATTCATTTCTAATACTATCCGCCTGGTATTGTAAAATTTCTACATTCATCTTAGATTTTTTACTCTTTATTTCAACGTAATATTCAGAAGTTTCTTTAGCCAATGTTTCAGTGAATGCTTTTGAAAAAGTTTCGTTTTCTGATTTCACTTCTATACTTAGAATACTTACTTTTTTATTCTTTTGCGATACTGTTAAATTAGTTTTTAGAAGTCCTAAATACAAGTTTTTTAAAACTGAATCCTGTTGTAAGCTAAATTTTTTTCTATCTGCATTAACTGGGAAATTAACATTTTTCATTGCTGGCTTTTCTGACCAACCTTTATTCATTTTAGTGAACTGAATATAAAAATCTGCCAAGCTAATTGTTTTACCTTCTATTGTTAATGGTGATAATAAAGTTTTTTCAACCAGTCTTCTGCTCTTCATTAATTCAATCAAATTAGCCCCGCTAAATGCGCCGCCGGCACCTGATCCTAAATCAATACCAAAACTACTAGCTAGGCCCATTGCACTGCCCAAACCACCGCCGCTTTTTTCTTCCTCTAATGCAAAAGTGAGTGCTGCCTTATAGGTAGGTTTCTGAAAACTAGCATAAGTAAAACCAAGTATACCTCCTAAGGCTGCAATACCAATAATGAGTTTCCACTGCGTTATTAAATACGCTATCCACTCCTGTACTTTTTGAATCAATTCCTTTAAAGAAATTTCATCCTGTGCTGTTTCTGTGCTATTGTTTTGTTCTGTTATCATATGATTATAACTAAAATTATCGGCTCAATAATGTTAAGGTTGCTACAGATGTACCTATTTGCGCAAGGATGGTCACATACTGTAATATGCTCGTTAAAGCGTCTTTACGTTTCTCACCTTCTGGCAAGACGACTTCGGAGCCTGGTTCAATTTTTGGGTTAATTCTAATGAAACCAAATGATTTGGTACGTTTAGCACGTCCATTATTATACACAACATAGGCCTTGCTCCTTCTGCTAATTTCTGTTACCCCACCCGCTGCACTAATACATTCGTTCAAAGTCAATCCATCTTTATAACTTATCGTTACTGGCCTTAATACCCCACCACGAATGGTTACTTTATTGTCTAATTTAGGAATCACCACTTCATCTTCGTCTCTTAACACAATGTCTTCTGATCCTGTCGGCTTTTTTAAAATGGCGTCAATGTCTAAAGAAATTCTTTGAATATTGGCTGGGCTTTCAAATGCAATTACGGTAGATTTTCTAATAATGTAGGCACCCTTTGTATAGGCATTAAAAACCAAGCCGCCCGCCCTGCTAATCAAATCACTCACTCTGTCTAGTCTCGAACTTAAACTATAAAGACCTTCACTTTGAACCTGTCCAGCGATACGCACCACTTCTGGTTTATTAAAACCAATTTTTTTGGTGATGGTCACCACATCCATAGGTTGTAGTACAAAATTTTCTTGGCCTGGATTAAAACTTAAATCACCATTAATGTCTGTTTTTAAAATAGTAGCAAATTGGTTATCATTCACCGCATTGTCATTTTGAATCAGTCGCGCTACTTCTACCTGCTTGCTTGCCTCGTATTTAAATCCGCCTGCCATTAAAATCAAATCCTTCACCGTCATACTGTCTACATAGTTAAAACGGCCCTCGCTTCTTACCTCTCCTAATAAGTCTACCGTTAAGGAGTCTCTTAAGTCAACAATGGAGTTAATATATAGTTCGTCTTCTCTTTGTAAATAAATATTTTCTTCGGATCCTTTTTGTATGGCCTTGCCTAAATTGATACTCACCAATTCTTTTAATAAATTAGGTTTTAGGCGGATGAGTTGCGCACGTCCCAAATAAGCATCTTCTTTTAATCCATCTGCCTTTTGAATTAAATCGCTAATACGCATGCCCTCTGTTAACTCATATACATCTGGTCTAAATACGGCGCCCGATAACTTCACCCTGTTCTGAAAACGATCTAATATTTTTGATATTTGTATAACATCCCCACCTTGTGGTTGATAACTCGCAAATGCTGTTGCAGATAAATCCTTCACCACTTTTTCTTTGTCATTTTTTTGGATCACTTTCACCCAAGCGGTATAAGCTACGTCATCAAAGCCACCTGCGTATTGTATAAACTGATTAAAGTTTTCAGTGCTACCGTTGATCTCAAAAATACCTGGACGTTTTACTTGTCCTTTTATTTCTATTCTACCTTTATAAGCTGGTACACGAATCACATCACGGTCTTTTAATCCCATATTTTGTGATTGATCTCCGTTTTGCATGAAAGCATATAAGTCGATTTTTTTGAACAACTTATTGTTTCTTATCAATTCAATATTTCTGTAAGAACCAATATCATTTGGACCACCTGCTTCTGTCAAAGCATTTAAGATAGTAGATAAGGAAGATACATTGAAATTACCGCTTCTTTGTGCGCCAATGATAGTTACTTGAATCGTTCTTGTATCGCCCACTGTCAATGCCAATTTAGATTCACCAGTTCTTAAACTTGAATACGCTGTGTTGGCCATTTGTTGTTTGATTCTGGTGGTAGCAGCTTCTATGGTTAATCCTGCCACTTTCACACGGCCTACATTTGCTATCTGCACAGTCCCTTCCTTGCTCACATCTAAATCCGAACTATATTCTTGTACACCATACACCACTAATTTTAAGACATCATTGGTGCCTATTTCATAGTTCAATGGTGTTGGAATATTTTTATTTTCACCAAAGCCATTTTCATTCGCAAACAATTCAGATCCATAAATCAATGGATTGATTTTGTTCATTGGCTTGATGCTATCTACTAATGGATTGATGAATTTTCCTTCACTATCTTTTTTAGTTAATGGTGTGGTTATTTCGACGCCTGTTTTTGCACCCTTTAATTTTGCTTTTAATTTTGCAAACTCTGAAGCGCTCATACCCTTTGCCAAAGCTTGTGATTCTAGCATATCAATACTCACGCCAGATTTTTTAATCTGTGCTTGTATTTGTGCAATTTCTACTTCGGTTAAAGCGTCCACTTTAATGGTGCTTAAATCTTTTCCGCTTAGAATATTTTGCGCATTGGTTTGGATACTCATAGCTAAAATACTCAAGCTAAATAAGGCGATTCTAATCCATTTCATAAGTCAAATTTGTAGGGTTTTGGCAGCTTCGTATGGCTCTGCCACTCTTAGTCCCATTATAGGCCTAAGTACTTCATTTAGAGTGTATAAGATACACTGTTAATATACGATAAAGATACGAATTTGTATCATTATCTATATTATTTTAACAGTATGATGCTGTATTTTTTTTCAATAAACTTAGGGGGGAAGTTGTTGCTCGCGAAAGTAGCCTTTCTATAGCTAAAAAGCTAATTTTTATTGGGGGTATCTTTTATCAGATTAATGCTCCAAATTAAAGAGGATCAAGCTATTGAATAAAAACGCTTTTTACTTTTAAATATTGTGAAGCCAGTTGTAATTAAAGTTCGATGAAAGTTTGATAAATGGGGCCTATCTACTCAACCTATAAATGGTCAACGCAGCTCTTTTAATCAAAAAGGGTAAATGATTTAAGTGGATGGTTTCTCCCGGCGCGTGCGCGCCGCGTCCCGATGCACCCAATCCATCTATACAGTCCACATAAGCCGCTACATAAGAAATATCCCCTGCCCCGCGGGATCCTGGGTCACCCGCTACAGTAGCGCCGACCCCCATATCCATTGATATTGAATTAATTACGCTTAAAACTTGGTTATTGCCGTCCGTAGGTGCCATACTTGGGATCCCGTCCGTAAAACTGATTTTGGCGCTGGTTTGCGCTAGGTTTTGCGCTACAATGGCCTTCATTTTGACCCTGGCGCGGTCTTTTTGGTCTTCGGTCAAGAACCTTAGGTCCCCAGTCACCGTCACAGCCGGTGAAATAATATTGGTTTTGGCAATGGCCGCGCCTTTTGAACTGGCACTATTATAGGATATATCTGACCCTCCAATAATGATACCCGGATTAAAAGTCAAGTATTTTTCCGTGCTCAGGGTTTCTCTAAACTGATTCAAGATTCTTGCTGCTTCATAGATTGCCCCATAACCAGCGCCTGGCGTGAATACCCCCGAGCTATGTCCTGTTTTTGCTTTCACATCCAGTCTCCATCCGCTCGCGCCCCTTCTTCCCGTCGCAACTGAATTGAGTCCACTTGCGCCTTCAAATGCCAAAGCGATATCTGCCTGCTTGGCCCTATTGATAAAATCTGCTCTGGTCACTTCTCTTGGATATCCCGCATGCTCCTCGTCCCCTGTAAAATAAGCGGTGATGTCTGTGTTTTTTAATAAGCCAGCCTGCTCCAAAGCTTGCAATGCCATAATCACCACTATGTCTCCACCCTTCATATCGTTCACCCCCTGACCCGTTGCGGTAGAATCGTTCAACATGGTAAATGGATTGGCTGGCATGTCTGGTTCAAAGACCGTATCTAAATGTCCGATGAGGAAGAGGCGTTTACCTTTATTTGAAGAGGATTTTATTGATGATGATGTGGCGGCGCGTCGACTCGCCACTAAATGCCCCGCGCGTTTGATAGAGTCCGGCATCGCAACCCACTCAGTTGTAAATCCTGCTTTTTCAAATTCTTTCGCAAACAATGCGCCTACTTTTTTTACACCCACCATATTCAAAGTCCCACTATTAATATTCACCGACTCCTTAAGCATCTCAATTGCCTGCGGCATATGCGCATCAATCCAAGCCATCACTTGCTGTTCCTCTTTAGTCAAGCCTTTGGATACAGCAGCTGCAGCCGTTTTCACTTGCTGCGCAATACTTGTCATTGCAATAAGGATGGATAAAAAAAATAGGGCAGATTTTTTCATAGGAATTATTTTTAAATAGGAATACATTACCTCACACAATTTAATAAAAAAAGGCCCAGCTAGTGCTAGGCCTTTCATATTTTATAAAATTAAACTTGCATTAATTCCCAATCGGAATATTCACTTTAAAACTAAAGTTGCGGCCCATATTAAATACACCCATACGGCCGGTGGCTTCATTTACAGGACCATACTTTAAACGGTTCAAATGATGTTGATACGCTACATCGGTGATATTTTGTCCCACCAAAGAAACACTGAATAATGTTTTATTACGATGTTGTATCTGTGTGCTATAGCCCAGATTCAATAAAGTATAGGCAGGTGTTTGTGTTTCAGTATTATATCCAGTAAATGGATTGTTTTGTGCAAACACATTGTCTAATTGTAGATTGATAAAACTGTTTTTGATTGATTTAGATTTTTTGAATAATTCAATTCTAATTTCCGATAACCATCTTGCACTTGGAATACCCGGTAAATTTTTAGACCCCCCTAGAGCTTCTTTAAATTGTCCGCGAATCAAGCTCAAGCTATTTTCAATATGCAACCAATCTAATGGGTGTGGATGAAAATCAACATTGAATTCTGCTCCATATAAATGTGCGTCTTTTTGTCTAAATGCAAAAGCGTATAGTTCTTCCCCAGCATCATCATGTGCGTAGTCCATGATGATAGAATCTCCGCCAGCAACAGCAGTTAACTTTTGATAAAAAATATAATCCTTCACCGTATTGTAAAAAACATTTCCAGCAATACTCATATGCTCATTGCTCCACTCAACAGCAGCATCAAATTGTAAACTCTTTTCAGATTTTAATAACTCATTGCCATACTCAAATCGGTTGGTGCCTTCGTGCGCGCCATAAGATGCTAACTCCGCCATATTTGGTGCGCGGAACCCGCGTGCGATATTAAATTTTAAAGTCACTTGCTCACTTAGATCATGCGCCACACCAATCGCCCCAGAAATATTATTGAATTGTTTATTACTTTCTTTTGGATCATACAATGCAATACAGGCCTTCCCCGGAGGACATACAAATTGCGCAGGGTTGATATAGTTCATGTATTTTTGATCATAGCGCAATCCTCCACTCCAACTTGTTTTGTCTGTGCGCTTTTGTGTATAATAAAATGCACCAATATCAAAGCTGGTATAGTCTGGCACCAAGGCTTCCTCACCTCTATTGGTATTGGTTTGTCGCATTCCGTTCACACCAAATGTATTCTTCCAATTATTTTTTTCTGCTTGCAAATATTGCACCGAGTAATTGAATGTTTTTAAATCAAAGAACAATTCTTTTTCATCTAAGTCTAACACATTTCCAAATTCCATTCTCTGGTTTCTTTGTAATCCAAATGTGGCTTTCAATCTATCATTACCAATTTTTACATTGTTATCCAATGTGTATTTGGTATGTTCAATTTTTTGCATCGGTGCGCGAGGTGTAAATCTTTTTTCCTCTGCAGCGTCCACAACTACTTCCTCTGCAATACCGCCTACATCTTTCATCATCACAAAACGACCATCTGCATCACGATCCCCTTCAACAACGCCTAGGTTTTGTGAAAAATTACTGAAAGACAATTGTGAATACCCCCAGTTTTTTTCAATGCCTATATATCCTCCACCATTGCGTTCTAAAAATCTTGAATTAAACACATTACCATCGTATTTGTTTTTATAATCTCCCGCATTCTTTGCACTATAATTAATCCCCCAAATAAAACCTTTTTGATTACCAGCAAGATCAAAATGGCTGCCCATCATTCGATTATTAGATTGATAATTGGAAAAAACATTGCCTTTAAGCACCCCTTCGCTCACTGGTACATTAGAAATAATATTGATCACACCCGCTAATGCATCCGAGCCATAAATCAATGATGCCGGCACTTTCAACACTTCTGTTCTGCTCACATTGTATTCATCAATCTCAATGCCATGTTCATCACCCCATTGCTGGCCCTCTTGTCTGATTCCGTCGTTCATCACCACCACACGGTTATAACCCAATCCACGAATGACAGGTTTTGAAATCGCTGGCCCTGTTGATATCTGCGACACCCCAGGTACTTTAGATAAGGCATCTATTAAATTACTAGACACCCCACGGAATAATTCTTCTTTTTTAATAATGGTCACTGGTGTGGGCGTGCGTCTTGTAGATGTGGCTCTTAAAAAACTTGTGACAATCACATTGCCTCCTTCTAATACCGAACTATTTAAATAAAAATTTTGCTCTGCGTTATTTTGCAGCTTGATGTTTTCTACATCTGTGGCATAGCCCACATAACTAATTTCCAACACATGAGATCCTTGTTCTATATTGATTGTGAAGACACCGTCTTTATTTGTGATGGTGCCTCTTTTTATTTCTGGAAGATATACACTCGCCCCAGGTAAAGTTTTACCAGTTGCTTTATCAAATACTTTTCCTGTTAAGGTAAATTGTTGCGCGACTGCAGCGCTTGTAAAAACCAATACTACACTCATTAAGAGTGCAGCATATAAATATTTTTTCATGACTATTATTATTTGTTATTCAAATTCAATATGCATCAACTATCTTTAAATAATAGGATGCCTATTCATACGTAATCAACTTACTCATAAGTCAATTATAATTCTAACAAATAAAAGCAGGGGGCCCTCGAGAGTCAGAGACAATGGCATGTTGCGAAATAGGCGCAGCCACAAAAATAGTATTACGCAGTTTTGCAACAATAGGTATTGCAATTTCAATGCTAAAGTCATAGTCCACAAACGGCGTCGTGGCTACCTGAAAATCAAAACTACAATGGAGTGCTGTATTTTCAATTTGCTCAATAGGCAAATCCTTATGGACCGAACAGCTATTGGGATCAATATGTTTCGCAACTAAATCATGAATCGATTTTTGTGGCGTGATGCTAAATGCAAAAACCACTAGCATCGCTAGCGCAAGAAATTGCTTAAAGGTTTTGTTTTGTAGCATAAGATAAAGTTACTCGTTTTAAACTATTTCATATTGCGATTGTTTATATCTAGAATCTCCATTGGATTCAATTAAATTTGGTCGAATCACTTAATTAGCCTAATTTTAATGTTCAAACATTGAATTAAATATAAAACAACATACGATGAGTTTATTAGACAGCCTTAAATGGCGCTACGCAGTAAAGAAAATGAACGGAACTACCATTCCTGCTGAAAAATTAGAAACCATAATTGAAGCAACGCGCTTAGCACCTAGCGGCTTTGGTTTAACGCCTTATTCTGTTATTGTAATAGAAGATGAAGCCACAAGAAAAAAATTACTTCCTGCATTTTACAATCAAGCACAAGTGGTGGACGGGTCCGCTGTCATTGTTTTTGCAGCTTGGAATACTATTTCTGAGAAAGAAATAGCAGAGTACATGCAAGAAATTGCAGAGCAAAGAGGTGTAGCAGTAGATAGTTTAAAAGATTTTTCTGGTGCCATTAATGGTTCATTCAAAAACAAGACGCCTGAGCAAGCAAGAGTATGGGCAGATAAGCAAGCTTATCTTGCTTTAGGATTTGCTTTAGTAGCTGCTGCTGCTGAGGAGATTGATGCAACACCAATGGAAGGGTTTAAGCCTGACGCTGTAGATGAAATATTAGGTTTAACAGCATTAGGCTTGCACAGTGCAGTAGCCGTGACTTTAGGTTACAGAGATGCTGCAAATGATTATTTATCAGGGGCTAAGAAAGTAAGAAGAGCATCTGAAAAATTGATCATCAGAAAATAATTAAAACAAGCTAGTAGTTATTTAAAAATATTACAAGTTGTTAACTATACTTTTGAATTGAGACGGCTCCTATTTTAGGGGCCGTTTTTTTAAACGCCTATTTTGAACCCAATCTGTGTGGATTCTTTATGAATCAAATGGGAGCTTTTTTGATAGAAGGTATACTTGGATGTGAATTTTATCTTAATTTAGGTAAAATCAATTGTATGAAAAAAATCATAGGATCTGTAACTGGCTTTTTAATGCTAGCCTTATTGAGCATCAATAGTTTTGCACAAGACGCAACTGCTTATCAAGTTCCACCAAAAGAAATTGCCGACTTATTGTTGGCAGCGCCTACACCATCTATTAGTGTAGATGGAAACGCAAAACACATGCTTGTAATGGAGCGCCCTTCTTATCCCTTAGTAGAAGAGCTTGGACAAGCTGAATTTAAAATTGCAGGTCTTCGTTTAAATCCAAATAATTTTTCTCCTACCCGTCAAAATTATATCAAAGGGATGACTATTAAAGTGATTGCAACAAATAAAGCTTTAGCAATTAAAGGAATGCCGGCAACTATTGCTGCACTGAGTCCTTCATGGAATCCTTCAGAAAATAAAATTGCATTTTACAATGTGTCTGCAAATGCGGTAGATGTATATGTGATTGACATAACAACTTTGACTTGTCAAAAAATAAATAAAGCATCCGCTAATTTAATTTTAGGTGCTAGCTTAGTTTGGTTAGATGATGCTACCCTAATGTATAAAGTGAATGTGAATGCTGCATCTGCTTTAGCTAAAAGACCTATCACACCTAAAGGGCCAACTATTCAAGAGAACTTAGGTAAAGCTGCCCCTAGTGTAACTTATCAAGACTTGATCAAATCTCCTTTTGACGAATATGTGTTTGAATTTTTAGCGAAGAGCCAATTGGTAAAAAATAAAAATGGCGTGGAAACTAAAATTGGTGCACCTGCATTGACCAACAGCTTTAGTATCTCTCCAGATAAAAATTATATCCTTACACGTACTTTAAATAAACCTTTCTCTTATTTAGTGACTGCGTATGGTTTTGCATCTTCAATGCAAGTGCTAGATAAAAATGGTGCATTGGTAAAAACAATTGCACAATTACCTTCTTCCGAAGGGACTGCAAGTGGTTATGACAACGTACAAAACGCACCTCGTGGTTTTGAGTGGAAGGATGATGAAGCTGCTACCATTGTGTATGCAATGCCTTTAGACAGTGGCTTGATTAAAAAAGCGATGCCTTTTCATGATGCCGTGATGGCGATGACTGCGCCTTTTAACGAAGCGCCTAAAGAATTATTTAAAACAGCTACACGTTTTTCAAATATCAGCTGGGGTGATGAAACATTGGCTTTAGTGACTGAAGTGCTAAGAACCAAACAACGTTATAAAGTCAGCATATACAATCACGCTGCACATAGCTTAATCACGCTATATGAGAGAAGCTTAACAGATGCCTATACTAATTTGGGTAATCCAGTAACGCATAAAAATAAATTCGGTAAAGATGTCATTGCCACAGTGAACAATGGTCGTAGTGTTTTAATGAACAATACCACTGGTGCTTCTGATAAAGGAGATCTTCCTTATTTGTCTATCTACAACTTAGATACTAAAACAAACGAGATCATTTGGCGCAGTAAAGAAGATTGTTTTGAATATGTAGTGGATGTATTAGATGCTGCTACTTTAAAAATCATCACGCGTAGAGAAACAGAAAAAGAAGTACCTAATTATTATTTAAAAGCCTTACAAGCCAATACTTCTGTTTCATTGACGAATTTCAGTAATCCTTATGCGAGCATGGAAGGGGTGACAAAAGAAAAAATTAAATATAAAAGAGCCGACGGTGTAGATTTAACAGGTGACTTGTATTTACCTAAGGGATACAACAAAGAAAAAGATGGCCCTTTACCTACTTTACTTTGGGCTTATCCTAGAGAATTTACAAGTGCTGCCGATGCAAGTCAGATTAGAGGAAACCAACATAAGTTTACTACATTAAGTTGGGGTTCTCCTGTATTTTATGTGACACAGGGTTATGCGATTTTAGATAATGCAGAAATGCCGATTGTCGCAACTTCTCCTGACAAAAAACCAAACGATGATTTTGTGAATCAATTAATTTTAAATGCAAATGCAGCGATTGATAAATTAGTAGGCATGGGCGTAAGCGATCGTAACAAGTTTGCCATTGGTGGACATAGTTATGGTGCATTCATGACAGCGAACGTATTAGCGCATAGTAATTTATTCAAAGCAGGTATTGCACGCAGTGGTGCTTATAACAGAACCTTGACGCCTTTTGGATTTCAAAACGAAGACAGAACTTTCTGGCAAGCACCTCAATTGTATTTAGACATGAGTCCTTTTGCACATGCCAATAAAATAAAGACGCCTATTTTATTAACGCATGGCGAGATGGATGACAACACAGGAACTTTCCCTATCAATAGTGAGCGTTTATATGCAGCCATCAAAGGACACGGTGGTACAGTTCGTTTTGTATACCTACCTTATGAAGCGCATGGATATAGAGGTAAAGAAAATGTATTGCACTTATTGTATGAGCAAGGTCGTTGGTTAGATAAATACTTGAAGGGAAAATAGTTAAAAGGGAAATAAAACAAATTCTTAATAGATTCAAATTCTTATACTCAATATATCTAATAAAAAAAGGGCTCCTAATTTAGGGGCCTTTTTTATTGACCTAACATCCAATTTTTAAAAGATGCGTAATTCGCATCAAGTGGTATGAATTTTTTAGGCTTATCTAATAAGTATACTACAGATGCAGGGATATTTAATTTTTGTCCAATAGCCGCTTCAACTACTTCTGGGAATTTAACAGGATGTGCTGTTTCTAAAATAACGGCATATCCTTTTTCTTGAATCAACGCTTCTGCTGCTAAAAATGCTACTGCGCCATGTGGATCTAAGGTGTAGCCATAATCATTAAATACCCTTGTGATGGCTGCTTTGGTAGCTTCATCGTCGAAGCTATAACTACTCAGCCCATTTTTTAATGCATCAAAACTATGTTGCATGATTTCAAGTATGCGAATAAAATTACTTGGATTGCCTACATCCATCGCATTTGAAATAGTCTCTACCGATTTTTTCACTTCGTAATCTCCGGTATTTAAATACCTTGTTACCACATTATTAGCATTGCATGCTGCTACAAAATGCCCCAATGGCAAGCCGCTTGCTTTTGCTATCATGCCTGCACAAATATTTCCAAAGTTGCCACTAGGCACTACGATATGCATAGGCGTATTGTCACTATATTGTGCAACCCATTGTTGCCATGCGAAAAAATAATACAATTGCTGTGGCAACCACCTAGCTACATTAATTGAATTAGCAGATGTTAAGTGATAGGTCGCATTCAAGTCCGCATCCATAAAAGCTTCTTTTACGATCGCCTGGCAATCGTCAAAACTTCCGTCAACTTCTAAAGCGGTAATATTTTGTCCGCAGGTAGTCAATTGTAATTCCTGGATTGGACTCACTTTTCCTTTTGGATACAAAATAATGACCTGCACTCCTTCTACACCTAAAAAACCATTGGCCACTGCACCGCCTGTATCTCCAGAAGTAGCTACGAGTACTGTGTTGATATTTTGTACGCTTGTTAAATCACTTGCTAATTTCGTTTTATCGTAATTGCTTGCTTTTTCTGCTTTCGCAAAATAGCCCAAACACCTGCTCATGAATCTTGCACCTACATCCTTAAATGCTAGAGTAGGTCCGTGAAACAATTCAAGTGATTGGATATTTTTTGTGATGGGTACTAAAGGAAAATCAAAATCAATGGTCTCTTTACAAATTTGTTGCAAGCTTACATCGTCTATTGTGCCTCCAATATAGGGACGCATCACTTCAAATGCTAAACTCGTTTTATCCAATGTTTTGAATCTTTCTATTTGTTCAGGGTTCAACTGCGGTATCGAAGTTGGAAAATATAATCCCTTATCTGGCGCTTGTCCAGTAATGGCTGCAGTTTTAAAAGCTACATTCGGTGATTGTTTTCCTAAACTATAATATTGCATTAGCATGGATTTACCTCAACACCCGCAGCATTAATTGAAGTCACATAGGTATGATGCGGTAAACCTATTCGGGTATAAAGTTTTTTCATTTCTTGCTCTACTGCTAAAGCAGTGGATTGTTCCTTGCTTAAAAAAAAGATGGATGGGCCTGATCCTGATATGCCGCCTCCCAAAGCACCAGCTGCTTTACAAGCTAACTTTAGTTCATCAAACCCTGGAATTAAAATAGCCCTAACTGGTTCAATAATCACATCTTCCAACGATCTTCCAATTAAATCATAATCTTCTTTCATCAAACCTGCTACCAAGGCGGCTATGTTCCCCCATTGCTTGATAGCGTCTTTTAATTGTACATTTTGTTTTAAGATACTTCTTGCATCCGAGGTCTTCACTTCTATTTGTGGATGTACAATAGTTACATGTAAAAAAGGCGAGGGAAGCGCAATCACTTCTAGCGGAAAAATACTTCTTACCAAGGTCACACCACCAAATATACATGGTGCAATATTATCTGCATGTTTTACACCCGATGCCAATTTTTCTCCATGCATTGCAAACCTAACTAAATCGTCTTTTGAAAAAAGGTTCCCTAATAAATAGTTTGCCCCTACTACCGCTCCTGCAGAACTTGCTGCACTGGATCCAACACCAGAACCAGGTTTGATTAATTTTTTAATTTTAACTTCAAAAGCCAGTTGTCCAATAGGTATAGTTGCTTTTGGATGACCCAATTGTACTTGTTCTTCGTAGGCTTCAATCAATGCGATCAAGGCCACACCAGCAACATTCTTTTCGGGATCAGTTGGTAAATTATACGCATCGATATTAATAATCTTAATTGCTTTAGCAATAGAACTTGCAGCAGTTTCGGTGGAAGCGCTTGCACTACTTTCTACTCTTCGCATTTCCATTTCATCATATGGATTGTTCACGGCAAAACCCAATATATCAAAACCGCATACCATATTGGCTACAGTGGCCGGAGCCTTTATTTTTATCCATTGATTGATTTCAAACATTGTATAAATATTTTTAAAATGCTATACCCTTGATGCTCTAATAATATCTGCAAATACACCCGATGCTGTTACATCCGCACCTGCGCCTGCGCCTTTAATCACCAATGGCAATTCAGGATATCGATCAGAATAGAATAAGACTAAATTGTCCTTCCCATATAAGTGATAAAAATCTGAACTTGGCTGAATATGTTGCAATCCCACTTTTGCAGCAACTTGTCCATTTGCATCTCTTTCGAACTTTGCTACAAATTTTAATTTACATCCTGCTGCTTCGGCTGCTTCATATAATTTTTTAAAATGTGCTTCTTGCTTTTCCATTTCTAAATAAAAATCTGCAACTGATCCGTTAAAGCATGCTGCTGGTAAGAATGATTCGTTTACTATATCTTCCATTTCTAATGGGTGTCCCGCTTCACGCGCCAAGATCATCACTTTTCGCATCACGTCTGTTCCACCTAAATCCAATCTAGGATCTGGTTCTGTATAACCTTCATCCTGTGCTTGCTTTACGACCTTTGCAAAAGATGTTGTACCATCATAGTTGTTAAATACAAAATTCAATGTGCCCGACAACACCGCTTCTATTTTATTGACTTTATCTCCACTACGAATTAAATCATTTAATGTGCCAATGATGGGCAAACTTGCGCCAACATTGGTTTCAAAAAGAAAAGCTGCACTATACGTTCTTGCTAATGTTTTTAATTTAGCATAATGAATATAAGAGGATGAACATGCAATTTTATTACAAGCCACCACCGATATAGCCTTGCTCAATAATTGCGCATAAGTGTCTGCAACAGTCGCATGGGCAGTAATATCTACAAAAATTGAGTTACGTAAATTATTATCTAAGATCGCCGCTACATAATCTGTGATGGTACCGTTTGGTGCAGCACTCAATTGCGCTCTCCAATCGCTTAAATCTATCCCTTCTAAATTGATCAATTGTTTTTTACTATTAGCAATCCCTACAATATTGATTTGTAGTCTTAATGTGGATTGTAAATAAGGCACCTGTTTTTTAATTTGTTCTATTAACTTGCCCCCTACATTACCTGCACCAGCCACATATACATTAACTTGCTTATAAGATGTTTCAAAAAATTCTTCATGCAATACATTGATGGCCTTACGTACATCTTGTGATGCAATCACTGCCGTTATGTTTTTTTCTGATGACCCCTGTGCGATCGCGCGCACATTGATTCCATTACGTCCCAGCACTCCAAACATTTTACCACTGACACCTGGATGGTTTCGCATTTGCTCTCCCACCAATGCAATTATAGATAAATCTTTTTCTATAATTAATGGCTCTACCACCTGTGTATTAATCTCCTGTTCAAACTCTGCATCCACAGCAATTTTTGCTAAATGTGTATCTTGTAAATTCACACCAACGCAGATAGAATGCTCTGAAGAACTCTGTGTAATTAAAATGACATTGATTTTATTTTTTGCCAGGGCGTCAAACAATCTTTTTGAAAAGCCTGGTATACCCACCATACCCGCGCCCTCTAAGCTCAATAAACAGATGTCTTTAATGCTAGAGATGCCACGAATAAAATTATCATCTTTAGGTGATTCGTTTTCAATCAAAGTGCCTGGATGCTCTGGCTCAAAAGTATTTTTGATTCGAACAGAAATATTTTCATACATGACTGGTTGAATCGTTGGCGGATAAATGATTTTAGCACCAAAATGCGATAACTCCATAGCTTCTTGATAGGAAATTTTTGGAATCTCTTTTGCATTTTGCACCATTCTTGGATCTGCAGTCATCATACCACTTACATCCGTCCAAATTTCTAAAACCGATGCTTTTAATGCTGCAGCATAAATTGCTCCTGTATAATCTGATCCTCCTCTTCCTAATGTGGTCGTATTACCTTCTGCGTCTGATGCAATAAAGCCAGGTGCAATATACAATGCATGTTCATTTGAGGATGATGCAAAATAAGATTGAATGGTTTGATTCGTTAATGATCTATCTACTACTGCATTAAAATATTTACTATTGGTTTTAATTAATTCCCTTGAATCCAACCAAACCTGATCTACACCCTCTGCCTCAAAAGCTGCAGCGATGATTTTGGATGATAAAATTTCTCCATAACTAATTAAACGATCCTGCATGCGCATAGTCAATTCTCTTAGCATAAATAAACCTTCACAATTGGATTCAATTTCGTTAATCAATTGTTTGACCATGCTCAATGTACCTGATTGTTGTTGTATTGGCAACAGTGCACGTACGGCATCTAAATGTTTTTGTTCTAAATTTTGAATGATTGTCTTGTAGGCTTCATTTCCCTGTGAAGCACTCTGTGCAAGTAAAATCAACTGATCCGTTACACCCCTCATCGCCGACACCACTATAATAGCAGGCATTGCTTGTTCACGCTGTTTTACAATTGCAATCACTTTTGTGATGGCATCTGGTGTACCTACTGAACTTCCTCCAAATTTTAAAACCTGCATATCATTTTATTTTCCTTTAAGACTACTCAATTTATTCACCTCTATGTTCTGCGCTTAGATGGCCGCAAAGTTAAGGATTATATTAAAAATCCATAAATTTTATCGTCTTTATTGATTTCATTGTAATTGATCTGATACTTTTTCATATGATCTATCAATACCTTATAATCAGTTTTAGATTTTAATTCCAAGCCAACTAAAGCTGGGCCAGATTCTTTGTTGTGTTTTTGTATGTATTCGAATCTAGT
>CAMCHR010000036.1 GCA_945874755.1 Chitinophaga pinensis
TTTCTTAAGCGCGACAGTAGGCTTTAATGGAGCCGCTTGTTTTGTTTGTGCCCAGCCTGAAACTGCTATTGAAGTTGCGAAGGCTAAAATGATTGTTTTCTTCATCTTTAAGGTATTCAAATTTAGAGCTCAAAAATACATCCAAATCCCCTTAATATGTCAATAAATCCTGAATTTTGTACCTTATTTTACACTATTTAACGCATATTTAAAGGAAGTCCTAACTTTGTACAAATCCTATATCATGCATAAGACAATTAAAAGGGGCCTCAACTTGATGACAGTTACTTGTAGTATTTTTTTACTGGCTTGTGGCAACGAAACTGCAACCACAACGGATACAACAACCAGTTCGATGGATAGCACTGTTTCCGTTGCTGCAGAAGATTCAGTCATCAGTTACGATATGAGCTTAGTAGATAATAAAAAAGATCCTACATGTGGGATGCCTGTGACTGCTGGCATTAGCGACACAGCACATTACGATAATAAGGTATTAGGATTTTGCGCTGCAGGATGTAAGGAGGAATTCTTAAAGAATCCGAAAGCAAATATCGCAGCGGCAGAAATGAAATAAAAGCAACCGCTTCAAAAAATTAAAATGCCCCAGATGAATCTTTTGGAGCATTTTAATTATAAAACCATGCTGGCTAACTAAATAAGTAATTGATATCGTCCTTGGTCAAGGACTTCATAAAGCCATCTTCATCAGAGATTAATTCTTTAGCAAGGGATCTTTTTCGATCCTGTAGCTTCAAGATTTTATCTTCCACCGTATCATTACAAATCATTCGATAAGCAAAGATGTTTTTTGTTTGTCCAATACGATGTGTTCTATCAATGGCTTGTTGCTCTACAGCTGGGTTCCACCAAGGATCTACGATGTATACATAATCCGCTGCTGTTAAGTTAAGACCCACCCCACCTGCTTTTAAAGAGATTAGGAAAACACGACAATTAGGATCATTTTGGAAACGTTCAATTGCTTTTTCTCTTTCTTGGATGGTACTACTTCCATCAAAATATTCATGGTCAATACCAAGCTTAGTCAACGACGCTCTTATTAAACCTAGCATCCCTAAGAATTGAGAGAAGACAAGGGCCTTATGTTCACCAATATTTTCTGATATCTCACGTGTTAACTCTTCCAATTTAACCGACTCGTTTGGATAAGATTCATCTTTGATAATAGCAGGACTATCACAAATTTGACGCAATTTCATTAAGCCTTGTAAGATAGATAATTGTGCTTTCTGCACACCTTTCTCTTCTACCAGTCCCATTAATTTATCTCTATAATCGTTTCTGTAGGCTTCGTAAATTTTACGTTGCGCTGCACCCATTTCGCAGTATAAAACCATCTCTTGCTTTTCGGGCAAATCCTTTGCTACTTGTTCTTTGGTTCTTCTTAAGATAAATGGAAAAACAAATTTTCGAAGGTGTTCTTTTTGTTCTTTCTCATCAAACTTGTCAATAGGCATAGAGAAATTATGCTTAAAATATTCCACCGATCCCAGCATACCAGGATTCAAGAAATTCATTTGTGCATAAATATCAAAAGTATTGTTCTGCAATGGCGTACCACTTAAACAAAGTTTATTGCCCGCATTTAATAAGCAAGCCGCTTTGGTTACTTTACTGGTTGGATTTTTAATAGCCTGACTTTCATCCAAAATCACATAATCAAATTGTACCTCTACAAAGTTCTTAATGTCACTTCTTAAAGTACCATAAGTGGTGATGATCACTTCCACAGAACCATCTTTTAATTTTGCTTTATTCCTGGTACCACCATGGTGGATCATAAAACTCAAACTTGGCGTGAATTTCTTCAATTCATTTTGCCAGTTAAATAACAAAGTGGTTGGACATACCACCAAGGCCAACAACTTGCCTTGTTTTTCTTTTAAATGTTGTAGGAAAGATAAGGTTTGAATGGTCTTACCCAATCCCATATCATCTGCTAAGATTCCACCCCAGCCTACATCGTGTAAATAATTCAACCATTGGAATCCACTTGCCTGATAAGGTCGTAAAATAGGATCCAAATGGGCTGGAGGTTTGACATCGGCGATGGTATAATGTTCTCTAATTTTTTCGAATTTGCCTTCTAATTGAAAAATCAATTCTTCCTCATCTCTTTGTTGGTACAATTCATCTAAAACAGAGAAATGATATTTACTCAATTTTAAATTGTCTGCCTTGCCTTCACCCACTTTAAACAACAATGCATATTTGTTTAGCCATTGCTCTGGCAATACACCCAAACTGCCATCTTTTAATGGAACAAATTGTTGCTTATTCATCAACATCGTTTTGATGTCTTGTATGCTCACTTTTTGTTCTCCAAATGAAATTTCCACTTTAGCATCAAACCAATCCGTATTGCTACTAATATACAATCGAGTCGTTGGCTTAGCAGTATTGAATTTAAATTGCTTCAATTGCTCTGTGCCAAACAATGGAATTTGTTTTTCCTTTAGGGTATCAATAAACAAGAAGAACCAATTGTTTTTTAGTACTTCGGAACCTTTTAAGGCCAATACATTGCCTTCATTAGGTCTTATGAATCCTGAATGCAATTGCTCTATAATGCCCACCAATTGACGTTCTGCAGCTAAGTCACGTTCTAAAATCATGAGCTTATCGCCAAGCTGTTGAATCACAGATGGTCCATCTTCTTTTTGTACAACAATATCTTGGTAAACAAACAGGGGTTCAAAAAATAGATAATCTCCATTTTCTTTCAAAAGGATTTGTAATTGCGGCTTCACCCCTCTTACTTTTTCTTGAGAGACATGCTCCAAAGCCACTACATAATTTTTAGACAAAGGCAATACAGTGGATTGCAAATAATTAGGCCATTCTTTTGCGGATACTTTTTGATGCCCATTAGGTAAAAATTGTTCTACCCAATTGAGATCTGCTCTATTCTTCCAATAAAAAAATTGTTGTGCTTGTTGGAATACAAAATTAGACTTCGCAAGATTATCCACTAAGTCAACAGGCCCTGAAGGCAATAAAACTTGTGCATACACAATATAATCTTCGCCATCTTTCTCTACTTTGAAACTTGGCTGAACTGGATGAAAAATCAAATCCAATTTTACCAAATTCGCTGTATTAAAAATTTTATTATGCCCAACAAAAAAAGTAAATGGATGTTCTGATAAATCACGCCATAGTTTTTCTATTTTTGGATGTAAGTATTCTTGCATCAATTCCTTGGTCTCATCGGGTAAACTTGCTTCGTCAGCATGCACAATGGTATCCCAGATGCCTTGAAAAGGTGAATTCTTATTCAAGTACTTACTCATTTCCACTGGTTGTAATTTTCTAACAGATTGTAATAAAATTTTGTCATCCTCATGCATATCATAGGGTGTAACAAATTTTAAAATATCAATCTTCTCTACTTTACTGACATATGCATTTTCAAGTTCATTGGTCTCGCCTCTTACCACATGAAAAGATACATAAGGATAATTATGCGCATCTTCTTGTATCACTAATCCATAACGTTGTATGGTTTTTTGTGCGCCATTCAAACTAGTGTCATCTATATTAGCACTGTCTACTTTTTTAGAAGGCAGTGTGAAGCGATGCAGTTCTATTGGAGGTGCTTTGGTAACAGCCTCTCCACCATTCACTCTTTGAATACTTGGATCAAGTACTTTTAAGAAGGGTTTGCCATCATGGTAGGTGAATTCAAATTTATCTTTAAGATCATCAGTAAGGCTGTAGCCATATAAAGCCAATAACTTATTTTTTTCTCTATCCCAGTTACGAATGGTCTCAAAATAGTCTGCCCCTTTTAATTGAAACAGTTGTAATAACAATATTGTTTTATGAATACATAAAGCATAAGCTGTCTCTGACAAACAATCACAAGAAGTATCAAAATAACGTTCTTCGTTTTTTTGAATTATTAAATGATGCGTCTTGCCATCCATATCTAACTCTGCAACTACTTTTTCATTTTCGCTTGAGAGAATATGTGGACGAATTGTTTTTAATGTTTGTTCAGCCTGATCAAAGGTATCAGCAGAACAAAGCATTTTGATCGATTTTAAATCGATGGCTTTTGTTCTAAGTAAAGTATGGGTTGTCTTATAAGAAGCCGCTTGGTATTCCAATTGGTTCTTGTCCATTAAATCTTGTATGAAAAATAAAGCAGCTGCTTTATGTCTACAAACTTCAGATAAATTATAAGGACAGCCGCATCTTAAAGATAAGGTGGCTGCAGAAGTAAAATTTTCAATGGTTACTTTGTAATAAGTAGAATACCCGTCGTCTTTCACGCGACAATGAATGTTGCCAATCATTGGATCGAATTTAACCAATTCGATATTTTTTAATGCAAAAATGCGTTTACCACGACGTATCACTTCTTCAGTGCCGTAACTATAGATATGTTTAACAAGATAGGGTAGTGCCATAATTAAAAATGCAATTACCCTCTCCAAAAAGGGCAATTGCAAATGTACGACTTTATGGGCTATTATAAGTAAAAACTACCCGTGGTTGACCAAGGCGCCACTTTTAAAAATAGGTAAAGAAGGTGCAATATCCTTAGTCACGCAATACTGCATGTCATCTTCTAAGCCATAGGCGGCTAATCGATGCCAATGGGTCACCGTTTTAATATATTCAGATAAATTAGCCTTATTTTGATTGTACAGTTGATTGGCAATAAAACTACTGTCACAATGAATGGTAAAATGGTCTTTTATTTCCTCAATCACAGCACCAGCAAAGAGCGCATCCTCAATATTAAAACGGTTCTTCCAACCAGAGCAACCCAAAATCACAGGTGCATTTTGTGTTTTTAAAAATTCCACCACTTTCGTCAAATTTGGAAAAGATCCAGTGATGATTTCTTTTGCTCCTTGATTCAATGCCATATGCAACAACTTAGTGCCATTGGTCGTTGTAATTACTAATGTTTTATTTTCAATAAATGACCTTGGGTATTCAGAAGGAGAATTACCATAGGCTAAGCCTGGAATAATTTTTCCATCACGCTCTCCTGCCGTAATGCCACCAGTTTGTTTACCCATTTCAATACAATGCTCTGCAGAATCCACTGGGATAATTTTTGTCGCCCCATTGAACAATGCAGTAGCCATTGTAGAAGTCGCTCTAAAGACATCAATAATGACAACAATACTATCTTTTATTTCATACAGTTCTAATAAAGAAGGTGTGAGCACAGTATGTAAAGTTGGTTTCAATGTATTGTTGGTTTGCATAGGCTGCAAAGATACAAATTGTAGCGCTTTATTCAGTCTCTTTTGAATTTTTTTGCTTACTCAATAGAAGAATTTCATTCAATACAATCTCTGTGACAGTTCTTTTTACATCTTGCTTATCGGTATAGGTATTATTCACCAAACGGCCTTCTATGGCAAGCTCCTGTCCTTTTAGTAAATTTTTTTCGGCATAGTCTGCAAGCTTGGACCAGGCGACTAAATTAAACCATTGGGTGTCATCCTGCCACTCCCCTTCTGCATTTTTAAATCCATCATTGACGGCTAAACTTAATTGAGCTAGCTTTTTATTTTCGTCAAATACTTTGATTTCAGGATTGGCGCCTAAATGTCCAATCAACTGTACTTTGTTTTTCATTCCTTTCATAACGGTAAATTTATTTGATTTCAAAAATGCAACTTAAGTACAGATGATTTTCAAGTATTTACCGCATAAAAAAAGGGGGCTTTTCGCCCCCTATATATTTATTATAATTATCCAATCATCAAATGATTCAAGTCCCCCCTTATATTCGATTTTATTTAAAAGGAAACTTAACTACTTTAGCTTTCACCAAACTATTTCTAATATCAATAAAGATCTCTGAATCAACTGCAGCAAGCGCTGTAGCCACATAGCCTAAGCCAACCGCTTTGCCTAAACTTGGCGCCTGCGTGCCCGATGTAACAATACCTATTGTCTGACCAGCTGCATCTTTAATCACATAATCATGTCTTGGAATACCGCGATCTATCATTTCAAATCCAACTAATTTTTTTGTGACACCTACTGCTTTTTGTGTGGCTAAATTTTCAGAGTTGGTAAATGCTTTACTGAATTTTGTAATCCAACCTAATCCCGCTTCTAATGGGCTGGTGTTATCATTGATATCATTTCCGTATAAACAGAATCCCATTTCTAATCTTAAAGTATCCCTTGCGCCTAATCCAATTGGCTTTAAACCAAATGCAGCACCTGCTTCAAATAATGCATCCCAAACTTTATTGGCATTATCATTGACATCTTCAAAATAAATTTCTACACCACCCGATCCTGTATAACCTGTTGCACTTACCAATACATTGTCAATACCCAATAAGTCTCCTTTTACAAAACTATAATAAGGTAAATTCAATACATCCATCTTGGTCATCGTTTGTACAATCTTAGTCGCATTGGGGCCTTGCACAGCTAGTAGCGCTGTTCTTGCACTAATATTATGCATCTCTACATTCTTGGTATTGTAGCTAGTAATCCAGTTCCAATCTTTTTCGATATTGGATGCATTCACCACCAACATATACACTTTGTTCTTTTCAACGCAATACACCAACAAGTCATCCACGATACCACCAGTGGTATTTGGCAAACAACTATACTGTGCTTTGCCATCCTCTAATACAGATGCATCATTGCTTGTCACACGCTGAATCAAGTCCAATGCATTTTCTCCTTTTAATACAAACTCGCCCATATGACTCACATCAAATACACCAGCACTATTTCTTACAGCGGCATGTTCATCATTGATCCCTGTATAACTAATTGGCATGTTGTAGCCTGCGAACGCCGCCATTTTTGCACCCAATGCAATATGCTTATGGGTAAATGGGGTATTTAGTATTTCACTCATCTTGAATAAATTTGGACAAAGTTAACTAATAAATACAAACGCCCTTCTAGAAAGAAGGGCGTTTTATCTTCACCAAATCAACAAAAAAATCGTTTTAATAAGTAAAGCGCTGAATTAATAAGTGTAAGTCCTCCGCTTTTTTAGCAACAGCCGCCACCTTGCTTAAACCCGATGGCGTCTGAATGGCAATTTGTTGTTTCTTTTTAATATCTGCTTGTCCAGGTTTAACCCCATTCTTTTCTGCCTTCTTTTCTTCTAAAGCACGATCAATCTTTTCTAATTCTTGGATTTTTTGAGCCCTCGTTTTTTCTAAATTTTGTTCTAAATCTTCTCTATCTTTTTTCAATTTTTGCGGTTGTTCTTCCATTTCGTCAATCGATTCATTGTCACTATTGTCATCATTGTCATAATTCGATTTGTCAAAATCAGATTTGATTTTTTCTAAACCATCCGCAGTCATCCTATATTCCACACCTCTGTCATATGTGAAGGATTCACCATCCCAGTTTTCATTCCATTCGTCTACCCAAGTATCATCACCAAAATCGTTGATGGTTTCTGTTCGAATACCACGATGGTTCATATTGATTGTAGTTTGCGACCAACCTTTATTATTGATTTTAAAACGCTTCCCTACAGGCACAGCAATGGTCATAATCACATGCTGGTTTCTGAATTTATCTTTATTCGTGATGGCAATG
This sequence comes from Chitinophaga pinensis, assembly GCA_945874755.1. Lineage (GTDB taxonomy): Bacteria > Bacteroidota > Bacteroidia > Chitinophagales > Chitinophagaceae > Sediminibacterium > Sediminibacterium pinensis_B. The sequence continues at coordinate 7,585 of CAMCHR010000036.1, forward strand.
CCCCTATCTAAGAATAAACTACTATCCTGTTGCATCACAGAGAAATTGATTTTTTCTGCAAGTAAATTTGCTTCACTAATGGACTTGCCATTACTCATGGTCACATATTTAATTTCAAAACTATCTGTCTTAGACTGCACAATTCTAATTTTCAAATTACGCACACGCACCGTATCATCGTTTAAAAATTGAAATGGTTCGATGTTAAACCATCTTTGTTCATAGTATTTCATTTTTGGAGAAGCAGTCACTTCTAAATAATCTACAGCTGGATTTACTAAAGCAATGCTTTTTTCAATAGGTTGGTTGTGCTTAGAAAAACTATTGCCCAAACTGCTAAAGAAATAAAATATACAAACCCACCCAAGTACCCATAAAGCAATAAAACTAGATCTTACCCAAATATTGGAATTCTTGAATCCTGCAATTTTTCGGATAATCGCAGTCACAATGCCAATCACTGGCACCCATATAAAAAATAAGATCGTACCTATAAATGCCCAAGATTGTAAACCGTCTTCTAAAATGAATTTCTTCAATGGCAATAAACCAGTGGTACCAACTCCTAATCCAAATAAAGCAGCAAGTACAGAAATCGTAATAATGCCTAAAACAAAATATACAAATGCTTTCATCAAAATGGTAATGGTTCTTCCTAAGAAATGTAAACAACCCTTTCTTTGATCTAAACCGCCGGCATCCCTATTCGTATTGTTAGCGCTATTAGTATTGGTGTTTTCTGCAGAAGATGCTTGCTTTTTGTCAAAGCTAGTTCCCCAAGTTTTAGCTCTTTTACCAAATCCTTCCAAATCTGTTTGAATCGCATTCTTGATACTATTGATATCCACTTTCTCACCCATCATTTCTAATTTGTCGGCACTCGTTCTTGCTTCTGGCAACACCAACCATAAAATGATGTACACAAAAATGGCACCTGGCATAAAGGTCACATCAAAAAAGTTATTGAAATCGTCAAATTCCCAAAATTGAAATAAATGAAAACGATTCCAATTCACAATTAATAAAATAGTAGGTAATAAAAATAAAACTCTAATAATACCCACTTTCACACCAAAGTATTTAGACATCCCTGCACATACTCCACCAATTACTTTTTTGTCAAGATCTCTAAATAATCTTTTACGAATACCGCCCACTTCTTTTACAGATGTGCTTGGTACGGCTATCCATAATAATAAGTAAGCAAAAAATGAGATGCCAAAAAGCAGGATCCACAAAATTCGAATAATGATTGGATCTAAGTTTAAATAATTCGCAATACCAGAACACACACCACCTAATACTTTATTCTGCTCGTCTCGGTACAATCTTTTTTGATAAGTTTGACCATCAGTGTTTTGTGCATTAGCTTGTGTTTGATTGGATCCAGCATTTGCATTTGTATTGGCTTCAAAGCCATCCTGTGCTTCAAAATCAGCTGGACGACCAATACTTGTAATGATTAAATCAATGTCTTGCTCTGTAATGCAAACAGCGCCTTTTTTAAGACGGTCTTCACATAATTCAGCTACACGACATTCAATGTCATTGATGATTTCATCCTTCCCTTCTTCTTGTTCAAAATAGGTTCTTAGGCTTTCTATATATTGTTTCAAATTTTCATAAGCCATTTCTTCGATCGGAAGAATGCGGCCTTGGAAATTGATATTAATTACTTTTTTCATTGTCTGATATTTATTGAGCAGCATCTGCTTGGTGAACAATTGGGTTTGCATTTGGTGTGATGATGGTATTCACCGAGGTGGCCATTTCATTCCAAGTTTTTTGTAAGACTTCATAAGCTGCTATTCCAGCTTCCGTCATCACAAAATATTTTCTTGGCGGACCACTGATACTTTCTACCCAACGGTAATTAAGCAAGCCCGCATTTTTTAAACGCGTTAGCAAAGGATACAATGTACCTTCTAGAATATGCAGATTGGCCACTTTCATTTGCTCAACAATATCACTCGGATAAACCTCCCCTTGTTGAATGATGGACAATATGCAAAACTCCAAAACGCCCTTGCGCATCTGACTTTGTGTGTTTTGAATATCCATAATGTTAATTTATCCCACAAAACTAAGGATATTTAAGGTACTATGCATCACATAGTACCAAGTTTCTTAAGGTACTGTAAAAACAAAAACGCTAAATAGCTGATTATCAGTATTTAGCGTTTTAAATAAATTTTAAACCCTTCTCTTTCTAATATAAATGGATTAAAATAGGGATGAAAATCATCAATTGGTTCATAAAATTCGCCTAGTAGACCACTAATTCATAAAAATCTTCGGGTTGTAGGTATTGATTGGCCAAAGCTTGCAAGTCAGCGGGTTGGATTGCACGTACCGTTTCGATGGTTTTATTGAAATAAGCAATATCCAAATCGTTCAATAAATAAGTCTTCCAACGATTCATGATTTGAAATGGTCCGTCTAAGTCCCCCAATAAGGCGCCCAACATATAATTCTTCACCAATTTTAATTCAGCCTCATCCATCTTTTCATTTCTCAGGATGGCCATCTCCTTATACACTTCCTCAATGGTTGCACCGCAGACATCTTTACCAGCATCGGTGCTAATCATCCAAGCACATTCCTGCACATGATTCTGTAAATAACTATGTATGCCGTAAGTGTATCCTTTGTCTTCTCTAATATTGCGCATCAACCTTGATCCAAAAAATCCACCTAATACATTATTCAACACTTGTGTTCCAGGAAAATCTGGATGGTGTCGATTGGGGAATCTTCTTGCCATTCTGATAGACCCTTGTACCGAACTTGCATCATTTACAATCGAATATTTTTTTGTTGCTGCAGAAATAATTGGATGCTCATAACTAGGCAATGCTTTTTGATTCAATGGCAAAGCACCAATGTACTTGTTCATTAAGCTTTGCATGTTTTTAGGAAACTTGCCCGCCATAAAAACAACAGCTTTACCATGCTTGTAAAAACGATCATAAAATTGTACAAGATCATCACGCGTAAGATTTTTGAATGAAGCTTCTGTAGAATAAGTGCCATAAGGATGCGCAATACCAAACAAATATTCATCTATCAATCTATTGGCAATAAAATCACTCTTCTTTAAATTCAATGTCAATCTTTGAAGTTGATTTTGTTGGTAGATCTTTAATTCTTCTTCCGAAAAATTGGACTCTGTAACCAATTCACTCACTACAGGCAAGAGTGCTTCAAAATGTTTTGAAAGTGTATGTAAATTAATAGTTGCTGTTTCATTGTAGCAAGTTCTATTCACATAAGTCCCATAAAATTCAAAATGGTCATTTAACTCAAAGGCTGTTTTTTGATGTGTACCATTTTTTAATAAAAAATTAGTCGCTGCTGCAACCCAATTTTTTTCTTCGTAACAATTACCTGCAAAAAAAACCAAGTCCATCATCATCACTTCCTCTGCACCTCCTTCGTAACTATATACTTCTACCCCATTGTCTAATGTAAAATGCTGGTATGGTTTTAATTGGATATCAAAATCAACGGCATCCTTGATCAACGGCGCTTTTATTCTGTCTAATGCCATGTTTTAATTTTTACTGTAATAATATAAAGTGTTTCTATTGCGATCTTGGAAGATGGTATTGGCAGTCGCTTGTATTCTTTCTGGTGTGATGGCTTGATACTTCTCTAATTCTTGATTCATCATCTCTGCGTCGCCTAATAATTCATAAAAAGCCAAACTATGCGCACAGTTCATGATACTCATATCCTCAAAACAAATTATACTTTCTGTTTTATTAATTACTTTTTGTACTTCTTTTTGTGGGAGTAATTCATTTTTAATTTTTTCTACTTCTTCTAACACTGCCTGCTCGGCAACAGCCATGCTCACGCCTTTCACCAATTTACCTTCAATTACCAATAAGCCTGGATCTACCGTGCCAAAATGATAACAATCTATTGAGGAAAATAATTGTTTCACTTTAATCAATTGCTCATACAATCTTGCAGAAGCGCCTCCACCTAATACTTCGGTAATCAAATCTGTCTCATGGTATCCTGCATCAAATCGGCCGCCCATATGCCATGTCATCATCAACATATCCATGGGCACATCTGCATGCACTTCCAAGGACCTCATTTTTTCTTGCACCGGTTCCATTGGTAAATTTCTTTCATACGCTTCGCCTGCAGGTATCGGACCAAACCATTTTTCCGCCAATGTTTTTACTTGTTCCGTGGTGGTGTTTCCAGTCACTACAAGGATAGCATTATTGGGTCTGTAAAATTTAAAAAAGAAATCTTTTACATCTTGGATCTTCGCATTTTCCACATGGGATAATTCAGCACCAATCGTCATCCATCTATAAGGATGATTGGTGTATGCGAGTGCACGCATTTTATGCCATGCATCCCCATATGGTTTATTGATATAGTGCTCTTTAAATTCTTCGCAAACCACTTTTCTTTGCACTTCTAAACTCTTCTCGCTAAATGCAAGTGATAACATACGATCACTCTCTAACCAAAATGCTGTTTCTATATTTTCGGCTGGTATTTGACAATAATAATTAGTCAAGTCATTGGTGGTATAAGCATTGTTTTCGCCACCGGCTCTTTGCAAAGGTTCGTCGTATACAGGAATATTGACGCTACCGCCAAACATCAAGTGCTCAAAAAGGTGTGCGAACCCTGTTTGTGCAGGATTTTCATCCTTGGCACCAATATTATAAAGGACATTCACCACCGCCATTGGGGTACTCGTATCTTGGTGCACCAGCACCTTCAAGCCATTGGCTAATTGAAATTTTTCAAATTGTATCATAAGGACCACAAAAATAAGCTTAAAACCTACAACCATTTGACGTAAAGGTTGTTTAATTAGTAACTTCGCACCATTAATTGAAAATTATGCAATTAGAGCAACTTTATCAGAAAGCACTGAATTTTGAGTACCTAACAAAAGAGGAAGGCATGTTCCTTTTCGAGCATGCCCCATTGGCTGAATTAAGCTATGTGGCAGATACCCTAAGAAAAAAACAAGTACCCCATGGTAAAGTGACTTGGCAGATTGACCGTAATTTGAATACCACCAATGTATGTATTGCCAATTGCAAATTTTGTAATTTTTACCGCATCCCTGGACATCCAGAATCCTATATCACCGATATGGATACTTATCGTGTGAAAATTAAGGAAACCATTGCTTGGGGTGGAGACCAATTATTATTACAAGGTGGACACCATCCAGAACTTGGATTGGATTTTTATGCCAACTTATTTAAACAAATTAAAGCTGAATTTCCAGATATTAAATTGCACACACTAGGGCCCCCGGAGATTGCGCATATTGCTAAAATTGGTGGACATACCCATACCCATGTTTTAAAAACTTTACAAGAAGCTGGTATGAATTCCTTACCAGGTGCAGGTGCAGAGATTTTAGTAGATAGAGTTAGAAAATTAGTGTCTAATGGAAAATGTGGTGCGCAAGAATGGTTGGATGTCATGGCAGCAGCACATCAATTGAATATCACTTCAAGTGCGACCATGATGTTTGGGCACGTGGAAACTTTGGAAGAAAGATTCATCCACTTAATTAAAATTAGAGAAGTACAGGATATGAAACCTGAAGGCGCTAATGGATTTTTAGCTTTTATCCCTTGGACTTTCCAGGATGTAGATACACTTCTAACAAAGATTAGAGGGGTACATAATTTAACCACGACCGAAGAATATATTCGCATGATTGCGATCAGTCGTATCATGTTGCCTAATATTAAAAATATTCAAGCCAGCTGGCTGACCGTTGGTAAAGCAACCGCTCAGGTTTGTTTAGAAGCAGGTGCCAATGATTTTGGTAGTATTATGCTAGAGGAAAACGTGGTAAGTGCTGCAGGGGCGCCTCATAGATTCACCTATAAGAGTATTCAAGAAGCCATCAAAGAAGCTGGATTTGAACCTCAATTAAGGAATCAGCATTACGAATGGCGCGAACTTCCTCAGGATATCCAAGAGCAGGTCATTGATTATTAGTTGCTAAAAAATAGCCATTTCACTGTAACTTTTTACCTTTGCCCACGTTTAACCTATCAAACAAGGATTAAACCAAAGAGATGACGGATAAAGATTACAATGATTGTGTAGATAATTTTGCCGACGGCGTATATCGATTTATTGTAAAAAATATTCGTCATACCGAAGATGCACAGGATATTGTCCAATCCGCTTTTGAAAAATTATGGGTGAACCGGGAGCAGGTCCTTCCAGAAAAAGCAAAATCTTATTTGTTTACAGTGGCCTATCATCAAATGATTGACCATATTCGTAAATCGAATAAAATGCCTTTGTCAGAGGAGACCGCCATACCGCATCAACAGATTACGCAGCAGGACGCAGAACTAAAACAGGTTTTAATGCACGCAGTCAACGAATTAAATCCAATCCAAAAAAGCCTTGTTTTACTGAAAGATTATGAAGGGTATAGTTACCAAGAGATTGGTGAAATCATGCACTTATCCGAGAGTCAAGTAAAAGTATATTTACATAGGGCCAGATTAATTTTAAAAACCAAATTATCCGCTTACGCGCCAACAGCATCTAAATGCAACTAAACGAATCTACATATGAAACCATTTTCTTGTTGTACATCGACAAGGAGTTAAGCCCCAAAGAAAGATTGGAGGTAGAGGCGTTTATTGCAAACAATCCAAGCTATGCATTAGAAATGGAGGCCTTACAAGCAACCGTGATTAGTTCAGATAACATACAATATCCATTTAAGGAAAATTTAAAGCAGCAAGGTTGGAATGCAACTTATTCAACTATTATAAAAGAAGATTTGCAGGCGATTCCAGGATTATCTACTCCATTTAAAAATGCTTTGAAAAAAGAAGCCACTACAAAAGGCATTATTGTAAAGCCATTTGGATTCAATCAACATAAATTCACTTATGCCGCCATAGCAGCATGTTTGATGGTTTTTTTGGGCTATCAGCAATTGACAAAAGTACCTGTATCCAATTCAATTGCAGCGAATAAAAAGATGGAAGTCTTTTCTAGTGCGGCTTCGCCCATAGTTGAAACTAGCATTAGCAATGCATCCCCAAAAGCATTTGCAAAAAATAATGAACAGATTGTAGAAACAAAACAAATCGTATTAACGGAACAACAAGCAATAACAAAATTGCAAGCGAGCAATTCTAGTAAAACTCAACGCACCAATTTCCTTCAACAGGAATTGATTGCGATGGCTGAACCTACTCCTAATAATGGCAGCTTAAATCAAACTGTGATCACGAAACTATCAAGCAATTACAATAATCCAATAACAATCAATGCTATTGCAAGCAATTCAATAGATACCGAAACAGCACCAGAAGAAAATGAACCTATTAGTTATGAGGTCATTGATACAGAAGACCCAGACAGAACTATTTTTATTGCTAATTTCGAAATAGATGGCAATAAATTAAGAGGACTTAAAAGAAAAATAACCAGTTTATTCAAGAATTATAAATCGGAACGTAATCAATAAACAAATAACAATAAAGCAAATGAATATGATACAAAAAATAATTCTTCCCTTTTTACTATTAGGAACTACTTTAATTAGCAACGCACAATCAGATACCATCGCAGTCTTTGCTACGAAGAAGGATACTTTAGTCATTAGAGCAAAAAATGATACCATTCAAATTGGATCCATGCTAATAGTGAAAAAAGAAGAGGCTGAAAAACATAATTTTAAGTCGGTCATAAAAATTGGCGACCTCACCTATGGCGTCCCTAAAGATGGAGAAAATGGCTGGTTTAAAGGAGACTTAAAAAAAACTAGAATCGAAATTTCTGCCGTACCTAAAAAACTAAAAAATATTGAAACCAATTGGTGGATCTTTGATCTTGGCTTTGCCAATTTTGTAGACAAGAGTCCAACCCTATACTGGCTTGCAGCCAATCCAAATAGCCTTCCATTTTATCCAGGCCCAGTCATGTCTCCAGAAAATTTTACTTTGAATAATAGAAAATCAACCAATGTGAATGTTTGGGTGGTGTCACAAAAATTAAATATATACCGACATATAATTAATTTGAAATATGGCTTAGGTGTAGAAATGTTCAATTTTAGATTTGATAAACCCATCAGCTTCAGAGAAGATATTATAACCAATGTAAAAATGGATGTAGTCTCTTTTACAAAAAATAAACTATTGGTAAAATATTTAACCGTTCCAGTACAAATTAATTTTTCACCCAACCCTACCAATAAAAAAGCTTTTTACGCAAGTATCGGTATGAGTGCCGGTTATTTATGGAATGCTAAAAACAAACAAATTAGTGGGGAACGTGGAAAAGAAAAATATCGTGGTAACTTTAATTTAAATGATTGGCGTATCGCTACCATTGGTGAACTTGGCATTGGGTCTTTACGCCTTTATGGCTCATTTGCAAATAGTAATTTATTCAACAAAAATCAAAGCTTTATAGACATGCAGCCTTTTGCAGTAGGAATAAGGTTTAGTAATTTTTAAAATCACACAGCGCACTATTATAAAAAATGCCCCAATAGAATGGGGCATTTTTAGTATCATCAATATTTTATTTATATCAATTGCTTCGCGCCAAAATAAGGTGCTAATACCTCAGGTAAATCAATCCCTGTTTCGGTTTGGTAGTTCTCTACAATCGCAGCGTAAATTCTTGGTAACGCCAAAGAACTACCGTTCAATGAATGCGCGAATTGCGTTTTGCCTTCCTGGTCTTTAAAGCGACACTTCATTCTGTAGGTTTGGTAATTATTAAAATTAGATACGCTACTTACTTCCAACCATTTTTCTTGCGCAGCACTGTAAACTTCAAAGTCATACGTGATGGCAGCAGCAAAACCCATATCACCACCACATAATCTTAGGATACGGTATTGTAATCCTAAACTGATTAATAAATTTTCGACATGTGCCACCATCTCATTCAATGTCTCATCGCTTTTATCTGGATGTACAATTTGTATGATCTCTACTTTTTCAAATTGATGCACTCTATTCAATCCTCTTACCTCTTTTCCAAAGCTGCCAGCTTCTCTTCTAAAACATGGAGAGTAAGCCGTCATCTTAATTGGCAATTCTGAATCTTTTAAGATGGTATCTCTATATACATTGGTAACAGGCACTTCGGCTGTTGGAATTAAATAAAAATCATCTTCGGTCGCGTGGTACATCTGTCCTTCTTTGTCTGGCAATTGTCCTGTCGCAAAAGCAGAAGCCGCATTCACCAAATAAGGAGGAATGTATTCTGTATACCCTGCTGCAGTATTAAAATCTAAAAAGTATTGTGTGAGTGCTCTTTGAAATTTAGCGCCCTTACCTATATATAAAGGAAAACCGCTTCCAGTAATTTTAGCACCAGTTTCAAAGTCTACTAAATTGTATTTTTTAATCAAGTCCCAATGTGCCATCGCACCTGCTGGTAATACTGGTGTGGTACCTGCTTCTTTCACTACTTCATTCTCTTCGGGTGTTTTTCCTTTTGGTACTAAAGCGTGTGGTAAATTAGGCAATTGCACAATCAAATTTTGAAGCTGTTGTTCTACCTCTGTCATCTCTATTTTCAAAGGATCTAATGCCAATTTCCAAGCTCCAACATTTTGCTTAATCGATTCTGCTTGTTCTTTCTCTCCCTTCGCCATATGGTTGCCTATCTCTTTGGATGCTGCATTCACTTTGGACTGTAAGTCATCAAAGCTGGCTTGTACACGCTTTCTTTGGTCATCCATTGCAATCACTTGGTCTACTAGGTCTAGATTTGAAAAATGCTTGATGGCTAGTAGATCCTTCGCTAATTGGGTATGTTGTCTTAAATAGCTTACCTGTAACATATCGAGAAATTTGAGCAAAGATAATCAAACCATCCTACTAAGTACAGATATCCCCTACCTTTGCAACATAAATTGAATAAATCTATGGCAACTATAGGGGACGATTTCCAAACCAGGTGGTGGGATTTAGAACGAAAATTGATGGATAAATTTGGTAAAAAGCCAGATCTAGAGTCCATTTTTTTTTTAATAGGCTTACAAGAAACTGGTTTTATCCAAGAAAAAATTAGCAAGGAACAAAAACAGGACTTGATGCATGTGGCTATTTGTAGCATACTCATGTCAAGCGGTTTTTATATCATAGAAGGCAAGGATGGCGACGGATGGCCCCATTTCAAACAACTCAAAAACCTGCCTGTGATGGACTTGATAGAGCAAGAGGTTTTCTTAAAAGACCATGTTTTGCTTTATTTTGATAACAATCAGTTCTAGTCTATTGGTTTTTTACCAATTTTTATGAATATTTGCACTAATAAAAAAATAACCTATGCAATTCCCAGCAGACTTACGTTACACAAAAGACCACGAGTGGATTAAATTAGAAGGCAATACCGCTACGATTGGTATCACAGACTTTGCGCAAG
>CAMCHR010000037.1 GCA_945874755.1 Chitinophaga pinensis
TACATCTTGTTGCATGACCAAGTCCCCAATCTAATGGCGCGATGAGTACCTTTTTTTGTTGCATGAATCTTTAAATCTTATTCAAATATACTTGTAAAAAATTGTAGTTTTGTATCCATGTTAAGAAGCCATATATATCTTGCGAACAATGCTATTTTAAAAAGACAAAAGCAATTGATATTATTATTGGAAATACATACCATGTTGTATCAAATTGAACATATAGAACAGTTTTATCAAAATATCGAAGTGATTGATTTAAATAAAAGAAAAATCATTCAAAAGCCGCATTTAGTAAAGCGCAGCTTAAAAGACAATCCCGAGAAGCCCTTTGTCTTTGCTTACCATAAAAATTAGTTGAATTACCCTATCTTTAAGAGGACGATTCCCAAAAATTGTTTTCATTAAAAGAAATAGGCATGTCATTTATCACAAAAGAAAAATCAGTCGCACTTTATGCTGCCTTGGTTTCCTTTGGGACCTATGTTTTTATATTTGGGTTTAGAAAATCATTTACAGTTTGCACTTTTGAAGGCATGACTTTTGGTCCCATTGCATTTAAAACCGCCATGGTAATTAGTCAAATGCTGGGCTATTTGATGGCCAAGTTTTATGGTATTAAATTTATTTCTGGCCTAGAAAAAAAGCATCGATATAAAATTATTTTTTTATTAACGGGTATTGCATGGGCCGCTTGGTTGTTGTTCGCCATTGTGCCAGCGCCTTATAGCATCTTGTTTTTATTCATCAATGGTTTTCCCCTGGGCATGTTATGGGGTGTTGTTTTTTCTTATGTAGAGGGAAGACGTAGTACCGATTTTATTGGTGCTGCACTCGCCGTAAGTTTTATTTTTTCTGCAGGATGGGTTAAGTCTGTTGGCGCTTGGCTGATGCAAGATTTTCATATCGCTGAAACCTGGGTACCGTTTTGTACAGGATTGGTTTTTGCATTGCCATTGGTGCTATGTGTTTGGGGTTTGGAGAAAGTGCCAGATCCCTCTAAAGATGACGAAGCTTTGAGAGCAAAAAGAATTCCAATGACAGGAGCAGATCGAAAATTAATTATAAAGCAGTATTTACCAGGTGTGATTGCGTTTATAGCGATCTATTTATTTGCGACTATTTTTAGAGACATTCGAGATAATTTTTCGGCAGACATGTGGAAGGAAATGGGTTATGCGGCAAAGCCTTCTACTTTTTCTGAAACCGAAATCCCTATTACTATTTTTATTTTAATCTTAATTGGTGCAGTTGTTGCCGTCAAAAATAGTTTTAAAGCTTTCATGATAGCGCATGTGTTTATTATTATTGGTTTTGTAGTTGCGGGATTATCCACTTATTTTTTCACACAAAAATTATTGGATCCATTTTGGTGGATGCTCTTGGTGGGACTGGGCTTATACCTTGTGTATATTCCTTTTAATTCTATTTATTTTGATCGTTTAATTGCAGCCTACTCTATTAAAGGAAATGCAGGCTTCTTTATCTATTTAGCAGACTCAATTGGCTATGTGGGTAGCGTTACGGTGATGTTGGTAAAAGAAGGCATGACTTTAGAGATAGAATGGACGACCTTCTTTTCACAGAGTGTCATGATTTTATCTTTTATGGGCATATTTATTACAGCCTATGCAATGTATTATTTTGCATCAAAATCAAGGATCACCCCGTTGATACAATAACGCAAGCCTGTTGGAGGCGGACCATCTTCAAACACATGTCCTAAATGTGCTTTGCACTTACCACATTGGACTTCTGTTCGCTTCATCCCATGGGTGTTATCAGGAGTATAAATAATGGATTGTTTGGCAACAGGCTCGTAAAAACTAGGCCAGCCACAACCGCTATCAAATTTAGTATCGCTTTTAAAAAGCGGGTTACCACATGCTTTACAATGATAAGTGCCAATGGCCTTAGAAGTTTCAAAGGCACTCGTAAATGGACGCTCGGTACCTTTTTCTCTAGCAACAGCGTAGACTTCGGGACTTAAGATCTGTTTCCAAACGCTATCGGGTACAATAATGGCTTCCTTACTCGTTTTAGAATAATAGGTATTTTCTTTTGTTGGCATGGTTTTCGATTTATTGGATTGTTTAATCATTGACTGGCCGCAAGCAGTTTGGCTGATTAAAAGGCAAAAACAAAGTATTTTGTACATGGTATTTATTTCTATGTAAAATACTAACAAGTATTCAGGTAATTTGTTGTGTAATTTATAAAGGAAGGTTAAAAAAATTTACCCGAGTTCGTTATCTTTGTCCTCTATCAACACAATCCCATGTTCAATTTAATCCTATTTGGTCCTCCAGGAAGCGGTAAAGGTACACAAAGTGAAAACATTATCGCGGCCTATGGCTTGCAGCATTTATCTACAGGTAATTTATTACGAAGCGAGATTGCAGGTCAAACCACATTAGGATTGGAAGCCAAGAGAATGATGGACCAAGGACAATTAGTGCCAGACGATGTGGTGATAGGTATGGTTGATAATTTTATGAATGCACATCCAGGGGCGAAAGGATTTTTATTTGATGGCTTTCCAAGAACAACCGCGCAGTGTATTGCACTAGATGCTTTATTGAAAAATAAATCAAACGAAATTAACGTGGTACTTGCATTGGAAGTAAGCGAAGAAGAGTTGGTGAAAAGATTATTAGGAAGAGGTTTGACATCTGGCAGATCGGACGATACCAACGAAAATATTATCCGCGCAAGAATCCAAGAATACAATGATAAGACCACTGCCGTGGCAAGGTATTACGCACAATTTAATAAAGTGGTTGCTGTGAAGGGCGAAGGAACAGTAGAATCTATCTATGCAGATTTAAAAGCAGAGATTGACAGAAGAATCAATTAATAAAAAATTAAGTATATAAAAAAAGGATCAACAACTGTTGATCCTTTTTTGTTTCAAATATGTTTATGATTAAATATTCAATCCGCCGCAAGCGCTAATCACTTGACCAGTTACATAACTACTCATATCGCTTGCTAAAAATAAAGTGGTGTTGGCAATCTCATCCGCCTTTCCAAAACGGCCCAAAGGAATCTTATCTAAAAATCCTTTTCCTGCTTCACCTTCATTTAAATAATGTGTCATGTCGGTTTCTATGAATCCTGGCGCTATTGCATTACAACGAATATTACGACTACCTACTTCTGCTGCAATTGATTTTGTGAATCCGATGATACCAGCCTTGCTAGCTGCGTAGCTGCTTTGACCTGCATTGCCACGAATGCCAATGATAGAACTCATATTGATAATGCTTCCACTACGCGCTTTCATCATTGGACGAATCACTTGCTTGGTCATATTAAAGACGCTCTTTAAATTCGTTTCCATGACATCATCCCATTGTTCCTCTGTCATGCGCAATAATAAATTGTCTTTAGAGATACCTGCATTGTTGACGCAGATATCTACAGTGCCAAACGTGGCAACCACATCATTTACAAATATTTCACAGGCTCCAAAATCACCTGCATTGGCTTGATATGCTTTTGCTTTAACACCTAATTTTTCTATTTCAGCAACTAGCTGGTTCGCTTTTTCAGTACTGCTATCACTTACATAAGTGAAAGCGATATGGGCACCTTGCTCTGCTAATTTTAATGCGATAGCTGCACCAATACCTCTTGCTGCTCCTGTTACAATGGCTACTTTTCCTGCTAATAATTTCATTACTTTCTATTTTTAATTAACCAATAAGTATGCATTAATGTAATACTAATATTCACAAATATAATAGGATTATCCTGTTTTAAAAAACCATAAGCAATCCAAAGTAAACTTCCGGACATGTTGATGATCCTAAGTTTTCTTACATCTTGTATTGCAAAAGAACCCACTACAACCGCAGTTGCTATCCATCCTAATGTATCAATCATAGTATTCTTTTTATTATCCTTCTTGGTGAATCAATTTTAATTCCTCTAAAAATTTACGCTCATTGGACAATCTAGGTATTTTATGTTGTCCACCTAATTTACCTTTTCTTTTTAACCATTCGTGAAAACAATCTTTTTTGACAGCGGTGATTTGTGGCAAGCCTAGTGCAATATCTTTATACCTTTTTGCTTCATAATCACTATTCACCGCTTGTAAATTTTTATCTAGTTCAACTGCGAATGCATGCATATCTGATGGTGCATTTTCAAATTCAATCAACCACTCGTGTGCGCCAGCGCCCTTGTCTGACATAAAGATAGGTGCAGCAGTGTACTCTCTCATCACTACATTCAAATTGGCACAGGTTAGGCTAATGGCCTTATCACTGTTGTCTGCAATCAATTCTTCCCCAAAAGCATTGATATATTGTTTTAATCTTCCACTCACTTTAATTCTAAAAGGGTTGAGTGTCACAAATTGAACGGTGTCGCCCACCAGATATCGCCAGAGTCCACCATTGGTGCTTATGACAATGGCATAATTTTTTCCTAATTCCACTTTGTCTAATCCAATGGTCACTGGATTTTCTTTTCCATAGGCTTCAGCTGGCATGAATTCATAAAAAATGCCATGGTCTAAAAAAAGCAACATCCCCTCTTCGTTCAATCGATCTTGTGCTGCAAAAAATCCTTCACTCGCATTGTAGATCTCTAGGTAATTACAATCCCCGCCAATGATTTTTTTAAATTCTGATTGATAGGGCGTAAAAGAAACACCACCATGCATATACAATTCAAAATCAGGCCAAACTTCTTTAATCGTTTTTTTACCAGTGATTGCTAAAATTCGTTTTAACAATACCAGTGTCCAAGTAGGTACACCTGCAATAGACGCCACAGGCTCTTGGATGGTGCTTTGTGCAAGCAGTTCAATTTTAGATTCCCACTCGTCCATCAATGCAATGGATAATTCTGGCACCCTAATTAAGCCAGACCAAATGGGCGCGTTCTGCAATAAGACGGCACTTAGGTCTCCATATTGAATGTCTTCTTTAATCGGATGCACTTGGTGGCTTCCACCAACGATAAGCATTTTGCCTGTTAAAAGATCACTGTCTGGAAAGGCGTTATAGTAAATACTAAGTACATCCTTTGATCCCTGAAAATGATTGTCTTCGATGCTTTCTTGGCTTAGCGGAATAAACTTACTCTTGTCACTAGTAGTACCACTACTTTTTGCAAACCATGCAATAGGGGTGTTCCATAACACATCGGCCTCGCCCTGCATGACTTCATCTATGTAGGGTTTGATGTCTTCATATTCTTGTATTGGAACAACTTCTTTAAATTTTCTGATATTGAAAACGCTACTGAATTGATACTTTCTTCCGATCTGTGTATATTGACCATGTGTAATGAGGTCCTGCAATACTTCACGTTGAGCAGCTACCGGATCTTTCACCCAATGCTCGATACGCCAATAGCGCAATCTTGCTAGTCTTGATAATGCTGGGCTAAAAATCTTCATAGGCTATTTTTGTCCCATTTCGATAATCCAATCCTTGCGTTTTAACTCAAAGTTGGTACCAAGGTATAATCGTCTTACATGTTCGTCTGCTGCTAATTCTTCGGCAGTGCCGTGTTTAAATATTTTTCCTTCAATTAAAAGATAGGCGCGATCACAAATGGATAAAGTTTCATTCACATTATGATCCGTAATTAAGATACCAATGTCTTTTAATTTTAATCTGGCGACGACCGATTGTATATCTTCTACTGCGATAGGATCCACACCAGCAAAGGGTTCGTCTAATAAAATAAATTTTGGATCTACGGCTAGTGCTCTTGCAATCTCTGTTCTTCTTCTTTCGCCACCACTTAAACTATCACCATTATTGTTTCTTACTTTTTGTAAATTAAATTCATCTAAAAGGGTTTCCATTTTATGCAAACGCTCACCCTTCGTTAATTTTGTCATTTCTAAAATAGCCATGATATTATCTGCTACCGATAACTTTCTAAACACACTCGCTTCTTGTGGTAAATAACCCAACCCCATTTGAGCGCGCTTATACATTGGTAAATGGGTGATATCCTCTTCGTTTAAAAACACACGGCCCTCATCTGGCGCAATCAATCCAACCACCATATAGAAAGTCGTTGTTTTACCAGCACCATTTGGCCCTAGTAAACCAACAATTTCACCCTGTTTTACGGATACGCTTACTTCGTCCACGACCTTGCGACCTTTGTATTGTTTAATGAGCTTATCGGTATGTATGGTTAGTATCACGTTGAATCTTTTGTACAAAAATAAGGTTAAAAAGGCCTATTTGAACCTAGTCAAATAATATTAACTATTTTTGCACTCTATGCACGTAACAGCACATTTAGCAAAAGCAAAAGACACTTTGGTCTCCTTTGAGATCTTGCCACCTTTAAAGGGCAAAACAATTACGTCTATTTACGATCATTTGGATCCACTCATGGAGTTTAAGCCTTCATGGATCAATGTGACCTATCACAGAAGTGAAACCATGTTTAAGAAAAAAACAGATGGCACTTTTGAAAAAGTAGACGTGCGTAAGCGACCAGGTACAGTGGGTATTTGTGCTGCGATTATGAACCATTATAATATCGACGCGGTACCACATATTATTTGCGGTGGTTTTACAAAAAGAGAAACAGAAGATGCCTTAATTGACTTGCAGTTTTTAGGTATTGACAATGCTTTAATTTTAAGAGGTGATGCTGCTAAGAACGAGTCTAGCTTTGAGCCAGAGCCAGGTGGGAATAAATATGCGATTGATTTATTAAAGCAGGTAGGAGAATTGAACCAGGGTATTTATTTAGACGAAGATATTTTAAACGGTGGCAAGACAGATTTTTGTATGGGTGTGGCTGGCTATCCAGAAAAACATTTTGAATCCCCAAATTTTGAAATAGATTTAATCAAAACCAAAGAGAAGGTAGATGCGGGTGCAGAATATATCATGACCCAAATGTTTTTCAACAACCAAAAATTTTTGGACTATGTGCAAGCATGTCGCGATATGGGTATTACAGTGCCGATCATTCCAGGATTAAAGCCGATTACCAATAAAAAGCAATTGACCATTTTACCAAGAATATTCCATGTAGACATCCCAACAGATTTATCCAATGCGATTAATAAGTGCAAGACAGATGCGGAATGTGAGCAAGTGGGTACCGAGTGGTTGATCCAACAAAGTAAAGAGTTAAAAGCGGCTGGCGTCCCTGTGTTACACTATTATACATTAGGAAAACCTAAGGTGATAAAAGAGGTTGTTTCAGCTGTATTTTAACTTATTTTTTTTGTTGAGATTGCAAGAAATCATGAAACTGATCGACTGATAAATTCTTAGCAATGATCTTTTTGTCTTTATCTAATAAATAAAAGGTAGGTGTTTTAAAAACATCGTACAGCTGTCTGATAGTAGTGGGTTTACCTGCATTGACTTCTGCATTCAATGCAGCTTCGGTTTGATAAGCATGCAACCATCCATTATTAAAATGTTGTTCTGTTATAAATTGTTTCCAAGAAGCTAATTCTTTTACATTGGTATTTACACCAATGACTTGTACACCTAATTGCTTCCAGTTATTGGTATAAAAAGAATCTACTCTAGGCATTTCTTCTTTACAGTGACCACAGGTTGGATCCCAAAATGCGATAAATGTATAGGTTGCTGGACTATTAAAAAGTGAAAATGGCTTGTTATCTATTGTGTTTAAATTCAATGGTGGAGCGGGATTGCCAATCAGGTTGGCCATAATACTATAGGCGCGTTCAGTGATTGCTTTTTTAGATTCATTGTTTAAGAGCACTGTATCTCCCTTGCTAAAAAAGTTTTGAAATAAATGTAGAAACACTTTATCCTGACCCATAAATTCGGGACTGATGTATTT
Source organism: Chitinophaga pinensis (assembly GCA_945874755.1). Classification (GTDB taxonomy): domain Bacteria; phylum Bacteroidota; class Bacteroidia; order Chitinophagales; family Chitinophagaceae; genus Sediminibacterium; species Sediminibacterium pinensis_B. The sequence goes on from CAMCHR010000037.1 coordinate 7,819, forward strand.
ATTGGTAAACTTAAAAAGTAAAAAAGGATAAATTTCTTTTCCTGTTTTCGCCACAGTCAACATATACTGCACTTCTTCAATAATCGAATCTGGTTCACGTGAAACATAGTTTTTAAAATACTCATCTAGCTTAGATTCAAAAAATGGGGTTCTTAATAAACGGTTATCATTGAAAACTACATTGTCCCAAAAATGATTTTTGACATAATAAAAAGGATAGCTAGAATCCGCCTTACCATTGATGATGGGGATTGCTGGCACTTCTGGTCTTTGTAATACATCTAAGAAAAATCGCATCATTGATTTAGGCGCAGTGGTAATAATTTTTTGTCTTTCTTGCTTAAAGCTGGTATCTATTTTTTTTAAGGCCAACAGGTATTGCGCAGAATCAGTTGCTGTGCCAGCACTCCTATAAGCTTGTTCCCACTGGTTTCTTTGTGCACCAAGTTGGTTCATAGTTTTGGAATAGACGCTAAAAATATCGTTGTCTTTTGAGCCAATAATTTTATAGTCTCCAATATTTAATGTGTCTGCAATGATTTTAAATTGTTGCCCCTCATCTACCAAAAACTCAAATAGAATACTATACTTTGGAGATACAATAAAGTAAATACCTGGTGTGAGTTTTTCTTTTCCTTTAAAATACCCCAGGCTTGCCTCGTTCAACATCGCCGAATCGGCCAGAACTCGATTTTGACCATAGTTGGTCCCCAAATAGACTATTGTGTTTTTGTAAGGCTTAAGGGTAATTTCAATATTGTGCCCATCAGGCTTGGCACTGGAAGTGGCTTGTTTTTTAACCGTCTGCGCCTGCACCGCCGTTGAAAACAAAAGAACCAAACTAACACTACATAAACCAATAAATTTTTGAAACATATAAAAGGGTTAAAAGTCAAATTAAGTACATAAAAGTAAAAAATAAAAAACAGATTTAGGTTTAATTTAAATGGAAGAATAGCGTATTCTAGTAGCTGGATTGTACCTTTGTTAACGTGAGAAAGTCAAAACCAGCAATCATTTTAGAAAAGGTCCTTATTGAGGATTATGCGGCAGAAGGCAAGTCCTTAGCAAGAGTGGATGGGAAAGTGATTTTTGTAGAAGGGGCAGTCCCTGGCGATGTGGTGGATATTCAGCTTCAAAAAAATAAATCCGACTGGGCAGAAGGCTTTGCTAAAAAATTTCATAGCTATTCCGACATCAGGGTGCAACCATTCTGTAGCCATTTTGGGGTATGCGGAGGATGTCAGTGGCAGATGTTACCTTATGCACAACAGCTGATTTATAAGCAACAACAAGTGGTAGATAATTTAACAAGGATTGCTAAGATTCCATTGCCAACTATTCCTGCTATTTTGGGTGCCAAGCAAACCGAGGGCTATCGCAATAAAGTAGAATACACATTTGCTACAGAGATCTATATGTCATTTGAAGCCTTTAGAGCAATGAAGGCTTCGGGCGAAGAACCGGTTAAAAGTCCAGGTGATGGGGGTTTTCACGCGAGAGGATTTTTCGAAAAAATTGTTCCCATAGATACTTGTTATTTACAAGAAGAGCCAACGAATTTAATGCGCAAGGCAGTGGTGCAGTTTGCCTTAGACAACAAGATGCCTTTTTATAATATCAAACAACACCAAGGTTGGTTAAGAAATATGTTTGTAAGAAACACCACTAAGGGTGAGTGGATGATCAATTTAATGCTTGGTTACGAGGATGAAGCAAAAAGAAAAGCATTATTAGATTTGTTGTTAAACCAGTTTCCACAAATTACTACGCTCTTGTATACCATCAATACCAAACGCAATGATAGTATGCAAGACCTAGAGCCGCAAGTGTATTATGGCAATGGTTATATTACAGAAAAATTAGAAAACTTTGAATTTAAAATAAGTCCAAAATCTTTTTTCCAAACCAATTCCAAACAAGCCGAAGTTTTATATCAAGTCACACGCGACTTTGCTGAATTGACTGGAAAGGAAATCGTGTATGATTTATATTGTGGCACTGGAAGCATTGGCATTTTTTGTAGTGAACAGGCCAAAAAAATTATTGGTGTAGAATTTGTAGCTGAGGCAATTGAGGATGCAAAATTGAATGCCGATTTAAACGGATTGACACAGACTGCATTTTTTGCAGGAGACGTGATTAAGGTTTGTGATGACGCTTTTTTTGAAACCCATGGAAAGCCAGATGTGATCATCACCGATCCGCCAAGAGCAGGCATGCACGAAAAATTAGTGCAAAAATTATTAGAGATGGAAGCGCCAACGATTGTATATGTAAGTTGCAATCCAGCAACACAGGCTAGAGACCTAGCACTGCTTCACGCTAAGTATACCGTTACTAAAATACAGCCTGTAGACATGTTTCCACACACTTTGCATATAGAGAATGTGGTACAATTAAAAAGAACAGATTTATTAAACGCATAATTTATGAGAGAATTTAGGCCCACCAGTTTCAATATTTTACCAACGATCATTAAAAACTTAATTATTATTAATGCTTTAATGTTTTTGGCGCAAAATACATTTGCGGGACCCACTAGTGCATTTTCGGTCGAAGATTATTTTGCATTACACGCATGGCAAAGTAGTTTGTTTCAGCCATGGCAGATGATTACACATATGTTCTTGCATGGGGACTTTGGACATATTTTAGGTAATATGTTTGCGCTTTGGATGTTCGGATCTGTTTTAGAAAACATATGGGGTCCTAAGCGATTTTTATTATTTTATATTTTATGCGGTGTGGGCGCTTCGGTCCTACACTTACTCATACTTTCTTACGAGTTTGTGCCAATGGCGTCAGACCTTATGAGGCTAAGTCAGTTGAGTGTGTCAGGTTCGCCAGATTTTAATAAGGCTGTTTTAGAATATGCAAAAGACCACAATATTCAGCTTACAAGAATATTAAGCGAGAACAATGTAAGCTTGGCTACACCTGGTATTCGTAACGAAATCATGGAGTTGTTGACAACCTATTATAACAAGACCATTAATACTGCCACCTTAGGTGCAAGTGGTGCCGTCTTTGGTATTATTATGGCTTTCGTTTACTTGTTTCCAAATACCTTAATCTATATTTATTTCTTCTTTCCCATTAAAGCAAAGTGGCTGGGTATCTTATATTTTTCTTACGAATTATTTTTTGCAGTGCGCAATACTGCAGGAGATAATGTGGCAAGATGGGCGCATGTGGGCGGTGCCATTGTAGGTTTTGTATTGGTCTATCTTTGGTCTAAGAAGGAACGTAATAATAGGTGGAACTAATCACCATAATAATATAAAGCGCATGCAATCAACAGAACAATCAAAACCATTATTTGGTGCAGACAACAATGCATTAGTAGCGCTTGTATCGGCGAATTTAATGATTGCAGTGACCTATGCCATGACGAGGATGGTGTACTTTTTAGAAGGCTTCCCTATGTCACAGTTTTATGACGAAGTGGTACATCATTTTATGTTATCGCCTTATTATCAGGAAGCATTGGAAAAACCTTGGACCTTTTTTATATACAATTGGTCTCACGATGATTTTTGGACACTTTGTGGCAATATGATTTGGTTAACTGTTTTTGGTACTATTTTACAAAATCAAAAAGCCAATAAACATCTATTTCCTATGTATCTATATAGCGGCATACTTGGAGCGATTGCTTTTATTGGCCTGGGCGTAGGCGTTTCCTTTATGGGGGCAGAATTAAGTATCATGGCATTGGCCACTGCTGCATTGAGTCTGAATCCAACCTATCAAATTCAATTCAATGGAACAAGAGGCATTCCTGTTTGGCTTATTTTTGTAGTGTATTTCATACTTCAATTGGCAACCCATGCAACTGGCACACCGGTGTTCTTTTTAACATTTAACCTGGGTGGATTAGTTGGTGTATTGTATATGTATTTGTTAAAAAAGAAAATTGATCTAGGTAATTGGATGCATGTCATTGTAAAAAAATGTAATGGTTTTATGGCGCCAAAATCGGCCCAATAAAAATTCAAAACGAACATGGCAAAAAAATCACGCATAAGAATTTTTGGTAAAGGACTTTTATTGTCAGTCCACCTTATGCTTGCGTTATTGCTATTGTATCCACAATTTTTTATGCCACTTGGATTTATCTGGGTGAACGGTTTTTTAAGTTTATTGGCTCCTTATATTATCGTATTACACCTTTTATTTTTATTTATCTGGCTAATTGCTAAACCCCTCCTATCATTGATTTCTGTGACAACACTTATCATTGCATATCCAACTATATTGGTTTTATTTGCATGGCATCCAGGGGTACCTTTTTCACAAAAAAAGAAAGACAATAGTTTACGCATTATTAGTTTTAATGTAAAAGAGTTTAATGGTAACACACCACAACCAATCGGACATAAATTAAGAACAGAGGATATTGCTGCGTCTATTCAAAAATGGGATCCGGATATTATTTGCTTGCAGGAATATAATACCAAAGAACTTAAAAATGATATTGCCAATCATGCCACTTATTTTGATGAAAAGTATCCCTATTCCTTTTTTTCCAAAGACCATCAAATCAATGAGGCTAATTATTTTGCAGGTAATATCATTTATTCAAAATATAAAATCCTCTACGCCGAAAGGGTTCCTTTTACCAATCAAGAAAGCTTGATCTATGTGGATTTATTGAAAGGTGATGATACCATTCGAGTTTTTACCACACACTTAGCTTCTTTTAAATTTAAGCAAAATGATTTTGAGGCGATTGACGATGCAGCGGATGCCAATAAAGCGGCATTAAAAGCAAAGTATGGGGTCATGCGTAAAATGAAAAACGCATTTATGATTCGTGCAGTACAGGCAGCAACTATACAAGCACAACTGGCTAAAAGTCCTTATCCCACTCTAATCACTGGAGATTTTAATGATGTCCCAAGTTCCTATACCTATAAATTAATTAAAGGGGAGATGCAGGATGCATTTTTAACAAAGGGTTTTGGCATTGGAGCCACTTATATGAACTTGTCGCCCACCTTAAGAATAGATTATATCATGGCGGATAAAAGATGGCAAGTGAAGGGCTGGGAGTCTTTGGATGAGAACCTCAGTGACCATCACATGATTATGGCGGACCTTCAATTGGTTAAGAATTAGCGATTCTTTTAGGTAAAATAAAATTATCTTTGAGCTCTACTATGCCACTAAAAATATACAACACACTTACCCGTCAAAAAGAAGTTTTCGAACCTATTAATGCACCTTATGTGGGTATGTACGTTTGTGGTCCAACGGTTAGTGGTGAAAGTCATTTAGGACATGCAAGGCCTTTTATTACTTTTGACGTAGTCTATCGCTACCTTTTACATAAAGGGTATAAAGTACGTTACGTAAGAAATATAACGGATGCTGGACATTTTGAAGAAGAAGGAAAAGTTGCGGAAGATAAAATTACAAGCAAGGCCATTTTAGAAAAATTAGAGCCCATGGAATTGGTGCAGAAATACACCAACCTATACCACTCGGCCATGACACAGTTCAACAATCTACCACCAAGCATAGAACCCACAGCGACTGGGCATATTGTAGAGCAAATAGAAATGATTAAAAAAATCTTCTCTGAAGGATATGCTTACGAGTCCAATGGTTCTGTTTATTTTGATGTGGTAAAATACAATGACGATTATTCAAAGAAAAATCAACCCTATGGTATTTTAAGTGGCCGCAATATCGAAGAGCAATTAGAAACCACAAGAGATTTAGAAAATCAGGAAGAGAAAAAAAATAAAGTGGATTTTGCTTTATGGAAAAAAGCACCTGTTGAACATATTATGCGCTGGCAAAGTCCATGGGGAGAAGGCTTTCCGGGATGGCATATTGAATGTTCTGCTATGGCTACAAAGTATTTAGGTAAACAATTTGACATCCATGGTGGTGGCATGGATTTACAATTTCCACACCACGAGTGCGAGATTGCACAAAGCACGGTTTGCAATGATCAAATGCCTGCGCGTTATTGGATGCACAATAATATGATTACCATCAATGGGCGCAAGATGGGTAAGAGTTATAACAATGTGATTAAGCTAAGCGAATTGTTCGAAGGCAATCATGCTGAACTTACACAAGCTTATGCACCAATGACTGTTCGATTCTTTATTTTACAAAGTCAGTACCGCGGTACTTTGGATTTTAGCAATGAGGCGTTACAGGCTTCAGAAAAAGCATTACGTAGATTCATGGAGGGATACGAGTGGTTACAAGTACAAAGCTTTGGTAAAGAAACTGTTTCTAAAGACGAAGCACTTGCTACGCAACTAACTACTTGGGTCAACGAATTAGAAACCTTCATGGAGGATGATATCAATACGGCAAAAGTAGTGGCGAATTTATTTGAGATCCTTCCAAGCATTAATTCTTTAAAGGATAAGCATATTGCAGCAGATGCAGTAGCTGGAACTGTTTGGGAAACTGTTCAAACTCAATTAAAACTATTTGTAGAATCCATTTTAGGATTAAAAGTAGAGCAGGGCGCCAATCGTCAACAATTGAATGGCGTGGTGGAGTTGTTGATTGAAATCAGAAAACAAGCAAAGGAGAATAAAGATTTTGCTACCAGCGATAAAATAAGGAATCAATTAGCGGAGATGGGGATTCAGTTAAAGGACGAGAAAGACGGAAGTATGAGCTATAGCATCTAATGATCGCCCTAATGATCGCAATCATCTTCATGCGCATGGTTATGCATTCTACAACTATTGTGGTTATTGATATGTGCGATGATGATAAAAAATGCAGCAGGGAACAATAAGAATAATTCTACTTCTCTAAAGACCATTCTACAAAACATCAGTCCAATCCCTATACTAAATAAGATAATTGGCTTCAAGCTGTGGTGGTGTTTTTTATAACCATGGTATAATGAATAGGCGCCAATCCCAAAAGAAAGCAGGATCATCCCAAACTCAAAATTTGGATTGTGTAGCACATTGATACCTAATAATGGGAGGCTACTAAAAAATAAGGGCAATAGGGCACAATGAATGGCACAAGCCAAAGAAGCTCCTACTCCAATTGCGTCCCAATTCCAATTTTTAAACATAATGCAAAGCTAAGTCAATACCCTGAAAATAATAGTAACTTTGTGACGCATTTAAAGCAAATCATGATGTCTAAGAAATCACTTATTTACCTTGCATTTTTCGCAGTCCTTCTTACAGGATTTTATTATTTTTTATTTAGGGGGACGGACAATTGGAAAGTAAAAATGCCTGTTTTAAGCTATGTACAACCCTTTTCATTTACCAATCAGGACGGGAAGACAGTGACAGAAAAAGTGTTACAAAATAAAATCACTGTCGTAGAATACTTTTTTACAACTTGTAAGGGCATCTGTCCTAAGCTGAATAAAAATATGAAAGAGATTTATTTAGTGTATAAAGATAAGCCTGATTTTCAAATCCTCTCTCATACTTGCAATCCGGAAACAGATTCTGTACCAGTATTAAAACATTATGCAGACTCTTTAGAAGTGAATACTGCGCAATGGATTTTCTTAACTGGCCGAAAAGATAGCCTCTACCAAATGGCCCGCGGTTCTTATTTATTAGATGATCCAAAAAACAATGTAGTTAAAATAGAAGACCAATTTATCCATACCCAATTTTTTGCTTTAGTAGACAGAAATGGTAAAGTACGCGGGAAAATATATGATGGATTAAAGACTTTAGAAGTAGAACAATTAAAAGTGGATATCGCTCGATTGATGAAAGAATAGTGGTGAATTATAAAGGCTTAAAAAGCGTAAATATTTTGATATGATTTTTGTAACAGGCGCAAGCGGTTTAGTGGGATCACATTTAATCCAATCTTTATTAAGTAAAGGGAAAAAAGTCCGCGCCCTGTATCGTCAAGCTGTGCCTGTATTTGCGGGATCCGAACAATGCGAGTGGATCCAAGGTGATATCTTAGATCCCATTGGTTTAACGGAGGCGTTAGCAGGCGTAGACTATGTCTATCATTGTGCAGCAATTGTATCTTTCGCACCAAGCGCAGCAGCAAAAATGTTACAATCTAATGTAGAAGGAACCGCTAATGTGGTGAATGCATGTTTGGAGCAAAAAATAAAAAAATTACTTTTTGTAAGTTCGGTTGCTGCATTAGGAAGAATAAGAGAAAACGAAGCGATAGATGAATTGATGCACTGGACACCAGCTACAAGCAATAGCGTGTATGGCCAATCAAAATATTTAGCCGAATTAGAAGTTTGGAGAGCCATGGAAGAAGGATTGCCTATGGCGATTGTGAATCCCGTTATTATATTAGGCGCAGGAGATTGGAACAATGGCTCATCAGGCATTTTTAAATCGGCTTACAATGAGTTCCCTTGGTACACGAGTGGCATGAGTGGTTTTGTAGATGTATTGGATGTGGTGGACGCCATGCAAATATTAATGGAAAGCAATGTGACTGGACAACGCTATTTGTTGAGTGCAGAAAACATACATTACAAAGCTATTTTTAATGCCATTGCAAAAGCCTTTAATAAAAGACTGCCGCATAAAAAAGTAACTCCATTTTTGGCAAGTATTGTTTGGAGATTAGAGGCCATCAAGGGTTTGATTACTGGTAAGGTGCCTTTATTAACCAAGGAAACGGCAGCCACAGCGCAGGCCACCGTAAGGTTTAACAATCAAAAATTCTTGAATGCATTTCCAAGTTTTCAATATCGGAATGTAGATGATACGATTATAAGAGTGGCTAAGGAGTTGAAATCAATCCACCAGTTAGCTTAATCTTCCATCATTTTTTTCCAAAGTGCAGGGATTCTTCTAATCCACACATATTCTCTTCTTTTCACGCTTGCGTCTTCTGCTGGAAAGCCTAAGTATGTTTTATTGCCTTCAATTGAATTAACCACACCCGATTGACCAAGCACCACCGCATTTTCGCCAATCGTTAAGGTCTTATTTACACCTACCTGTCCCCAAAGGGTGACACCTGCTTTAATTTTTACCCCTCCAGCAATCCCAACTTGAGCTGCGATTAAACAATTAGCTTCTAATTGAGTATCATGACCAATATGCACCATGTTATCCAGCTTAGATCCCATACCAATAATGGTATCACCACTCACCCCACGGTCAATGGTGCAAGTTGCTCCAATTTCCGCCTTATCTTCTATTACAACACGTCCACAACTTGGCATTTTTACATACCAAGCAGGTCTATTTTTTTTAGTGTTATAATAAAAAGCATCTGATCCAATTACCGTGTTGGATTGAATGATGACATGGTCGCCAATTATAGTATCTGCTAAAATAATTACTCCAGGATAAATGATACAATGGTCTCCAATTTGTACATTATTACCAATAAAAACATTTGGCATCACCACGCTATTTGCACCTATTTTTAAGTCAGAACTAATTGATTCTGTGCTTATTTTAAATGGTTTAAAGTGATGAACGAGTTTCGCATAGGCTTCAAAAGGTGCTTCACAATACAATAAAGTTTTTCCTTTAGGTAGCTCCACCTCCTTGCTATTAATGATAATACAAGTGGCAGCACTATTGATACAAGTTGCATAATATTTTGGATGATCTACAAAGACAATATCACCATTTTCGACTTGATGAATTTCATTGATTCCTGTGATAAAATTTTGATCATTACCAATGATTTCTGCATTTGTAAATTCAGATAACCATTGTACCGAAACGGGTGTAGAAAGCTTCATATGCGTGATTTTGGGCTAAATCAAAGGTAATGCCCCTTTTTTATAAAAAATATTTTTAAATAAAATACTTGCCTATAAAAGACAAAAAACATTCCCCAAAAACGATATTCAATACTTGTTTTAACTGGTACTTGTAAAAAAGATGAGTCAATGAAATCCTTTGTTTATAAGTATTTCAGCGATTTCAATTTTTTATATCAGAAAATAAAATCAATTTTCATTACGCTGATTATTTATTTTTTTTCCTTTAAAATTATGGTCCCAAAAGCCAATTTGTGGATAAACCCGAAAAATTTGTTTACA
>CAMCHR010000038.1 GCA_945874755.1 Chitinophaga pinensis
AATTATTCTTGTTCATTTTTTTAAAAAGCTTTGTAGTTCAAGGATTTTAGATGATTTTTGCATCATTCCAATGAACGTAAAATACTGAACGAATATGGGCTTATTTAACTTTTTCACCCAAGAGATTGCAATGGACTTGGGCACCGCAAATACACTAATCATCCACAATGATGAAGTTGTCGTGAACGAGCCTTCTATTATTGCCTTAAACAGGAATAATATGAAAGAGGTTTTAGGTGTTGGGAAAAAGGCATTGTTGATGCATGAAAAAACGCACGAAAGTATTAAAACTGTTCGTCCATTAAAAGATGGCGTAATCGCTGACTTTAACGCGGCAGAATTAATGATTCGTGAGTTGATGAAAATGATTTATCCAAAAAAACCATTATTCTCTCCAAGTTGGAGAATGGTGATTTGTATTCCATCTTCAATTACTGAAGTAGAAAAAAGAGCGGTGCGTGATAGTGCTGAACAAGCAGGCGCAAAAGAAGTATATATGATTCACGAACCAATGGCTGCTGCATTAGGAATTGGTATTGATGTGGAAGAACCAGTAGGTAATATGATTATTGATATCGGAGGTGGTACAACAGGAATTACAGTGATTGCATTAGCAGGTATTGTATGTGATCAAAGTATTCGTGTAGCGGGTGATGAATTCACTGCAGACATCATGGAAGCATTAAGACGTTATCATAGTTTATTAATTGGAGAGCGTACTGCTGAACAAATTAAAATACATGTGGGCGCTGCGTTAAAAGATTTAGATAACCCGCCAGAAGATATGCCAGTCAATGGTAGAGACTTGGTAACAGGTATTCCAAAACAAATCATGGTCTCTTACCAAGAAGTAGCAGAGGCTTTGGATAAAAGTATTTTCAAAATCGAAGAAGCCATCTTAAAAGCTTTAGAGACAACACCTCCAGAACTTGCTGCAGATATCTATCGTAGAGGTTTATATATTACGGGTGGTGGATCTCTTTTAAGAGGTTTAGATAAAAGATTAAGTGCAAAAATTAAATTACCTGTTCATGTAGCGGACGATCCATTGAAGAGTGTGGTGCGTGGAACAGGCATTGCATTGAAAAACTACCAACGTTTTCCATTTATTATGAGATAATACCTAATGAAGAATATCATTGGCTTTATAAGACAGAACTATACTTTTTTTAGCTTGCTGATACTTCAAATTGTATCATTGGTCATGTTGTCTTCTTACAGTAAATCACACCAAACATTTTTTGGCAATTGGAATAATACAATTGCTGGGAAAGTGAATTCTAAATACAATGAATGGGCTTACTTTTTTAATTTAAAAGCAACTAACGCAAAATTAGTGGCGGAAAATGTGGCACTAAGAAACGAACTTGCTCAAAATTTTGTACCCTACGATACCAGTGTAAAATCTGGAACTTTGATTTTAAGAAAAGACAGTTTAGAAAAAATTAGAAAATTCTTTTACTACCCAGCTAAAGTGGTGGGCAATAGTTTTACCCTTCAAAAAAATTACATTACCATTGAACGTGGCGGTTTACAAGGTGTCAAGAAAGATATGGCTGCTATTAGTCCTGATGGATCGATTGTAGGCGTGGTGGTTGAGGTGAATGACAACTATAGTAAAATCATGAGCTTATTGCACCGCAATAGTAAAGTCAGTGCCATGTTAAAAAGAGATCGAATTGCTGGTAGTATAGAATGGGATGGAAACAGTCCAGATATTTTATTATTGAAAAATATTTCAAAAAGTGCTTCTCCTAAAATAGGAGATACTGTATTGACAAGCCCCTACTCCTCTAGCTTCCCTGCGCAATTGATGATTGGTAAGGTTACAAGTATTATTAAGGGCCCTTCTAGCAATTTCTTGACTTTGAATATTAAATCTGCCACTAATTTTTATAATTTAGAATTTGTATACCTAGTTCAAAATAAAAGAATGGAAGCTCAAGCCGATATAGAGCAAAAGGGGGAAGGCAATGAATAATCTTCTAAAAAATAGTGTAAGATTTATACTATTCTTGTTGATACAGATTATCATTTTGAATGAAATTCCGCCCATCCATCAATTCATTACGCCCTATTTGTATTTTATTTTTATCCTTTGGTTGCCCTTTGGTACCAGTAGAATAGCCACTACTTTATTGGGGTTTGTTATTGGGTACACTTTAGATATGTTTACAAATACCCCAGGACTTCATGCAGCAGCAGCTTCATTGATTGGATACCTTAGACCAACTATTTTAAATATTCTATTAGCACAACAAGTGTCGGAGGAATTATCCAAGGAGCCAAGTATTGGTTCCATGGGATGGGGGCCTTTTATGATTTACATTTTTGCAATGACGTTTATACACCACTTTTATTTAGTTTTATTGGAGTGGTTACAATTTGGTGACTTTGGATATTTCATTGGAAAAGTATTTTTTACAAGTGGGATGAGTATGCTGTTAATTTTACTAGCAGAACTCTTACTGAACAGAAGGAAGCTAAAAAGATAGTACATGTCAGTATACAATCAGAATAGAGGTGGAATTATTCAAATTATTATTGGTATTGTTTTTTTTCTGATTGTAGGACAATTAGTGAGTCTTCAAGTTATTTCTAATAAATACAAATTGGCTGCAGACAATAACGCCATTTTTAGAAAAATCATTTACCCAGATCGTGGCATCATTTACGACAGAAAAAAGAGAGCACTTTTAGAAAATACCATTAGTTATGACTTAGTGGTTATTCCTAATGAGGCTAAAGGGGTCGATACAGCAGCATTATGCGATATACTAAAGATTGATAAAGCAGAGTATAGCAAAAGAATTGTGGAAGCGATTATTAAAAATACTAGGGTAAAAGCCGGATTATTTGAGCCTTTTTTAACCCCTGAACTTTATGCACAATTAAACGAAAACTTATACCGATTTCCTGGTTTCTCTTTATCAGAACGTTCCATTAGAAACTATCCTTACAATACAGCAGCACATGTATTGGGTTATGTGGCAGAAGTAGATGTGAACTTTTTAAAGAAGCATGAATCAGAAGGGTATGAGATGGGAGATTATGCAGGCATGACTGGATTAGAAAAAAATTACGAAACTGTATTGATGGGTCAAAGAGGGGTGAAACGTTTTTTAAGAGACAATAAAGGAAAGATACAAGGCCCGTATGAAAAAGGAGAATTTGATACAACTGCCATTGCAGGAAAAAATTTATATACCAGCGTGGATGTTCAAGTCCAACAACTTGCGGAGAAATTATTACAAAATAAAATTGGAAGTGCAGTTGCAATCAACCCTAAAACGGGCGGTGTGATTGCCATGGCTGCTAGTCCAGGCTACAATCCAAATTTATTAACGGGTAGTCAAAGAAGAAAAACAATTGGCAGGTTACTATTAGATACGGCTAGACCTTTATACAATCGTGCCATTAAAGGACAATATCCTCCAGGTTCCACATTTAAACCTTTAGGTGCGTTGATTGCATTGGACGAGGGTTTGATTACACCAAATTACGGATACAATTGTTTTGGATCTTATGGTGCTTGTGGTGACCCAAGAAAATGCGAACACCACAATGCAGGTCATGCTGCGAATTTACAATTGGCATTGGCTTATTCTTGTAACTCTTATTTTTTACAAGTATTTAGAATGGCTATTGATAATCCAAAATACAAATCTGCTAAAGGAGGTTATGTAAAGTGGAAAGAATATATGAATGCATTTGGATTTGGTCGTAAACTTGGCATCGACTTACCTAGTGAAAATAAAGCCAATATTCCTGACACTGCTCAATACAGTAAAGACTTTGGGAATCCAAGGTATTGGAATAGCTGTTATATGTTAACGCTAGGAATTGGTCAAGATAGAATGACCGCAACACCACTACAACTAGCAAACTCCATGGCATTCATTGCCAATGGAGGGTATTATTATACACCCCATTTTGTAGATAGTATTGAATCTGAGACCGAAGAAGAAGCGGCACAATTAGCCCCGTTTAGAAAAAAACAAAAAATAACAAAAATCCCAAAGGAATATTTTGATGTCATAAAGGAAGGTATGCACGATGTGACGGTATATGGAACAGCTGCATTCATAAAAGTACCTGGACACGAATATTGTGCTAAAACTGGAACAGCACAAAATCCACATGGGAAAAACCACTCCTTATTTGTTTGCTTTGCACCAAAAGACAATCCTACTATTGCTGTTGCAGTGATTGTAGAAAATGCTGGATATGGATCTACCTGGGCAGGCCCAATTGGCGGTTTGTTAATGGAACAATATTTAAATGATACACTCACAAAAGAAAGTCAATTGAAAGCAGATAACCTTGCTCAAGTTGACTTAATGCCACAAGCCATTAAAAACTGGTATATTCGAAATAATAAGTCTGCTTATCTCACCCCTATCGAGTACAATAACGATGAATTATCCGACGTTTGGGATATGGAGATGTTAGCAGAAGGTGTGGTGAAAATAAAAACAACGGATACCAATCCGCCTACCCCATTGCCAAATGCGGATAAAACAAATAAGGATAGCTTGCTCCCAAATGCCGATAAAAAGAAAAAGCTCAATCCATAAACTATGGCATCTAACTACGATAATAATTTTTCAAAAGGCACAGACCTAGCTGTGATTGCTTTATACCTGATGATGGCATGTATTGGTATACTTGCGATTTTCATGGTTGAATATAACCCTAATGCCGATTGGGCAACAAGTTTTATAAGTGGAAAAACAAGCTATAGTAAACAGTTCTTTTTTTTAATTTTCTGTGCCTTTGTTGGACTATTTATTTTATTGACAGACAGCAAGGTTTTTACCGCATTAGCCAATATCTTGTTTGCAAGTGGTCTTCTATTAATGTTGGCCACCTTTTTAATTGGAAAAGAAATCAATGGATCTAAAAGCTGGATACCCATTGCAGGGGGATTTAATTTACAACCTGCTGAATTGTGTAAGGTTTTTACTGCCCTTGCATTAGCTAAATTTATATCAAGACCTGAAACTGATTTTTCAAAAATTCAATCCCATTTAATTGCTGGGGCAATGATTGCCATACCAGCCATTTTATCAATCGGACAACATGAATTAGGATTGGCTTTAGTCTACAGCGCTTTTATATTTGCGATGTATAGAGAGGGTCTACCTCCTATTATACTTATCTTTTTATTGTCTTTTTCAATACTGATCATTGCAACCTTATTATTAGAGCCTACCCTTTTAGCGATCATTTTATCGGTCATTGCAGGAATCCTATTATTGTATTTAGGTAAGCGTTTTAAACGCAATAAACAAGCCATTTTTGTTATAGTACTTATTTGGATGATTTCAATTAGCACTGTACGTTTTGCAGTACCTTATATCTTTAATAATGTTTTAGAATGCTATCAAACAACACGTATTTATAGCATGGTTGGGAAAGAGTACGATTGTAGTTTGAATAAAAAAGCGGCAGCTAGTTTGATTGAAAGTGGGAAAAAAAGTAGAAAGCCCGACGACTACAATGTGAAGCAAAGTAAAATCGCAATTGGTTCTGGTGGATTTTGGGGAAGGGGCTTTTTAAAAGGGACACAAACAAGAGGCAAGTATGTGCCCGAGCAAAATACAGATTTTATTTTTACATCTATCGGCGAAGCTTTTGGATTTGTAGGTACATTCACCTTTTTAGGCTTATACTTATTTTTCTTGTTTAGATTAATCCGAATAGCAGAAAGACAAAGAAGTACATTCTCTAGAGTGTATGCCTATAGTGTTGTTGGGATTTTCTTTTTTCATATTGCAGTCAATATCAGCATGACCGTTGGCTTGTTTCCTGTCGTTGGTATCCCATTGCCCTTGATCAGTTATGGTGGCTCCTCCTTACTTACATTTACGGCCTTGATATTTATTTTACTAAGATTGGATGCAGATAGGCAAATGGTACTTCGATAATTGTATTTTTGCAGTATGCGTATTTATCCATTATCAGAAGGCAGTTTTAGCATTGATCAAACCAAAGTATTTATTCCATTCGATACCCAAAGAGAGCAGATACAAGATCGTCCCAAAGGAAGCATACTTGTGGAGATTCAGCCATTTGTAGTGATTACCGAAAAGGATATCATTTTATTGGATACTGGATTAGGATACATGAATGAACAAGGGGTATTGCAAATTCACGAAAATTTAATGGCGATTGGTATCAATCCAAGCTCGGTGACAAAAGTCTTCATGAGTCATTTACATAAAGACCATGCAGGTGGGATGAGTTATATTGACGCTAATTCTAAAGCGCGTTATGTAAGTTTCCCCTACGCCACCTATTATGTTCAAAAAAGAGAATTTGATTTGGCAATGAACAATCCAACAGCCTCTTATATCAAAGAACAATTTGAATTCTTAGCGGACTTTTCAAAAGTAGTTTGGCTAGGAGATGATCAAGGTGTCATAAATGATAGCATTCATTATTTACTCACAGGCGGGCATTGTCCTTACCATCAAGTGGCATGGATCAAAGAGGATCATGACATCTTTTTCTTTGGTGCAGATGTAGCGCCTCAATTACAACAACTCAAATCAAAATTTGTAGCCAAATATGATATGGATGGAAAATTGGCGATGGAATGGAGACAAAAATGGTGGGAACAAGGACAAGAAGCAGGATGGCAATTTGCATTTTACCATGATATCAAACATCCATTGTACAAAGCAAATAAGTAGTTTGAATTAGTATAGTGTAATTGAGTGTAGTATTTACTTAAACAGCACCTTGATCCTTTCATTGCCACAAATGCAAACAAGCATAACTTCTGTAAGGGGTCCATTTATTTGAAATAGTCAACATCTTAGTATGCAATTCCTTCTTGGTCTCATATTTAATTTTATACAAACGAATCATGGATTGTTGAATACCCAAATCATCCACAGCAAAGACATCTTCTTGACCTAGACTAAATAACATCAACATTTGAACTGTCCACTTGCCCACCCCTTTAATTTGCGTTAACAAATCAATGATGGCATCTGGTTCCATGGCATACAATTGCTTGTCCGTGATTTGATGTTCCAAAAAAAATTGCGCTACATTTTGGATATAATACACTTTGGATTGACTCAAACCAATGGATCTAAGTTGGTCATTTGTACATTTCAATACCTGTTCGCAACTTGGTTCCTTGCCATCAAATAAAGCAATAAAACGTCCAAAGATAATAGCGGCTACTTTTGTACTCAATTGCTGGCTAATGATACTTGCCATCAAACGAACAGGGGTATTTTTTCTTTTCTTGATCGTATGGTTCGCCTGGGCTAATAAAGGGGCAAGTTTTTTATCCTTTTTTAAGTGTAGTTGGTACTCCATTGATGTAAATTAAGATGAAATACTTATTTTGAGTTCAATTTAATCCAACAAAACCTAAAATCATGCTAAAGAAAATACTCTTTTTGTTACTTGTATTCATTGCACAAAATGCATTTACACAGTCTAAAGACGAAAAAGGAATTTTAAAAGATAAAGAAGCAATTTTAAAGTTGTTGTCGGCACAAGTAGCATTTTGGAATAAAGGTGATGTCAATCAATTCATGCAAGGCTATTGGGAAAACGATAGTTTAATGTTTGTTGGTAAAGATGAAGTGACTTACGGTTACAATAAAACCCTAGCGAACTATAAAAAGAATTACCCGGATAAAGCTTATATGGGTGAATTAAAGTTCACACTACTTTCTGTAGAACCACTGAACACAGCATATTATAGTGTCATTGGAAAATGGGAGCTCACCAGATCAGTCGGAAATGTGAGTGGACATTATACCTTGTTATTTAAAAAAATAAATGGGGAATGGAAGATTATTTTAGATCATAGTAGTTAAGCTACTATTTAGTGTGGGAATTTAATTGGATCTTTCCAAATTTTATAAAGCAAAAAGAAATAGCCTGCAGAACTAAGTATCAAGAAAAAATAATACAAATAATTATACCAATTCCAGTCTGCTTCTACAAAGGCATAGCCTAACATAATGCCCAAAGTAGAATTCAATCCCATCCAAAGCAGCGTAAACCCAATGGTCCTGGATATTCTATTTAAAAATGCCATTACTTCTGGATCCATTAGTCTAAGCTTTGTTTATTTGCGGCTGCTTCTTTTAATAAGCGATCAAATTGAGCAGGCGTTAAATCATTGAAGAAAAAATATACAGGATCTACTTTAGTACCTCGTTTAATCACTTCATAATGCAAATGGGGCCCAGTGCTTTTTCCTGTACTTCCAACATAGCCAATCACTTCTCCCCTTTTAACAGACTGTCCCGCTTTTGCTTTTACACGAACCATATGTGCATATAAAGTTTGAAAACCATAGCCATGATTGATCACGACTTTATTGCCGTAGCCATCCGTATTGAATCCTGCTATTTGTACCACACCATCCGATGTAGCATAAATTGGGGTACCAGTTGGCGCAGAAAAATCTAATCCTGCATGCAATCTAAAGTCTTTATATACAGGATCAATTCTGTAACCAAATCCTGAAGCAACACGTTTCATATTTTTATTACTTACCGGCTGAATAGCTGGAATAGCTCTTAATAATTTTTCTTTGTTCTTCACCATCGTCGTAATTTCAGCAAAAGACTGACCTTGAAAAGACATCCTTAAACTTAAATTATTCAATTGATTGCGCATATTCTCAATCAAGGCTGTATTGGATAAGCTTTGAATCAACCGTATTTCATTTTTAGCCGACATTTCTTTTACTCTTGCACTGTCCGGAATAGGTGTTGCTTCAAAAATGGAACGATACACTTCATTGTCTCTTTGTTCTAATTCCACCATCTGTAGCTCCAATTGCTTGGTTCTTTCTTGCAAAACGGCATAACTTTCTTTGTATGCAGTATTTTGTTGTCTTAATAACCTTTCTTTAGGGGAGTCAATAAATTTAAACAAAATAGCCACAAAAAGTACCCCCACTGCAATAGACGCAATGATAAACCCGATTGTTTGTAAAAGCCTTACTTTAAGGGGCACTTCGATTTTTTCGAACCTTAAAGTATGGGTGTTAAAGAAATATTTTATTTTCTTCATGTAGCATGATTATTTGCCTTCTAAAGTCTCAAAAAAAGGCTCAAATGCTTACCTTTGATGACGATTAGAAACGCTACAAAGATAGCTTTTTATTTAGCCCAAAGCTTAAAAAAACGTCCCATGATGAAGAGTTCAGAAATAAGACAACAGTTTTTAGATTTTTTCGCATCTAAAGGACATGTTATTGTTCCATCCGCCCCTATTGTTGTAAAAAACGACCCCACTTTATTGTTTACCAATTCGGGCATGAATCAATTCAAGGATTATTTTTTAGGCAACCAAGCACCCAAGCATTCTAAAATTGCAGATACCCAAAAATGTTTAAGGGTGAGCGGTAAGCACAATGATTTAGAGGAAGTGGGTGTAGATACTTACCACCACACCATGTTTGAAATGTTGGGCAACTGGAGTTTTGGTGATTATTTTAAAGCCGAAGCCATTGCATGGAGTTGGGAATTATTAACCAAGGTATATCAACTAGACCCAAATAGATTGTATGTAAGTGTATTCGAAGGAGATGCATCAGAAAATTTACCACCTTCAAGTATTGCTTTAGAAGAATGGAAAAAATGGGTCTCTGTAGATAAAATTATTTACGGCAATAAAAAAGATAATTTCTGGGAAATGGGTGATACAGGACCTTGTGGGCCTTGTAGTGAGATTCATATTGATATGCGAACGGATGCAGAAATAGCGTTAATTCCAGGACGTGAATTAGTGAATAAAGACCATCCTCAAGTCATTGAAATTTGGAATAATGTGTTCATGCAATACAATCGTAAAAAAGATGGAAGCCTCGAACCCTTACCAAATAAACATGTAGACACAGGTATGGGTTTTGAAAGATTGGTTCGTGCAATACAAAATAAAAAAAGCAATTACGATACAGATGTTTTTACAGGCACCATAGATGCAGTTGCAAAAATCACAGGTAAAGTGTATGATTTTGGTGATAGCAAGGAAGCGGTTGCTTTTCGTGTATTAGCAGATCATATTCGTGCCATCGCCTTTGCCATTGCAGATGGTCAATTACCTTCTAACACAGGCGCAGGTTATGTGATTAGAAGAATTTTAAGAAGGGCTGTGCGTTATTATTATTCTTACTTGGATTACAAACGTCCTTTGTTATTTCAATTAATGCCCTTGTTGGCAAATCAATTTGAGCATGTGTTTCCTGAGTTAAAACAACAATTAGAATTTGTAACCAAAGTCATTAAAGAGGAAGAAGAGGGCTTTTTAAGAACTTTAGAAAAAGGATTAAAACGTATGGATGACATCATTCATACGCAAGCTAAAAATAGTGTCGTTGAGGGTCAATTGGTTTTTGAATTGTTTGATACTTTCGGTTTCCCAGTGGATTTAACAAGATTAATTGCAAGTGAAAATGAACTCAGTATTGACGAGGCAGGTTTCGAGCAAGAGATGAAACAACAAAAAGATAGAAGTAGAGCCGCAACAGCCATTGATACAGGCGACTGGATTCAAGTAGGTGAAGACACTGTAACAAGTTTCATTGGATATACGAACACTGAAGCGACTACAAAAATTGTGAAGTATAGAAGTATTAAGGCAAAAGGCAAAGAAGCTTACCAATGGGTATTAGCAACCACGCCTTTTTATGCCGAAAGTGGCGGTCAGGTGGGCGATAAGGGACATTTTATATTTGAAGATGGGACTATACTTGCTGTGACAGATACCAAAAAAGAAAATAATTTATTCATTCATTTTACGGACAGCTTGCCAACTACGATTGGTACAACTGTAAAGGCCCAAGTGGATGGAACTTTAAGAACACATACGACCCAACACCATTCTGCAACGCATTTATTACACGCTGCTTTAAGAACAGTATTGGGAAAACATGTTGCACAAAAAGGTAGTTTAGTAAATGAAGGCCAATTGCGTTTTGACTTTTCTCATTTTGCTAAAATGACCAACGAGGAAATTGAAGCCGTAACAAAATTGGTAAATGATAAAGTAAAAGAAAATGTACCCGTGGTCATTCAAGAAATGAGTAAAGACGAAGCGATTGCTTTAGGCGCAATGGCTTTATTTGGAGAAAAATATGGTGACAGGGTTCGTGTGGTGGTGATGGATCCAAATTATTCGATTGAATTATGTGGCGGAACGCATGTGGGAACCACCGGAGAAATAGGCCATTTTGTACTAAAGGCTGAATCCTCTGTAGCAGCAGGCGTAAGAAGAATCGAAGCCGTAGTGGGACATGCAGCAGCAGTATTTCAATCCGAAGCAAAAGATAAAATTAACAAACAAGTTACTCAATTAGAAGAAGCCAACGCACTCATAGCAGCAAGCTTAAATAAAAAAGAGAAATCCCGAGATACCAGTACTTATTCTATGGATCAGCTTTTAAATTATATAGTTGAATTACAAAATCAACAAAAGGAACTCAAGAAACAATTAGAAAGCAAGGAAGCAATACTTATCAACGAATTGGTAGAGGCACAACAAAATAATTTTGAAACAATCAATGGAGTAAGCTACCTAGGACTTAATGTTGCTTTAAGCAATATGGATCAGTTTAAAAAAGCAGCTCAATTACTCACCCAAACAAAGACTGGCGAGGTCATGGTCTTACTGGTTGGCGCAGAGGGAGAAAAAGCTTTTGCTGCAATATCCATGACTGAAGCATTGGTCGCTGCTAAAAACTGGGAGGCGCCACAATTGATCAAAACCCATATTGCAGGATTGATTAAAGGTGGAGGTGGCGGTCAAAAGACCTTAGCGGCAGCTGGTGGACAAGATGGAAGTCAATTAGAACTCGTACTTTCAACCATCAAATCACTCTTATAAAAACTTACAGGTTGTAAAAAAGTATTCAAAATAGAAATTTATTTTATGATAAAAAATATAAGCATCACATTTTTTTGTGCATTACTTTTCATCCTTTCGGGATGTAAAGATAAAAATCAAGAAGCCCGCTATAGTGTTTCTGGAACGATTAAAAATGCAGCGAATAAACCACTTCTTTTACAGGAAATACCATATGGTGGAAAGCCAATCATTATATTGGACTCTATCACATTGGACGCCAATGGTAAATATAATTTTGAATTTATTGCAAAACAGGAGGGCATCTATAGAATAAGTAGTGGGGATGAATTAGATATTAGCTTTATCAATGATGAGGAGCAAATACAGATCAATGCAGATGCAACTAATTTTGCGAATTATACTGTTAAAGGATCTCCGAATAGTGCCGCTTTGATTCAATACATGAAATCCTACAGATCTAAAGATTCTTCTTTGTTTGCTACACTTTACGCTTTAGACAATTTGCAACAAAATAATGGCAATGACAGTAGTATTTTTTATTTACAACAACAGAAGGATATAAAAATTAATGCACTCAATGACCATGTTGAACAAACGATCAATAGTTCAAATAGTCCAGCACTCATTTATTTTGCCTTAGGCATGGCTTTAAGGTCGATGGAAATTAATAAAGTGCTTGCAATGGCGAAGGCAGTTGCCGAAAAAACAAAAGCAGCCCCTTTGGTTGAATTTGTCTCAATTTTAAATGGACAAGTACAGGCAGCTAGTCCTGCAAGTGCTATTAAAGTTGGATCTATGGCACCAGAAATTGCATTACAAGATCCTACTGGAAAAATTATCACACTAAGTAGCTTAAAAGGGAAATATGTATTGGTTGACTTCTGGGCTAGCTGGTGTGGCCCTTGCAGAAGAGAAAATCCAAATGTGGTTGCTGCATATGAGCAATTTAAACTTAAGAATTTTACGATTCTAGGTGTTTCATTGGATGATGATAAAGCAGATTGGCTTGAAGCAATCCAAGAAGACAAGTTAAATTGGTTACAAATTAGTGACTTAAAAAAATGGGAAAGTACTGTAGTGGGTGCTTATCAAATACAAGGAATTCCTTTTAATGTCCTCTTAGATCCAACAGGAAAAATTATTGCGACCAACTTAAGAGGTAGTGCATTACAAAATACATTAAAACAATTACTTCCTTAGTACATTTATACCGAATTTTAGTTGAATTCAATTTTATTGAAATCATCCTTATATAAAAAAAGCGCTTCATGCATGAAGCGCTTTTTTTATGCCTTGTATTTTTAGATATATTTTATTTTTTCTTTATGAAAGCTTTAATTAATGCGGGTAGCAATACTAAGTTAGTAAGCGTACTTACGACTAAGGTGATTGAAGTCAACCAACCCAAGGCTTTAGTACCTCCAAAATCACTAAAACAGAATATGATAAATCCTGCGACTAATACCATAGACGTATAGATGATACTGATGCCTGTATGCTTGATTGTTTGTACCAATGTGGTATGCACTTGATAGTTTAAATGAGGTAATTCCTGCTTATAGTTCACTAAGAATCGGATAGTGACATCTATTGCAATACCTAATGCTACACTAAATACCAATACTGTTGAAGGTTTTAAAGCAATACCCGTCCAGCCCATGATGCCTGCTGTGATAAATAATGGCACAATATTGGGAATTAAAGAACAAATTAAAATAGGAAAAGATCTAAACAAGAAAATCATACAAATCGCAATCAATAAAAAAGCCCAGAAGATGGACTCTCCTAATCCTTTTACTATAAAATTACTGCCTTCTAAAAATGTCACACTACTACCTGTTATGACCACATTGTATTTTGAAGTATCAAAGATGGCATTGGAGGCACTATCTATTTTTTTCAATAAAACTGGAAGCTTAGCACTTCCAATATCTTTCATATTGACACTAATTCTGGTTTGCCGCTTAGCAGTATCAATGAATTTATTCAAAAGTTGTGCTGGATTATTCGACGTTATTTTGATGCCTTCTTTTGGAGCGGCACTTGTAAAATAGGGGCCAATAAATGCCATTTCTGTTCCCGTTGGTACAGCATAGGATAAACTATCCCCATCATAAAATGCTTGCTTAGCAAATTTCACACCTTCCAATAAACCTAATGGCTTTCCCAATTCCGGTTGTTCTAACATGAAAGTATTGAATGCCTCTATTTGCTCTAATGGTTTGATAGATCGAATTAAACCATTTGTTTTTTTAGTGTCTACTAAAATTTCTAAAGGCATTACCCCACCTGCATGTTGTTCAAACCATTTTAAGTCGGTGTATAATTTATCTTGCTTTGGCAAATCGTCTACAATAAAGGCCTCTTTTTTAATTTGCAATACACCCATTAAAGAAACAATAACTGCAATGATGGTGATACCAAAAACCCACTTAGTATGTGTAAATGCCCAACGTTCTGTTTTTAGCAGTATTTTTTCTAGGTATAGATTATCTAGATAACGAATGTGTTTTGCTTTTGGTGCGGGCAAATAAGAAAGTACTGGAGGGATAAAAAATAAACTTATGAAAAATAAAATCATAATGTTTAAACCAGACACCCAGCCAAACTCTTTCAACAAAGGACTTTTGGTTAAAGCAAATACAAAGAAGCCAATGGCTGCAGTAATATTACAAAATAAAGTCACCACACCCATCCTGCCTACCATCTGAACTAGTGCTTTGTCCTTGTCGTTTGTTTCTTTATAAGAAGTATGGTACTTATTTAAAAAATAGATACAGTTAGGAATGCCAATCACTACAATCAAAGGGGGTATCAATGCTGTCAATAAAGTAATCTTTTGACCCAATAATACCATGGTGCCTAAACTCCAGATCACACCCATTAACACGACAGCCAAACTCATGATTGTCGCAGATATAGACCTAAAAAAAATCAATAAAGTAATGGCAGATAAAAATAGAGACCCAATCAAAAACCAAATCATTTCCTTTTTAATACGATCGGCCATGATGGTCCTAATAAATGGCAATCCACTTATATGCACTTCTGTTTTAGTAGATTGGCTAAAGCGATCTAATTCATTTTGAATACTACCAATGATTTTTGTTCTAGAACCACTATTGATAGAATCGGCAATAAAAGAGATGGCCATGATATAACTATTGCTATCTGGATTATAGTACAAGTTTTTATAAAAAGGCAGGTTTTCAAAAACAGTTTTATCTGCAAGTAATAAACTATCACTTGTATAAGGCGCATGGAAGATCTTCAAAGCGTTGAACTTAGTTTCAGTACTATCTTTTGTGATGGTATAGGCAGTTGGAATACTCATAACTTCGGCCACTGCATTATTTTGTTTAAGTGCCTTGTGTAAAGCATCTACTTTATTAAAGAAATCCTTTGTATAAAATTCATCTGTTTTAAAACCCACCACAACTGTGGTTCCATCTACCCCATATTTTTTTACGAAATCATTGTAAACAATAAACTTTAGATTGTCAGAAGGGATGGCTTTGGTATACTCGTAACTTAATTTAACCTGAACAGCATAATACCCCATTACAACCGTACTAAGGAGTATAAAAAACAAATACGTTTTTTTATACTTTAATATATTTTGACCCAAACGATACCACATAATCTATATTTTAAATTAGACAACCCATAAATAAGCAGCCACCTGAGTGAACACCCCTATGAACAAACCCACAATTAATTCTTTTTTTGTATGATCACTTACAACCAATCTTGCACTAATTACTAGTGCGATTATAAGTACAGCCAATAGCACCCAAATTGCGTTATTGACTGGATAAAACACACTGACTAAAATGATAGCAGTCGTCAAGCCAGCGATACCCATTGCGTGTAGGCTTACTTTCATAAAATTATTGACCGTCATGCCAATGGCACTTGCCACAAATATGCCTAAATAAAAGAATTTTAAAGCAATCGGCTGGTCTGTGAAATTTCTACTGAGGTAATACATCCACCAATAAAAAAACATGGTAATCACATAGGGAATAATCCTTTCCTTTTGTGTTCTTAAGAAAATACTATCACTTAATTTTAATCTCCATAATAAGAAAACTGCAAAAGCTGGAAAAAACGCAGTCAACCAAGCCACACTAAATAATCGCATTTTTAATTGCCAATCTGTGATACCCACAAATTCAAATGGCAATACTTGCATTAAATAAAGAAAAAAATAAGTAGGAATAAATAGAGGATGGAATACATAAGACAAAAAATGTGCTATGTATTGTACTATTTTAGGTTGGGGATTTTCCATAGTTGTATTGGCTACCATTCTTTTCTAAGTCTTGCGACAGGTATATTTAAAAGTTCTCTATATTTTGCGACTGTTCTTCTTGCAATATTGTAGCCTTTTTCTTGTAATTGATCTGTTAATTCATCATCACTCAATGGCTTTAATTTATCTTCCCCTTGAATTAACTCCAAAAGGATCGCTTTAACTTCTTTAGTACTCACTTCTTCACCGCTATCTGTGGTTAAAGACTCACTAAAGAAATATTTTAATAAATAAGTGCCAAATTCGGTTTGGACATACTTACTGTTGGCCACCCTACTCACTGTGGAGACATCTAAATTTGTTTTTTCTGCAATATCTTTTAAAATCATTGGGCGAAGGGTTGTGGTATCTCCACTCAAGAAAAACGCAGACTGATACTCTAAAATTGCATTCATCGTTAACAATAAGGTCTGTTGCCTTTGCAGGATCATCTCAATAAACCATTTTGCTGAATCTATCTTTTGCTTGATGAAAAAGACGGCTTCTTTTTGAGACTTATCCTGTTTTTTCCCACCCTCATATTCTTTTAGCATCAATTTATAATCATCGCTTATGACCAATGGAGGTGCGTTGCGGCTGTTCAATGTTAATTCTAATTTGCCATTGTTGATTAGTACTGTAAAGTCTGGAATGATATACATTTCTGCTTCGTTGGTATAGCTCGTCTCCGCGCCTGGCTTTGGATTCAGGGTTAGAATCTGATGCAATACTTCCTTCATCCCTAATTCATCTAAGTGTAGGCTCTTTTGAATTTTATCGTAATGTTTTCTTGTAAACTCTTCAAAATATTTTTCTAGAATGAGCATGGCGATTTTTTTCGCTTCATCATCTGAATACAATTTGCCTTTACTATCCGACAAATGTGCCGACTCTCCTTCTCCTTTTCTGCGTAATTGAATTAATAAGCATTCTTTTAAATCTCTTGCAGCAATGCCAACTGGATCAAAGGCTTGGACCTGTTTTAATATTTGCTCAATCTCTTTTTCTTCCACCGACATGCTTTGCTTGAAAGCGAGATCATCTGCAATAGATTGCATTGCCCTTCTTAAATAACCATCATCATCTAAACTACCTATAATTTGTTCTGCAATTTTAAATCCTCTTTCATCTAGTGCTAGCATACTTAATTGATCCATCAAAACTTCGTGTAAACTCTGTTCCGCTTTAATCGGAATCACTTTGTCATTATCGAGTTCAGGATAAAAATCATCTCTAGTTTTATAATCTGCTACTTCATCATCATAACTGTATTCACTTAGTTCTTCATTGCTCATCTCAAATTCATCTACAGGCACTGCTTCTTCATCGTCATGCATACCTTGTAATAACTCATCGTTCATTTCTTCTGGAGATGTAAAGTCTGACTCCAAAAGTGCCATATCCACTTCTAGTGCAGGGTTTTCTTCTAATTCTTCTTTAATTCTTTGCTCTATCTGTGCACTAGGAATTTGAAGCAACTTCATCAATTGGATTTGCTGAGGTGACAATCTTTGTAATTGTCTTTGCTGCATGGATTGTCCTAATGCCATAACCTTAGCTTATGCTACCACTTTTTTTAATACAGCAAGAAAAGCTGC
>CAMCHR010000039.1 GCA_945874755.1 Chitinophaga pinensis
CAGGAGGATTTGTTTATTGTTCACCCTGCCATCCGAAAGGAGAAAAGAACTAATAAACGGTACACTTATCGCCCCCCTACTTCTTTTCCTATTGGATGCTGCATAAAATTTAATGTAGTATTATGTCAATTAAAGAAGCTTTACAAGAACGAATTTTAGTGATAGATGGCGCCATGGGCACCATGATTCAACGTCATAAATTATCAGAAGAAGATTATCGTGGAACAAGATTTGCCAATTGGCATTCCGATGTAAAAGGTAATAATGACCTTTTATGTATCACTCAACCAGCCATCGTTACTGGCATCCATTTAGAATATTTAGAAGCAGGTGCAGACATCATTGAAACCAATACCTTCAGTAGTACTTCTATTGCCATGGCGGATTATGACATGCAAGAACTGGCATACGAATTGAATGTAGCTGCAGCAAAATGTGTGCGAGATGCGATTCAACAATACAAAGAAAAAAATCCCAATAGCACCGAAAAATATATTGCAGGAGCAATTGGTCCTTTAAATAAAACATTAAGTCTTTCCCCCGACGTGAATAATCCAGGTTATCGTGCAGTCACTTTTGACGAAGTGGTGATAGCGTATACAGAACAGATTCGTGGATTAGTAGATGGAGGTGTAGATCTTATTTTAGTTGAAACTATTTTTGATACACTCAATGCGAAGGCTGCCATTTTTGCAATCAAAGAATATTTCAGAAAAATAGGACAACCAGAATTACCGATCATGATTAGCGGTACCATTACAGATGCCTCTGGTAGAACTTTAAGCGGGCAAACTTTGGAAGCATTTTATACGTCAGTGGCACATGCTAAGCCACTGAGTGTGGGATTGAATTGTGCATTAGGTGCGCAAGAAATGCGTGCACATATTGAGGAGCTTTCTCAAATTGCCACTTGTTACACATCGGCCTATCCCAATGCAGGCTTACCGAATGCGATGGGTGAATATGATGAAGCCTCGCATCAAACTGCACATTTTATTGAAGAATGGGCCAAGAATAAATTTGTGAATATTGTAGGCGGATGTTGTGGCACTACCCCCGACCATATCAAACATATGGCAGATAATGTACGCAGCATTCAACCAAGAAAATTACCTATTGTAGACAAAACTATTTAAGATTATGAGCGATCAAATAATACATATTAAGCCCTATTTAAGACTAGCAGGATTAGAACCTTTAGTGATTCGTCCTGAAACAAATTTTGTGAATGTTGGAGAAAGAACCAATGTGACAGGGTCTAAAAAATTTGCAAGACTGATTAAGGAAAATAAATACGAAGAAGCATTATCTGTAGCACGTCAACAAGCAGAAAATGGTGCGCAGATCATTGATATTAATATGGATGATGCCTTACTTGAAGGTGTGAAAGCCATGACCACTTTTTTGAATTTATTGCAGAGCGAACCAGATATTGCAAAAATCCCTATCATGATTGATAGTTCCAAATTTGAGATCATCGAAGCGGGATTAAAATGTGTGCAAGGAAAATGTATTGTGAACTCCATATCCATGAAAGAGGGAGAAGCAAAATTCATAGAACAAGCGCATATCTGCAAAGCCTATGGCGCTGCAGTGATTGTGATGGCATTTGATGAAGTAGGGCAAGCAGATACTAAAGCAAGAAAGGTAGAAATTTGCGCACGTGCCTATAAAATTTTAGTAGAACAAGTTGGATTCGATCCAGAAGATATCATTTTTGATCCAAATATTTTTGCAATTGCAACAGGTATCGAAGAACATAATAATTATGCAGTAGATTTTATAGAAGGGACAAGAGAAATTAAAGCATTGATGCCCTTAGCAAAAGTGAGTGGTGGTGTATCGAATGTGTCATTTTCATTCAGAGGCAACGATGCCGTAAGAGAAGCCATCCATGCCGTGTTTTTATACCATGCAGTGCAAGCAGGTATGGATATGGGTATAGTGAATGCAGGTCAATTAATTGTATTTGATGAAATTGAGCCTGAATTAAAAAAGCTATGTGAGGATGTGGTCCTGAATCAAAACAACGACGATAACCAAGCGACCGAAGCATTGATTCAATATGCAGATGCCTTAAAAGCAAAAGGCGAAGACGCAGGACAAGTAGCAGAAGCCAATACTAAAAAATTAGCATGGAGATCTGGCACTGTAGAGGAAAGACTAGCGCATTCATTAATCAATGGTATCACCGATTTCATTGAAGCAGATACAGAAGAAGCAAGATTACAATATAGTGCACCATTGGAAGTGATTGAAGGGCCATTGATGGCGGGTATGAATCAAGTGGGTGATTTGTTTGGCGCAGGTAAAATGTTTTTGCCACAAGTAGTAAAAAGTGCAAGGGTGATGAAAAAGAGTGTGGCCATATTGACGCCGTTTATTGAAGCAGAGAAAGAAAGATTAAAAAATGCATCTGCCAATCCAAATGGTCAAACAAAAGGACCTGCTAAAATTTTATTAGCTACTGTAAAAGGAGACGTGCATGATATTGGAAAAAATATTGTAGGTGTGGTGCTAGGTTGTAATGGCTATGAAATTATTGATATTGGGGTGATGGTACCTGCAGATAAAATTCTTGCAGAAGCAGAAAAACACCAAGTGGATATCATAGGATTAAGTGGATTGATTACCCCATCACTAGACGAGATGGTCTACATTGCCAAAGAAATGAAACGTCGTGGCATGACGATCCCATTGATGATTGGAGGAGCGACAACTTCTAGAATGCACACTGCAGTTAAAATTGCACCAGAATACAATGATGGTGTCATTCATGTATTGGACGCATCAAGAAGTGTGACTGTGGCTGGGTCTTTGTTGAACAAAGAAACAAAAAAGCCTTTCTTAGCTGAATTGGAACAAACCTACTTGCAATTAAAGGCTGACTTTGATAATAAAAAAACAGTGAAGCAAAGCATTCCTTATGCAAGCGCATTGGAAAATAAAGTAGCGATTGATTGGAGCGGATTTAATAGCACTGCTCCTAGTTTTACTGGTAATAAAGCCATTGAAATAACAGATCTTTCTGTTTTAGTAGAATACATAGATTGGAAACCATTCTTTATAGCTTGGGAACTCCATGGTAATTTCCCAGCCATCTTAACGGATGAAGTCGTTGGTGAAGTAGCTACGAAACTCTATCAAGACGCACAGGCCTTGTTAAAAAAGATCATTGAAGAAAATTGGTTGACAGCAAAAGGAGCTGTTGGATTTTGGCCAGCAGAAGCTATTGGGGATGATGTCATTGTCACTGATGGTGCAAATCAAGTTGACTTGCATTTCCTAAGACAACAAGCAAAAAAAGCAGCAGGTCAACCGAATTTCTCCTTAGCAGATTTTATTTGTCCTGCCTCCGAAAATAAGGCAGATTATATTGGTGCATTTGCGGTGACCATTCATGGTATCGAAAAGCATATCAAAGCATTTGAGGAGAATTTAGATGATTATAATAAAATTATCTTACAAGCATTAGCAGATCGTTTTGCAGAAGCATTTGCAGAATATTTACATGTTAAAACAAGAAAAGAATATTGGGGTTATGCCAAAGACGAACAATTAGACAACGAGGCATTGATTCAAGAAAATTATGTAGGCATACGTCCAGCACCAGGCTACCCTGCTTGTCCAGACCATACCGAGAAATATCGCTTATTTGATTTATTGAATGCAGCAGAACATACTGGTATCAGCTTAACAGAAAGTTTAGCCATGTATCCAGCATCAAGTGTTTGTGGCTGGTATTTTGCACATCCACAAAGTCAATATTTTGGATTAGGAAAAATTCAGCAAGACCAAGTCGTTGATTATGCGAAAAGAAAAAATCAATCTTTAGAGTATATCACCAAGTGGTTGCAACCTGTGATTGATTAATCTTTTTGTAAGGTATGGACATATTAGATACGTAGTTAGAATAAAATAAGAATTAAACGCCTAAATCAACTAAATTTGACTACCTAATTTGAACCTGCCAAATGAAAAAAAGCTTTTACTTTATAAGTCTAGTCTTCGTTCAATGTATTTGCATTGCTACATTTGGACAATCCAATCAAGTTATATTTGAACAAGTTCAAATATATTCTAGTATTCAACCAGATGGAAAATATTGGCATCCTTCAACAACACAAGTCAAAGTTTTTGCAAGTATATTAGACACGGCACTATTTAATCCATTGCAGCTTCAAAGAGACTCGAGCTATACTACTAAAATTAAAATTTTAAATAAATCAAATCAAATTGGAAAAATAGTGATTGATTGGAGCCAAAGTCAATCCGCCGCTTTTCATGCTTATTTAGAAATTTATGAATTACAACCTGAACAGACTTTCAATAATTCAATGGTTAATATTATCATTCCAAAGAAAGATAGTATTCAATCCACTTGGTTTTTAACCTGTACTATTTTAGATGCAAATAAATCCCCTGTTTTCCAAA
Source organism: Chitinophaga pinensis (assembly GCA_945874755.1). Classification (GTDB taxonomy): domain Bacteria; phylum Bacteroidota; class Bacteroidia; order Chitinophagales; family Chitinophagaceae; genus Sediminibacterium; species Sediminibacterium pinensis_B. Next base: position 4,435 of record CAMCHR010000039.1, read on the forward strand.
AAACAATTTTAATGGGCATGATTCCAATCTCCAACCAAGGGATTGGCTATCCAATGAATGTGCCAATCACTATTCCTAAAAGCTTATTCAAGGCTATCCAATCTGGTGTCAGCTATTTTGATAAAGACGGGGAGGAATTGGCCTATATTGAAGCAAAAGTGCCAATTAGTTATGCCTCAGATAATTTTATGATGCCTTTGTTACATGCTAAGCCAAGAATTATCGTAGATACGACCAAAGATTTTTTTCAGTTTATACAAAATAATGTGCGGTTTGTTCTAAGAACACCAAATGCGATGATGCAGAAAATAAACACTAAAGATAAAACCACTAATAACCCTTTTGTTACCGTTTTACCTGAAATTAAAAAAAGGACCAATAATTTATTTAAAGAATATTATCAAGCAATACAGCCATTAAGGAATGTGAGTGAAAATAAGGACTATACATTGGAAGCTTTTATTGAATTCAATCCAATGGTCGATCCTGAATTACGCGCCACACCTCCTATCCGATTTTTACCAGATAGTATTCATAAAATTTTTGCTGACACCAATTTAATTGGCAGGTTTAAAGTAATTGAGCAACCATCCAACACAGGCTTGACGTTCAATTCAAATCAAATCTATAATGGGTATGACTCAAGTACGATCTATTCATTGAATAGCAATTATCCAAAAGGCGTCATCTCTATATCAAAATCGGTTGAAGGAACGATTGGGAAGGATACATTTAAAATTCTTTTCAATAATGACATTGATATTAAAATCATATATGTCAACAATGTAGCTACTATAGCTGCTAAAGGCAGAAATAAGCCCAATTTTTTAATACCTATAGCCCAAGTAAATCAAAGTTCAATCACATCTCTTTTATTGCTGATTGCGTATAGTGAAATTTTTCAAACGCCAAACTAAACCTCTATGCGCATAGTAAGTTATAATGTCAATGGAATAAGAGCTGCTATCAAAAAAGGATTAATTGAATGGCTCAAAGCATATCCAGTTGATATACTATGTGTTCAAGAAACAAAAGCAAGTAGTACGGATATTGACTCAAGTCTTTTTACCGAACTAGGATACCATATTGCTTGGTTTCCTGCCCAAAAAAAAGGCTACAGTGGCGTGGCCGTATTTAGTAAACAAAAGCCAAGTTTTGTCGAGCATGGTACAGGACATAACATGAGTGATGCAGAGGGCCGAGTGATTAGAGTTGATTTTGGCGACCTCACTATCATTAATGCCTATTTCCCATCGGGCACAAGTGGAGACCTTAGACAAGCCTATAAATACCAATGGCTGGATGAATTTTACATTTGGGTAGAAACACTCAGAAAAAAAAGACCGAATATCATTGTGGCTGGAGATTACAATATTGCACATCAAGCAATTGATATCCATGACCCAAAAGGCAATAAAAAATCTTCTGGTTTTTTACCCGAAGAAAGGACTTGGATGGATCAGTTGCTTGCAAACAATTGGGTAGATAGTTTTAGACATATGCATGAAGATGCCATTGGTGCTTATTCATGGTGGAGTCAAAGATTTCCTTCTGTTAGATTGCAAAATAAAGGTTGGAGAATTGATTATCTTTGTACAACAAAAGTATTGTCAACAAAAATTAAAGATGCTTTTATTCTTCCTGAAATAAAACATAGTGATCATTGTCCGATTGTTGTAGAAATAAAAAAATAAATCCATGTTTGTATACAATATTAGTTTTCAAATAGATGCTTCCATTGAATCAGCATGGCTGAATTGGATCAAGCAAAGCTTTATCCCAAGCTGTCTTGCAACAGCCTGTTTTGGGGATCATCAGCTCTACCAATTAGACCTTGCAGCAGATCAACCCCCTACTTTTACCCTACAATTGTTTAGTAAAGCGGCTACCCAATTGGCCGAATTCCAGGAAAAACACGCAGAAACACTCCTTTTTAGCGTCACAGAACAATGGGGAGAACAATGTTTTCACTTTAATACAAGCATGAAAATTGTGCATTGATTGTGGATAGCTAAGCTCCCAAAACCCATTACTGGCCTCATTTTCATTTTTATACTCGCTGTAATTCAATGCTGTAAAGGATTACAGCAATACCCCCTTAATATAGGCACAAAATTGAAATATGGACCTTGGGCGGAAAGCCTTACTATTTAAGGGTTTTAGTGGAAAAATAAAAAATAAAAAAAACACTAAAATATTTTTTTGTTTCATCAAACTCAATAAATTTGTTATATCGTTTAAAACTATAAAAAACACATCTATGAACAAAGCAGAATTGATCGCACACATCGCTGACGCAGTTGATTGTCCAAAAACACAAGCTAATGCAGCTTTAGACGCTTTTATCGAAGCAGTAACTAAATCTTTGAAAAAAGGCGACAAAGTAACTTTAGTAGGTTTTGGTACTTTCTCAGTATCTAAGCGTGCTGCAAGAACTGGTCGTAACCCACAAACAGGTGAGGCTATTAAGATTAAAGCAAAGAAAGTTGCTCGTTTCAAGGCTGGTAAAGAATTGAGCGGCAAGTTGTAATTTCAAATTTATTTGAATTAAAACCCTCGGATAACCATTTATTCAGAGGGTTTTTTTATATTTGCAGTCCAATCACAATTTAAAAATTATAATATCATGGGTAGAGGAGATAAAAAAACAGCAAAAGGAAAGCGCTTTTTAGGTTCTTTTGGTAAGAGCAGACCACACAAAACAAGAAATATTAAGGCAGCAGCAGCGGCTCCAAAGGCAAGCGCTTAATTTTTTTTTTAAAATAGATTCCCCCGATTATTCGGGGTTTTTTATGCCTATTTTTGCATCATGAAAAGCATTTACTTACTACTTCTATTTCAACTGATTGTTTTAGCAGGGGCAGCGCAATGTTCCATCTGTACCAAAACTGCTGCGCAGATTGGCGAAGAAGCCGGAAAAGGTTTTAACGTAGGCATTCTCTATCTAGCTGCAATGCCATTTGGCATCATGGGCTACGTTGCTTATAAATGGTGGAAGAATGAAAAGGGATAATTGAAAACCGAATCAAGTGTTTTCGTTATCACCGAGATACAATTTTTTTAACTTTATATACTTTCTCCTCGTTTGAAAAGCTATGGAATATTGAATGATGATTCCTTGCCAACCATCTAGAAACCCTAGCTTTAAAAAATACCCGCTGAAAAAAGCCCAAACAGGATTGATATAAATTTTGATCCAAGTTGCTTGCTTCTTTTCTTTAAACATTTGCATTGACTGAATACTGGTATATTTTTCTAGCTTTTCTACTAATTGGCCTACAGAATCGTAACTATAATGTAGTAAATGCCCTTTTATAGAACCTTTACTAGGTGGTTTGTTGAAATGTAATTTTTCATGGACTTCTCCTATCCAATGAGCCACTCCGTGCTTTATAAGCCTTTGTATTTTATCAGGATACCACATACCATGCTTAATCCATTTACCACAAAAACTGGTAAGTCTATTAAGGGTATACACTTCCTTCTCAAAGCCTTCCTTTTTTAATGTAGTAATTGCAGCCGCAAGCTCCTCACTTAATACTTCATCTGCATCTATAAACAATAAATGAGACTTTGTAGCTAGAGACATTGCAAAATTTCTTTGACTAGAAAAATCGCAAAACTTGTTTTGTATCACCTTTGTAGGATAATGCTTACAAATATCCATAGTGGAATCTTTTGAGAATGAATCCACTATTACAATTTCATCAGCAACTGACATTATACTATCTAAACATTTGCCAATGTGTTTTTCCTCGTTGTAGGTTATTAAAATAACAGAAAGGGTATCCATTTATACAATTATTTTAGTTTGATCGATGGTCAAAAATTGTTTAGTATGTATTTGAATTAAAATAACTGACCAGATTAAAAAACAACCAACTACTTTGAGTGCATAAGGAATCATTATATGCATTCTAAACCAAGGTGTAAATAAATCTGAATAGGAAAAGCTAGAAAAGAATATAGCGATAATGAATACTGCATTGACTAAAGTTGTTTTTCGCTGCAATACATACCATAAGCAAATAGGCACTACGCCAATGATATAGGTTGGAGACTCCGATCCCGTATTAAAAACAATTACAAATAGCATGACAGAACATAAAATATACAGCTGATAAACTAAATGATTGAAATATTTTATTTTGGTATACTGAGAAGCAAATAAAATGAGCCCTGGAATGATAAAATAAAATTTATTCAATGTTGGCAGATTAAACACCCTTTTAATCATGCCTTGAATTGTGATATCGACCATATTTTTATACATATCAACAGTCAAATCAAAATTAGACTTTACCGACAAACTAGCGAACCAATCATTATAAGATTGAAGTAAAAATTCAGGGCTAGTAACACATAGTGGCAATAGCACCAAAATAATTGTCCACAAAATAAGATACAGTAGATATTTACCCTTTTGCTTACTAAAAAAGAAAAATGCAAGTCCAACAATGCCATATAGTTTAATAAAAAAACCAACTAGTAGGGATAAGGTCGCGCTATGTTCTTTTTGTTTAAGTAGAAAAACAAAAGAAACTATGATAGAACCAGCAATTAACCCATTACTCTGCAAATTAGCACTCGCATTCATCATTTCATGTACAGATAAAAGCAATATGGCGTTTTGATAGAATGAACGAATCGGTAATTTTCTAATGGCGAAATACAAAACGCCAGCATCAAAGAGGCCCCATGCAAATGGTCCTACTATAGATGGAATCACAGTGAATGGGGCCACTAGTATGGCGAATGTAGGGCTGTAATAATAATGATCCCAATATTCACTAGGATACACATTGTATAAATTCAATTTTTGCTGAAGGTGAAAAAACGATTGCTTGAAAATGATGAAATTATTGAATGAATGATTCAACACTGCACTAAGAAGTGTTAAAAAAACTAATCCAAACCAAATAAAAGCTACTTGTTTGTTACTTTCTAAAATTTTTTTTACGAAACCCTTAATTTGTAAGCTTCTGGACATACTCTTATTTTAATGAATTAAAAAACTGTTAATACAGTCATCTAAAGCTTCAATGCCTTTACCCGTATTTGCTTCAGTTTCAATAATTCCAATTTTTTCTCCAGATTGAATTCTATCATTAAGTGAAATGGTAAGATGCGAGAGGAATTTTTTTGCATCTGCCCTATCCGATTTGTTGACCACAAAAATATTTGCAACTTCAAATAAACCAGACTTCATCATTTGAATATCATCCCCTGCTTCTGGAACCAATACCAATAAAGTAAGGTTAGCTACAGATGCTACTTCCACCTCGGACTGGCCAACTCCTACAGTTTCTAAAATTATGATGTCAAACCCTGTTGACTTTAAAAACTTGGTGATCTTATGAATTGATTTGACCAAGCCCCCTAAATGCAATCTTGAAGCAAGCGATCTAATGTAAACAGATGGATGTAAATACCAATCTTTCATCCTTATTCGATCTCCTAATAGTGCCCCCTTGTGTTTAATCGAAGATGGGTCAACTGAAATAATTGCTATTTTTTTATTTTGGAGCACATAATTTCCAATTAAAACAGAAATCAATGTGCTTTTACCCGCCCCTGGAGGACCTGTAATGCCTATCACTGGAATGAAGTCTGGGTTTAAAGTTGCTAAAAAATCATCGACCCCTGCAACTTCATTTTCTATTGAAGAAATCACTCTTGCAATTGAGTTAAAATTGCCGTCGGCAACATCCTTTTTCAAATTTTCTATTTGGAACATCTAATGACGAATGATTTTATAATTCTCATAATCAAAAAGTCTTTTGCCAGTCAATTTTTCAAAATAATATAAAACTAGATTTTTAAGTGAAAACTTCTTTTTTGATACATCAATATCAATGATCCAATTTTTCTTTTCAATACGATCTTGCATCACATTAGGATGCGTCCCTGTAAAACGCTCTAAAGAATCATAGCCCGAAAAATCATAATAATCTGGACTTGCTTTTATTTTCTCTAATTGCGTGTCATCATTCCAAAACATCGCAGTTTCTTTTTGCTTCTTTCTCATCTGTTCAGGACTTTTTACCCATCCATAATGATAAATACTAGCATCTATTGCGGCTACCTGTAATTTATGTTTCCCAATTCTAAAACCTTGTGCATCTCTATAAGAACTAATGCCTTTATTATTTCTAATAATCCTTATTTCATGCGCATACCATTTTCTGCTATCGCCAACATAATCATAAGTACCATAAAAATGTTTATAATTAAACAATAAACCTTGAACTACTAAATCGTCCTTGTATTTTTCGCAAGCTGCACGAATTGATGGATAGTATTTTTCATGTACCACTTCGTCTCCTTGAATGTAAAATGCCCAATCAAAGCTAGTATCTATTAATTGAAAGGCTTTATTGGTTTCATCCGCTAAAACGACCCCTCCTTTTCTTAATTCTTTATTCCAAATGGAATGATGAATTTTAATTTTGGGATCACCAATCGATTCAATCAATGCGATAGTTTCATCTGTAGAATCCCCTATTAAAACAATCATCTCATCGACCACGGGTAAAATAGAACGAATGGCTTCCAAAATTGGAAAGTCATTTACCACTGCATTTTTTATAATTGTAAACCCTGCAACCTTCATATTCGCTTATTTGTTCTTCAAATAACCGAAATCTTTTGCAACTTGCCTATTGTTTTAACCAAAGTTTGCTTGAAAGCAATTAATTTTGAACTACGAAAATCATTATGTCTACAACAATTTGTTTCGATTTTGGCAACACCCGATTAAAGGCGGCAATTTTTAAAGGCAACCATTTGGAAAAATTGGAGCTTCTAGAAAATGATGCATTGCCCTCTGTTCAAAAACTATTAGATCAATACCAGCCGAGTAAAACATTGCTTTCTTCTGTCATTCATCATGATCATGCTATTGAAAGCTTATTGACCGAATATGGTCCTTTTCATTTATTAGGGCCAACAACCAAATTGAACTTTACCACCCCTGTAGGCAAACCAGAAACCATTGGAGCAGACCGTTTAGGCCTTGTAGCTGCTGCCGTAGACCTTTACCCAAAAGAACATAATCTAGTCATTTGTCTTGGCACTTGTATCACGTATAATTTTGTCAATAATCGAGGTCAATTTTTAGGAGGAAGTATCTCTCCAGGCATGCAAATGCGTTTTAAATCAATGAATGATTTAACGGCACTTTTGCCATTGATTGAGCCAGCACCAAGCTTTGGTTTGGTCGGCTATGACACTAAAACCAACCTACTTTCAGGTGTAGTTTTAGGGATGTCGGCCGAAATTAATGGTATAATTGACGCTTATGAGGCCAAATACAGCAAATTTAACGCCCTATTAACCGGTGGAGACCTTAGTTATTTTGTACCTCACTTAAAAAGAAGGATATTTGCCGACCCCAATTTAATATATAAAGGACTATATGCGATTAGTGAAAAAAATACTTAATTTAACCCCATTCATTGGACTTTTCTGTTTTATAGCCCCTTTAAAGGCACAGATCAATTCCCCGTTTTCAAGATATGGCGTAGGCAACGAAGTGTACAACAGTCAAAATGCTGCAAATCAAGGAATGGGCGGGTTAACCGCTGCCTATACACCCAATATGAATGGCGCTTTTGGACAAAGTATCAATTTTAACAATCCAGCATCTTATGGTGGTATCTATATGACCACATTTGATATTGGTATGAATTTAACCAATAGTATTCTTAAAAGAACGACGCCTGCAGGAAAAGAAAAATCAACCTATTTAGTGCCTAACTATATTGTAGTTGGTGTGCCAATTAGTAAAGCAAAAAAAATTGGATTTGCATTTGGCCTAAGACCATTGACGCAAATTAACTATTCAGTGAATGATTTTTATTATGACCCTAAAATTGGCGATTCAATTTATACCAACTATAAAGGCGAAGGCGGTATCAACCAAGTATTTCTTGGCTTGGGTAAAAGCTGGAAAAATTTAAGTATTGGAATGAACACCGGTTATAATTTAGGGAGGAAAAAAATAGATGTTGTAAAAGCAATCTTATACAATAGTGATTCTACTTATTTTTATCAATCACTCTCTAGTACGAATACAAGTTTTGGTGGTGCCTTTTTAAACTTAGGAATACAAGGAGAACTTCCGTTGTCAAGTTCAACCAATGCACTTACAAAAGACAAAACAGAATATACCCTTAGCTATGGCGGGAACTATAATTTTAATCAAAGATTAAATGGGAAGCAAGACATAACAAGATCAAGTGGTACTTTCACAACCGAACAAGAATTAGCGATAGATACTGCTCGATTTGTAAAAGATAGCGTAGGTAAAGTAATACTGCCAAGTGCTATCACTGCAGGTATCGCTTTACATAAAAAAATCACTACTGTTAGAGGCACCTATGATCAATGGGTGATTGGCATTGAACTGAATCTTTCTAACTGGAAGAATGGTTATACATTTTATGGTGCAACAGACCAAGTTCGCAATGCTAACATGTTCCGCGCTGGAGCACAATTATGTCCTAACCCTTTTGCTTTTGAAAGTTATTGGTCAACTGTCACTTATCGATTGGGCTTATTCAGTGGCAATGATTATATCAACTTAAACAACAACGGATTAAAGGTTAACGGATTAACAATGGGCGTAGGATTACCTGTCAGAAAATATCGTTCTTACGATTACCAATTTACCTTATTGAATTTGGCTTTACAAATGGGACGAAGAGCGGGAGGGGCATCCAAGTATAGAGAAAATTTTGTGCAATTTACTGTGGGCTATAGCTTAAGTGATATTTGGTTCAATAAACGTAAATATGACTAATCAAAATTACCATAGAACACTAAAATTAGCAGTTGCTTTTTTAAGTAGCTGCTTTTTTATGGCAGCATGCGAGAATGATATAGATGCAGTAAAAGCACTTGGTGCAAAGGTTGGTGGGATTGATGTAGGAAAGGATGTGGCTATTTATATAAGTAATGATGGTAAATTAGGCGCTAAATTAACTGCGCCATTGATGAATCGTTATTTAATAGATAGTAGTAAAATGATTGAGTTCCCGCAATCAATTCATGTAGATTTTTACAAGGATAGCAATCAATTAGAGAGTCAATTGTCAGCTAAATACGCAAAGTATAAAGAGGCAGAAAATATTGTATACTTAAAAGAGGACGTGGTTATTTTCAACACCCTTGGGGATACCTTATGGTGTAAGGAAATGTATTGGGATCAAAATACGGGTAAGTTTTATACCGAAAAGGATGTGGTGGTGAAGCAACATAACCCATTGGCAAAAATTTATGGGAAAGGACTAGAAGCCAACCAAAATTTGACAGACATTCGTATCTTTAAACCACAATCAAATAGCTACGCCATCATTCAAGATAGCAGTAGTTTAAACCCTTAAATAAACCAGATGGACTATAGAAAAATGGGTAAAACAGGGCTGCAATTAAGCACATTAAGTTTCGGAAGTTGGGTCACATTTCACAAACAAATAGATGACCGTGTGGCAGATGAGTTAATGAGTATTGCTTATGATGCAGGTGTGAACTTTTTTGACAATGCAGAAGTGTATGCAGGTGGAGAAAGCGAGAAAATGATGGGTCGTGTTTTAAGTCAAAAAAAATGGGATAGAACTTCTATTATACTTTCTTCAAAAGCCTATTTTGGTTGGAGAGGAAAAGCGAATAAGCCTAACCAAACAGGGTTAAGTAGAAAACATTTAACTGAAGCATGTCATGAAGCTTTACAGCGACTCCAAACAGATTACCTAGATTTATATTTTTGTCATCGTCCAGATAAAACGACCCCCATCGAAGAAGTGGTACAGACAATGAATACGCTGATCCAACAAGGAAAAATATTGTATTGGGGCACCAGCGAATGGAGTGGTGTAGAAATTATGGAAGCACACAGAATAGCAGAAAAATATAAATTGATTGGGCCTTCTATGGAACAACCTCAGTACAATATGTTTGAGCGTAATAAAATGGAAAATGATTTTTTAGAAATATTTAAAAATGTAGGCATGGGTACCACCATTTGGAGTCCATTGGCTGCTGGATTGTTAACAGGTAAATATAATGATGGCATTCCAGAAGGATCAAGATTTCAGATTGAAGGGTTTGAATGGTTAAGAGACAGATGGTTGATGCAAGATAAAATTGTGAAAGTGCAACAGTTGGGATCTATAGCAAAGGCCTTAAAAGTGAGTACTGCGTCATTAAGCATCGCATGGTGTATTAAAAACCCAAATGTATCCACTGCAATATTAGGTGCCACCAATAAGACACAATTGTTAGATAATTTAACCGCACTAGAAACTGCTACACTATTAACCCCCGAGATCATGGAGCAGATAGAAGGAATCATTGGCACTAAACCTGAATTACCAGAATGGTAAACAAGTATATCTATCTTAAAAACAAACTATGATTTTCGCCATCGTTGCATCTGTAATTTTAATTGGTTTTTTCTCTGGTTATGAGATTGGCTTTGTAAGTGCCAATCGTCTTAGTTTAGAATTAAAGAAAAAACAAGGTAGCAGGTCTAGTAAAATCATTGCTGGATTTCTTGAAGCACCGACACAATTTATTGGTACTTGTTTAATTGGACTCAATATTTCATTGGTTGTTTTTGGTATTTTATTTGAAGAATTATTGCACACCCATATTTGGAATAGATTAGGATTGGGCGATGGCGCCATTTTAGTGGGTAACACAATCGTATCCACCTTCGTTATTTTATTTATAGGAGAGCTTGTGCCAAAAGCCATGTTTAAAGCAAGAGCAGCTTCCTTAATCAGCACTTTTGCACCAATAGCGCAATTTTTTCATCTCTTATTTAAACCACTCACAGTCATTTTAGTCAATACCGCACAATGGGTTTTAAGTAATTTATTGCAAGTTAAGATGGTGTATAAAAAAGAGGCTTTTACTAAAGTTGATTTAGCGCATTTTGTACAACAAACTAACCCACATCAGGAACAACAAGAACTCAATACAGACTTATTTGAAAATGCATTGAGCTTACCTGATATTAAAGTACGTAAATGTTTAGTTCCGAGAACAGAAATTATTGGCGTAGATATCCTTACTCCTATAGCAGAATTAAAGGCACTTTTTATTGAAACAAAATTGAGCAAACTCATTATCTATAAAGATACCCTAGATAATATTGTAGGGTATGTGCACCAGTTAGATTTATTCAAAAAGCCAACAGAAATTAAAGCCATCCTACACCCTATCTTATTGGTGACAGAAAGTATGAATGCTGCGGACTTAATTAATTTATTCTCTAAAAAAAGAAAAAGTATTGCGTGGGTGGTAGATGAATTTGGCGGAACAGCAGGAATTGTGACCATGGAAGATGTGTTGGAAGAAATTTTTGGAGAAATCAATGACGAATATGATGAACAAGAATTTTTAGAAAAGAAGCTTTCTGCCAATGAATATATTTTTAGTGGCAGATTGGAATTGGACTATTTATACGAGAAATATGGCATCGACTTTGCAGCCGACAGCGCAGAGACTTTGAGTGGTTACCTCATCCATAAACACGAAGCCATTCCTAAAGTAAGAGAAGTGATCCATTTAAGTCATTTTGATGCCGAAATACTCTTAGTAAGCGATACCAGAATTGAGAAAGTAAAGCTCACCATTCACTAATACTATTTTTAGATTTTACACCCTCATTTTGCCCTAGAAGCCTTAACTTTAGGCTTCATTCTTAACAATCCATGGCACTATTTGATCGTTTAAATTCAAAAGATGGTTCCGAGATGTCATTCATCGATCATCTCGAAGTATTAAGAGGTACCATCGTAAGATCTGCAGCAGCAATTTTGGTTATGGCCCTAGTGATTTTTATAAAGCGTGACTGGATCATGGACAATGTGATTACGGGTCCGATTCAACCAGATTTTATTACCTATCGTTTATTTTGTGAATTCAGTCATTGGGCTGGATTAGGCAATGCATTGTGTATGCCTGCTGTGAAAGTCACCATGCAAAGCACCACATTTGGTGGACAGTTCTTGAGTAGCATCAGCATGGCGATTGTGGGTGGTATCATTACGGCATTCCCATTTATTTTTTATCAATTTTGGTCCTTTATCAAACCAGCATTAAAAGAGCGTGAATTAAGAAATACAAGATTCATGATTTTTTGGGTCTCCTTCTTTTTCTTTTTAGGGGCAGCGTTTGGATTTTTTATACTTGGCCCTTTCACTTTTAATTTCTTGGCAAGCTTCCAATTAGGCACCAAGAATGTGATTACTACTATGCCTACTTTTGCAGATTATTTAGATAATTTAACCAACCTTATATTAGGCTGTGGTATTGCTTTTGAATTACCTGTATTGGCTTTTTTATTGACTAAAATTGGCATCGTCACCCCTAAGTTTTTAAGCGGAGCGCGTAAATATGCAGCAGTTGTTATTTTAATTGTGGCTGCATTCATTACTCCTAGTCCAGATTGGTATAGTCAGTTATTGGTCTTTATTCCTTTATATTCACTATTTGAGTTAAGTATAGTCGTATCTCGATGGGCTTATAAAAGCGTGAAGAAGGCAGATGAAGAGTGGGAATAATATTTATAAAATAAGTTAGCAACAAATTAAAATCGATTCATATGGCTTATGTTTTTGATCCATCTAAACCTATCGCATTGGGTGCAGACCACGCTGGCGTAGCTTACAAAAAAGAAGTAATTGAGTGGCTCGAAAAAAAAGGATACCAAGTCAAAGATTTTGGTACCTATACGACTGATTCTGTAGACTACCCAGATTTTGCGCATCCTACAGCATCTAGTGTAGTCACTGGGGAAGCTGCTTTTGGTATTTTATTTTGTGGTTCTGCAAATGGTGTAGCCATCACAGCCAACAAACATGCAGGTATTAGAGCTGGTTTATGCTGGTTGCCAGAGGTCGCTCAATTAACAAGATTACACAATGACGCAAATATGATTTGTATCCCTGCAAGATTTGTGGGTGTTGAATCTGCCATCGAAATGATAGATCTTTTTATGACTACCGCATTTGAAGGTGGACGACATCAAGGCAGAGTGGATAAAATCACTTGCTGATAAGATATTTCAAAAAAAATAACTACATTTAAATTAACTATTTCAATTAAATA
>CAMCHR010000040.1 GCA_945874755.1 Chitinophaga pinensis
GTGATAAATACATTGGCTTCGTAAAGCACTTTATCACTCAACGCATAACCGTCTTTGAATGTGGCTGGAATTTTTGCCCAAACAAACATTCCAACTTGTTGTTTTGAATAAGCACATTTTAAAACATCTAATAATTCGAATACTTTTTCGCGACGTGCGGTATATATTTTATTCACGGATTCATACCAACTTTCGTCTAGACTTAATGCTTTTGCAGCTGCTAGTTGGACTGGTAAAAACATACCACTGTCCATATTGGATTTAAACCTAAGTATTTCATTGATTCTGTCTTCGGCAGCAATTAACATGCCGACTCTCCACCCTGCCATGTTTTGGCTCTTACTCAGAGAGTTTAATTCTATCACCACCTCTTTTGCACCTTCAATAGACAATAAACTTTCAGGTTGATTGTTTAAGATAAATGCATAAGGATTGTCATGACAAATCAATATTTGATGCTTCTTCCCAAAGGCAACCAATTGCTCAAAAAGCGCTTTGGTTGGACTTTGTCCTGTTGGCATATGTGGATAGTTCACCCACATTAACTTGACTTTTGATAAATCTGATTTTTCTAAATTTTCAAAGTCAGGCGCCCAACTGTTTTCGGCAGTTAGCTCATAATAAAGCGGAGTGCCACCCGCTAATTTAACTGCACTTGTATAAGTAGGATAACCAGGATTAGGGATTAACACCTGATCTCCTTCATTTAAATAGGTCATGCAGATATGCATGATCCCTTCTTTACTTCCTAATAGAGGCAATATTTCAGTAGCAGGATTAATCCCTTCTACTTTAAAATATTTTTGATACCATGCGGCGATCGCTTCTCTTAATGCCGGAACGCCTTTGTATGATTGGTAAGCATGTTGGTTGTCTTTGCTTGCTTCTTCTTGCAAAGTTTTAACCACATCTGGATGAGGTGGCAAGTCTGGACTACCAATACCTAAATTGATAATTTGCTTGCCTGCTTTGTTGAGTTCGTCAACTTCGCGCAATTTGGTTGAAAAATAATATTCTCCAATCCCATCCAATCTTTTTGATACTGTCCAATTCATACTTATCCTTTTACAACTTTACCTTTTTTATACAATCCAAATACTTTGAACTGATTGGTCATCAATTTTAATTCTGCCAATAATTTATCCAATTGTTTTTTTTGCTCAAACTCAATGTCTGCATAAAAACCATATTTGAAAGTACTACCTGGTATGGGCATACTTTGTAACTTACTTAAGTTCGCCCCACCCTGCGCTATCTTAGCCAATACCTTGGACAAAATACCTTTTGAGTGGTCTGTTTGAAAATAGATGGATGCTTTGTCTGCATCGGCTATTTCCAATTTTTGTTTTGCAGGCACCATGATTAAAAAACGCGTGATATTGTTTTTTAAAGTATGGATATCTGGTGTGATCACATCCAAATCATATAATTGTGCAGCGAACTTACTTGCAATCGCTGCAGTATGTTTGCTTTTATGTTCACGCAAATGTTTTGCACTCAAAGCGGTATCTTCTGTCTCCACCAACTTCCAATCTTGGTTTTCCAAATAATCCAAACACTGAAGGATGGCCATCGGATGACTATGCACTTCTTTAATCTCATTCAATTTCACACCAGGATACACCAATAGGTTTTGACTGATCGATAAGTACACTTCCCCAATGACTTGTAATTTGCTCTTTTGTAACAAATTATAGTTTGGGAGGATGCTGCCTGCAATGGAGTTTTCAATCGCCATCACCCCACCATCAGATTGTTTCGCATCTTCACCAATTCGAACCACCTCTCTAAAAGTAGCACAAGGAATCACGTCTACATTTTTTCCAAAGAACTGCCTTGCAGCCACTTGGTGAAAACTACCCTCGTATCCTTGTATCGTTACTTTTTTATGCATCTTTTAAGCTGTTCTATTGCTTGATTCAGTTTGTTTAATAAAAAATCCCGGCCTTTTGAGCCGGGATGGTATATTTAGTTATTTCGTTTATGCTTTTACAAATACTACCCGGCTACTTTGGTTAAAGTAGAAATAAAAGAAAAAGTAAAACCAGTTGCCATTTGCTTTCATCGTGGGACAAAGATAGGCTAAAAGTCCCTAAAATAGGCTAAAACAACAAAGTTTTTTACATTTTACTAACAAGTATTCGTAAGAACAAAAAAGGCACTTTGTAAAACAAAGTGCCTTTTTGATTGATCTCCATAGAATGGAGGACAATAGTTCGATTTTGATCGACTACTACTTTGTAGCAGCAGAATCAACCGCAACAGCAGTTGTATCAACAGCAACAGCAGTTGTTGTATCAACAGTTGCAGCAGCAGAATCAGTTGTAGCTTCAGTAGAAGCACCACCACAAGCAGTTAAAGCAGCGATAGCGAAGATTGCGAATACTTTTTTCATTAGAATGAGTTTTAATGTTTAAATGATACTCTTAATACCCTAACTGAAAAAAGGTAACCTCATTTTTGTAAAAAAATTAAAATCAAGTCATTTTTACCCTAGTTGGGTTACTTTTGTACCCTAATCGTATTAATCTCTTGAAAGCTGAACTCAACGAACAAGCCCTCTTAAAGGGGTTAGCCCAAAATGACTCCAGAGCGGTGGAAGCCCTCTATAAAAGTCATTTTAGTATGATTCAGCACTTTGTTACCAATAACAATGGCTCTTTTGATGACGCAAGGGATATTTTTCAGGAAGCGATGATCACTTTGTACGAAAAAGTACAATTGGATAATTTCGGCCTCACCTGTCAAATTAAAACCTATCTATTCTCTATCTGTAAAAACCTTTGGTTAAAAAGGCTTCAACAAATGGGAAAATATAGTGCCCCGCTCAGTGCTCAAGAAGAAACGATCTCGGTGGAAGAAGACCTGGATCGATTTGAGAAAAAAGATGCTGCTTTTGCGATCATGGACCGCGTCTTAAACAGTCTTGGTGAACCATGTAAAAGTTTGTTAGAAGGATACTATTTAAATAAAAAAGGAATGCAGGAACTAGCCAGTCAGTTTGGATATACCAATGCAGACAATGCTAAGAACCAAAAATATAAATGTTTAATGCGCTTGAAGAAACTATTTTTTGCGCAATATAATATAGGAGAATAACAATATGGAAGACATTCAATTACAGGAAGCGATAGAACGCTATTTAACAGACGATATGTCTGTTGAAGAACGTACTCAATTTGAGGCTATCCGTAAAACTAAGCCTGGGATTGATCAAATGGTGATTGAGCATGCGATGTTCTTAAGAGAAATGGAATTGTATGTCAATCGTACAAATTTCTCCGCATTAAATAAGCAAGTATTCAATCAATTATTGGATGCTGGTACATGGGCACCTGCTGCAGAACAATCTACCTCATTTAAAGTGATTCAACTTTGGAGTAAGTATAAGAAAGTCACTGCCATCGCAGCTTCTGTGGGCGGATTTATTGCGTTATTTACTTCTGCTATGGTGCTTTTCTTTTTCCCAAGTATCAATGGCAATCAGATTTTAGAATTAAGCAAGGCCGTAGAAAAAATTGAACAGAATCAAAAAGTTCAGGGCCATATATTAAATGAGGTGAAAACCAAGGTTCCAGAAAATTCAAAATTAATTAGCGGAGGCTCTGGCTTCTTAATCGATACCAAAGGCTTTGTCATTACCAATGCCCATGTCTTAAAAGGAGAAGGTGCCATTGTAGTGAATAGCTTAGGACAAGAATTTAAGGCAACCATTGTGTACAGTAATAAAAATTCAGATTTAGCTTTATTGAAAATAGAAGACGAAGACTACAAACAAGCGAAGGCATTGCCATTCACCATTCGTAAAAAATCAAGTGATCTAGGGGAAGATATTTTTACTTTAGGTTTCCCAAGAAATGACAATGATATTGTTTACGGCAGAGGGTATTTAAGTGCTCAAACAGGATTCAATGGAGATAGCAATACCTATCAAATTCAGATTAGTGCCAACCCTGGTTATTCAGGTGCTCCAGTTTTCAATGACAAGAACGAATTGATTGGTATTATGAGCAGTCGTCAAAAACAAGCCGAAGGCGTTGCGTTTGCGATTAAGTCTGATAAACTATTTGATTTGGTTGACATACTAGAGGCGAACGAATTAACCAAAGACCTCAATGTAAAATTGAATAAACAAAAAGTGAAGGGATCTAAGAATCGTAAAGCGCAGATCAATAACTTTAAGAATTACATCTACAGTGTTCGTGCTTTTGACTAGAACAAGATTATTACAAGCAACTATAGAAGAAAGTAGTAATTAATTACTCCAAAGATTTGTAGGATACATTTTCGCATCCACCAAAGCATCGATACTCGCTTTTACTCCTGGCGCATCTTCTTTATAAGTTACACCAAACCATTTTGCATTGGTAGGAATCACTTTCACAGCCCCCAAGTTCAATGCCTTGAACCTTCCTGCTACAAAAGGAATATAAAATTCAGATTTTAAAGCCTGTCCTTCTCTTTCTAAAAAGAGGTTGAATTCAGATGCGCATAAATCAATAAAGCCCGGCGCAAAACACATAAAATTCATACTCACTCTTGTGTCTTCTTGAAGCGGGGTTTCAACACCCTCCTCTTCAAATACAATTCCATCTCCGTCTTTTCTGTAAATTTTTGTACGCTCATGGATCGCAGTTAAATAACCTGCTGTATCTAAATTACATACGCCCCTGCTTACTGTCCCATTCTCACTTAAGGTGTTCGAAAGTTCATAACCCAGTATACAATATTCTTTTTCAGAACATGCTGTTGTTAAAAAAGTATAGGCTTGAACAAATGCTTCTTGTCCATAATAATCGTCTGCATTGATTACAGCAAATAGTTCATTCACCACACCCTTTGTACATAATAATGCGTGTGCGGTTCCCCAAGGCTTGGTTCTTTCTTGTGGAATTGAAAAGCCTTCAGTGAATTGATCTAAAGACTGGTATACATATGCGATCTCAATCTTGCCTTTTAATTTTGGTTCCAACACAGCCTTAAATGCATCTGCAAAATCTGCTCTAATGATGAATACCACTTTACCAAAACCCGCTCTTATGGCATCGTAAATCGAATACTCCATAATCGTTTCTCCACTTGGACCAAATCCCTCGGTTTGTTTCATGCTGCCATATCTACTTGCCATCCCTGCTGCTAATATCACTAATGTCGGTGCACTCATTTTTCTTTATTTAATTGTAATTTCACAATCCATTAAGGTGGTCAAAATTAGTTGATTTATCTTAAATATAAAATTTTGCATATAAAGCCCAAAATACAATCCATCTTATCCTTTAGTCAATCCCAAAAAGTGGATCTATTAAGGCTGGACCTTTTGCATCCAATTGTTAGTGGCAATAAATTTTATAAACTACAATTTTATATTGCAGCAGCAATCGAAAATGGAGTTTCGAAGGTGGCTAGCTTTGGCGGACCTTATTCTAACCATATTGTTGCATTAGCTTATACTGCAAAGGAAGCAGGACTAAAAAGCATTGGCTATATCAGAACAAATGCCGATGAACCCATGACGCCTAGTTTAAAAGATGCGAAAGCCTATGGGATGGAATTGGTCTATTTAGGCAGGACGGATTTCCAATCTAAAAAAGCATCTATTTTACAATCAAGTGAAGCGATGACTGATTTTTATTTTATAGACGAAGGCGGTTATGGCACCATTGGTGCAAAAGGAGCTGCAACCATTTTAACAGAGCAGAATACGGTCCATTACGACTATATCATTTGTGCAGTAGGAACAGGCACCATGCTTGCTGGTTGTATCAATGCTGCAAGTCCCAATCAAAAAATCATCGGCATCCCTGTTTTAAAAAACGAAGGCAGTATTGAATCTGAAATCAACGCATTAATAGAAGATAAAAATCGAACCTATACTTTACTGCATCAATTTCATCAAGGTGGCTATGCCAAAACTAATCCTATGATGCTTGATTTTATGAACAGGCTTTGGGATACAGAAAAGATACCAACAGATATTGTGTACACCAGTAAATTGCTTTTTGGTGTGGAACAATTAATTCAAGAAAATTATTTTGAAAAAGATGCATCCATCTTAGTCATACATAGCGGGGGTTTGCAGGGAAATCGGTCTTTGCCAGCAGGTAGTTTGAAATTCTGTTAAACCAATTCGCAATTAAAGATAGCTTCGAAATGAAATTTTATTTTTTGCTTCACTTCTTCGTAATCTACCTTCCTTCCTAATTCTTTTTCCAAAGATGTCACCGTTTTTCCTTCTATACCACAGGGCACGATGAATTCAAAATGAGATAAATCTGTATTCACATTTAAAGCAAATCCATGCATCGTAATCCATCGGCTACACTTAATCCCCATGGCACAAATTTTTCTTGCCACAAAAGGATCCTGCGGGTCTAACCAGACACCTGTTTCTCCTGCACTTCTTTCGCCTTTCAATCCATATGCTGCAAGCACTTGAATAATCACTTCCTCTAAACTCCTTAAATACCAACCCAAGTCTGGCTTAAACTTATCTAAATCAATAATAGGATAACCCACCACTTGTTGTAAACCATGATAAGTGATATCGCCTCCTCTATTGATATGAAAATACTCAATACCCAATACTTTCAATTGTTCATCTGACACCAATACATTGGACCTGTTGCCATTTTTACCCAATGTAAAAACAGGTGGATGTTCTACCAATATAAAACGATGTTGGGTTGCCGCCTCATTTGCTTCCTTACCTGCTGTCCTGGCTTCCGTCTTAAGTGCCACAGCTGATTTTAATAGCTGTTCTTGGTAGTCCCAAGTTGGCTGGTAGGATTGAATGCCTAAATCTTCGAAAATTACTTGTTGGCGCATAGAACAAAGTTACAAACTATGCTGCAATAACTTACTTTTGCATCATGTCAACAGAAGAGAAAGCGAAGCTTTCGATGGTGAACCAAGATTCATTATCGGAGATCCAACAAAATGATGCACTTCAAATTGAAAACGAAGATGTATATGAGAAACTGACCTTTGTCGTAGATAAGGGACAAGAGCCTATGCGTATTGATAAGTGGGTTCAAATGAGAATTGTGGGATTAACGAGAAGCAAATTGCAAAACGGGATTGAAGGCGGATTTTTGACTGTGAATGGGAAAGTGATAAAAAGCAATTACCGTACCCGCCCGGGAGACGAAGTGGTTTATATGAGCTATGTCAACCCGGATTACACCGAATTGAAACCAGAGGAAATGGCCTTGGATATTGTGTATGAAGATGACGCCATTATGGTGATCAATAAACCATCCAATATGGTGGTGCATCCTGGTATTGGAAATTACTCAGGCACTTTACTCAATGGGGTAGCATTTCATTTATTGCAACAGAACCCAGATTTGAATGAGGAAGTACTGCCAAGATTTGGCTTGGTGCATCGTATAGATAAAAATACCACTGGCTTAATTGTACTTGCAAAAACACCCGAAGCTGCTAGTCATTTAGCAAAACAATTTTTCAACCATACGGTTGAACGAAAATATGTTGCCTTGGTTTGGGGGAATATGGAAGAAGACGAAGCCACAGTGAATGCGCACATCGCAAGGCATAAGACTTTTCGTAAAATGTTTGACGCCTACCCTGAAGGGGAAGTTGGGAAGCATGCCATTACGCATTACAAAGTGATAGAGCGTTATAATTATACCACCCTTGTATCTTGTGTTTTGGAAACAGGTAGAACACATCAGATACGTGTTCACATGAAACATATTGGACATACTTTATTCAATGACCAAGAATACGGAGGAGATAGAATTTTAAAAGGGACTATTTATACCAAGTACAAACAATTTGTAGACAATTGTTTTGATGCTTGTCCTAGATGTGCATTACACGCAGCTACACTTGGATTTATTCATCCAACCACAGAGGAGATGATGCGCTTTGATAGTCCATTGCCTTTGGATATGGAAGCAGCGATTACCAAATGGAAGAATTATAAAGCAGCAGCGCATACTTAATTGATCTCAATCCAAACTATTAACGGACTAAGATTAAAATATGACACTACACAATAATAATATATTCCTAAAAAAGTATCATACATAAAAAAAGCCGCTTCGAAATCGAAGCGGCTTTTTACTTTGAAATGAATTCAAATTATTTTTTGTTTTGACTTGCAGCCATTGGAGACAATCCAATTGATTGACCTCTAGAAAAACCTTTTGACTTGAATAAGGCAAATTTACTTGGCGCAGCTACATTTGGCCATTTGTTATTGCTCTCATCAATATCAGCAGTTTCACGCATTGGATCTAATTGAATCGATACCGCTTTCTTATTTGTCAAGAACACTTTTGTTACTTTGTTCTCGTTCTTTCTCCAGATTTGTGCTGGTAGACGTTGTGTTTCTTTAGTACCATCTTCGAAAGTAAATTCAAGGATAATTGGCATCACTAGTCCGCCTTTATTAATGAAACTTACTTCGTACAAATTAGCAGTTGCATATTTCGCTTTCTCTGCATCTGTTAAACCTTCAGCTGCAGGCATGGCCATAGCTGGTTGCTTCGTAACAGAATCATAAGGCTCTAAACCTCTATCATATCTCCAATAGAAATCACGTAAGCTTTGATCTACATCTGTTAAAAATACAATAGACTTATCGTTTCTATTTCTAATTTTGGAAATATCCTCAAAGCTGTTCACTTCTGGTTTTGACAAACCTCTTGGTCCCATTGTTCTAGCTGCAGGAACTGCTACTGTAGCATCATATACTGCATGCTTCACTGTGTCAATGGCAATATCTACAGGATCGATGCTGTAGAACCAGCCTCTCCAGAACCAATCTAAATCTTCGGCACTTGCATCTTCGATTGTTCTAAATAAATCGGCAGGTGTTGGGTGTTTGAATGCCCATCTTCTTGAATATTCTTTAAATGAATAATCAAATAATTCACGACCCATAATGGTTTCACGTAAAATATTCAAACCAGTTGCTGGCTTCGCATAAGCGTTTGGACCAAACTGAATGATGTTTTCACTATTCGTCATGATTGGCTCTAATTGATCCTTTGGCAATTTCATATAATCTGCAATTGCAAAAGCAGGACCACGACGACTAGGAAATTTGTTGTCATATAATTCTTCTGTCAAATATTCAACATAAGTATTTAAACCTTCATCCATCCAAGACCATTGACGCTCATCGCTATTAATAATCATTGGGAAGAAGTTATGACCTACTTCGTGGATGATCACACCTAACATACCATTCTTAGCTGCTTGTGTATAAGAACCATCTTTTTCTGTACGGCCATAGTTGAAACAAATCATTGGATATTCCATACCATTAGATGCTTCAATACTTTGTGCTACTGGGTATGGATAAGGAATGGTAAACTTAGAATAAGTCTTAATCGTGTGTGCTACCGCTTTAGAAGAGAAAGGACGGTATAAACCATAAGCCTCTTTTCCATACGCACTCATACACATTACTTTCTTGCCTTCAACATTTGCAGCCAAGGCATCCCAAATAAATTTACGGCTTGATCCAAAAGCAAAGTCACGTACATTTTCTGCATTGAATACCCAAGTTTTTTGAGTGGTTGCTTTTGTTTTTTCTGCATTTTTTGCTTCTTCTAAAGTCACGACTTCAACTGGCTCAGCTGAAGTTTGTGCTTTATTCCATCTAGCCAATTGAGCTGGGCTCAATACAGCAGGATAATTTTGACAAGCACCTGTCGCCATTACAACGTGGTCGCTAGGAACAGTGATCGCCACTTTATAGTTACCAAAAGTCAAAGCAAACTCACCTCTTCCAGTAAACTGGTGGTGTTGCCAACCTTGGAAATCAGAATACACTGCTAAACGAGGATACCATTGTGCCATGGTGAATAAGTGATTACCGTCTTCTGGGAAGAACTCAAATCCACCTCTACCAGCAACCGTTAATCTGTCTGTGATTTTATAATTCCAATCTACTTTAAAAGCAAATTTTTGACCTGGCTTCAATGCGGTGGGTAATTCTACACGCATCATTGTTTTATTCACCGTGTATTTTAATTTAGCACCTAATAAGTCTGTGATTTTTAAAATATTCACACCCAATCCATTATCGCTTTTTGCTTCTTCTAAATTATCAATCATCGCAGGACTCATGCCTCTGCCCATTGAACTACCATCAGGGTAACCTGCATTTTTAGTGGTGCTATGCTCGTTCTCATCCAATTGCAACCAGATATAAGTTAATACATCAGGAGAATTGTTGAAATAAGTAATGGTCTCAGCGCCATGTAACATTAAATTCTTTTCATCCAAAGTTGCTTTAATGTCGTAGTCGGCTCTTTGTTGCCAATACTTTGTTCCAGGAGCACCACTCGCCGTTCTGTATTCATTTGGCGTTGGTAAAATAGTACCCAATTGTTCAAACTTGTTTCCATGATTAGAACCTGGGTTGTTGCGAATATCTTGCGCCATAACTGTCAAAGCAGTCAAGAACAAGATTCCGAATGACAATAATTTCTTCATTGTTGTTTCTTTTTCGAGGTTTAAAGAGATGCGAATCGATCTATGATCATACGTAAAGATAAGCATATCGCGAGGATGGACCCATACCGCATATACATTTTTCTAGGTATTTTAAGGATGGATATGGTGCAATAAGATAGGGCTAAAATCACCATGACAATCAATATTTGACCTATTTCAAGGCCAATATTGAAGGAGAATAAGGGTCCTAGCAGGGAATCCTCCTTGCCCAAGAGACTTTTAAGGTAATTGCTAAATCCTAGACCATGGATCAGACCAAAAAAAAGGGCTAGTCCATAATGGACCGAATAGCGTTGTTTAAATTCAAAATCTTGGACCCAAAAATTAGATACTGCCGTAATTAAGATGGTCACTGGAATCAGGAATTCAATCCAATTGACCGGAATATCTAACAAAGAAAGGGTACTTAAGGCGAGTGTTAAAGAATGGCCAATCGTAAAAGCAGTCACTAAAATCAAGATCTTTTTCCAATCCGACCAAACGTAGCGCAGGGTCAATGCCAAGACAAATAAAATATGATCTACCCCTCCTAAATCAATAATATGCTTGAAACCAAGTCTTAAATATAAAAACAGCTCGTCCATAAATGAATTTTTCTGGTGTTAAATTAATGAAGACCTTTGTAACTACAAAATAAACTACTATGGCTTGGATTGGTTTAAAACATTGGATGCTTTGGATGCTGACTGCAATGCACCCCTTTTATATCTCAGTGGTAGAAATTGAACACAATGCTAAAGAAGCCACCATTGAGATTAGTGCTCGTACTTATACAGATGATTTAGAGAAAATGATTCAAAAAGAATTCAATATGAAATTGGATTTAAACCAAGCAAATCAAAAAGAGCAAGCCAATAAATACATCAACTTGTACATGCAAAAGAAACTGGCTTTACAAGCTGGTGGTGTAAAATATAAGATGGACTTTGTTGGTTATGAAATTCAGAAAGAAAGTACTTGGAGTTATTTTGAAATCAAAGAAGTCAAACAGCTTAAGCAATTAAATGTTTTTTGCGAGATCTTATTTGGCATAGACCCAAATCAAATCAATATTCTGCATACCACGGTTGGCGGTGTCAGAAAAAGTTACGAATTGGCCACGCCAAAAAATACGACCCAATTTAATTTTTAAATTCCAAGTTTTAGGTATAAATTTTTTTAGACCCAATTTTAAAACTAGTTTCAGACCAACTACTTTTTCAATTCCATTAACACATAAGGCGTCACTTCCTCAGACCTTGTTTTGGGATTTAAAAAAGTCAATGTCAATAAAGTCACATGGAATCGTTCTCCCTGATACAATATGGTAGAGTTAGGGAAATCCATCAAAACTTGTTTTGCGGGTATGCTATCTGCCAGTACCCATTGTCCTTCTTTTAATTGACCGCTATCTTTTATGACAGGAAACACATGCTGCCCATAAAAATGAAAAGCGTAACTATTGGGGATTTTGTACAATACAGCTTTTTTAATATCCCATTTTTTTTCCTTCGCCTCTTTTGCCAATTTGTTCCCCCATTGGTATTCTAATAAATGAGGGTAAAAGAAGCTATTTAAAATTAAGTTTAACCCAATCATTAAGACCAAACTCATATTGATCCATCTTTGGATCATGTTTTGGTGTCTAGGCCCAATTTCAATCATAAAAAAAATTGTCCCAAAAAATATCCAGAGTCCCCAAGGACCATCCATTATTCCAAATGGAATTTTAATGATTAAAACCATCGCAATTAATAGGATCAGAAAAATAAATAGATGGAAACCAAAAAACCATTTAATCCATTTATGTAATCGATCCGCTTGTTCTAACAAAGCCGCAAAATGAGCAGCAGTTAGTACCGCAGCGAGTGGGAATACTACAAAAATATAATGTGGCAATTGTGCCTGGCTTCTCGATAACACTAAATAGGTTAGTAAAAATCCAAAAAAACTAATTCTTTCTACTTGCACTTTAAACAAGCCTTCTTTAAATATATTGATCAGCTTTGCTAGAAAAGCCCAAATGAAAATAAAAATCCAAGGTAAAAAACTCCATAACATATTTTCCAAAAGGAAAGTTGGATAGCTCATTTCATGGTAATAATTTTCACCTGTATACCTGCCAAAACTTTGGGTCCAATAATAAAATCTTAATCCTGATTGAATTGGAATATTGTTGATTAATTTACCCGGTTGCAAATCGAATTGCTGGTATAAACCCCAACTCATGGGCAATAATAAAATTCCTATGAGCACAATTCCCAAAAGATAAATTGGCTTGAAAAAATAAGCCCATTTTTTTTCAAAAAACCATTGTGGTGCAAATGCCAATACTGGAACTACTAGTGCGATTGGCCCCTTGGTCATCATGCCCCCAGCAATTGCTACCATGGCCCAAGCAAAGTCTGGCCATGCATTGGAGGATTCCCATTTTGCAATCAACCAAATACTCAATGCCACCCAGCCCATTAACATGGTATCCGTTCTTATATCATGTGCGATTAAGAAAAAGGCTTGACAGCTTACTAAAATCAACACTGCTAAATAGGCAACAGTTTGTTTGTACTTTAATTGAGCAAATTTAAAAGTAGCATACAAAGCAAGCATCAAAAAAATAAAAGAAGGTAATCTATAAGCCCAATCAGAGATGCCAAAAATTTTCATGGACAAGGCAGATAACCAAAAAAGCATTGGCGGCTTGTCTAAATAATCTTTGCCAAGATCGTAAATTTGTAGAAAGCTATTTCGTTCTAGCATTTCTCTACTGATAGATGCATATTGGGCTGCATCGATATCCATTAATGGAATATTCAATACTCCAATCAAATGAACACCTAAAAGCGCTGCTAGTAAAAGCCAGAAAGTATTTTTATTCATTTTTATAAATTAGCGTAACAGCACCCATTTTTTTATTAATAGCATCTTAGATTTTTACTTCAATTCCATTGGACCTGGCCATTTTAAATAAGCTTTTGCCATGCCATATCCTGAAACCAATCCAATGATGGCACCTCCAACGATGTCCAATGGATAATGCACGCCAACATATATTTGAGCAAAGGCAATGATAACAGCCCATACAAAAAAGAATTTTGTATAACGTTGTTGCGTTATGCCCCAAGAAATGAAAATGAACATAGCGAGTCCAAAATGATTGGCAGCATGTGAAGATGTAAAACTAAATCCGCCAGAACAATGGTCTAATAAAAGTCTAGTTTTTCCCAATAATGCAGGATCATTACAAGGTCTTAAACGATGAAAAAATGGTTTAAATACACTGCTACTTATTTGATCTGTCAACGTAACATTGATTAAAGCAAACAATAGCCATTTAAGTGTTTTCCAACCTATTCGGTAACCCAACCAGATCAACAATCCAATATACAAGGGCACCCAATTGTTGGAATGCCTGGTCCAAGGCAGTACAGTGTCCAATAGAGGATGATGCCAGACCCCATTGATTTGGTGAAACAATGCCTGATCGATGTCCTTAATTTGTTGAAAAATACTTAGCCCCATGACGTAAAGATACATGGAATGGAAAAATTTAAAGTAAATTTGCTGACCGATTTATTTTAATATTTAGCTATGTCATTAATCAAGAGCATTTCAGGATTTAGAGGCACCATTGGAGGTCGTCCAAACGATAACCTAACGCCAATAGATATTGTAAAATTTGCATCCGCATATGGTACCTGGTTGATCAGAAAATCAGCTGGAAAAAAGAAAGTGATAGTGGGTCGTGACGGAAGGATGAGTGGCCTGATGGTAGAAGCCTTGGTGGAGCAAAGTTTATTGGCCCTAGGCATCGATGTGGTGCATGTAGGATTAAGCACTACCCCTACTGTAGAAATGGCTGTGGTATTTGAAAATGCAGATGGTGGCATCATTTTAACCGCAAGTCATAATCCAAAAGAATGGAACGCCCTTAAATTATT
Organism: Chitinophaga pinensis; assembly: GCA_945874755.1. Classification (GTDB taxonomy): domain Bacteria; phylum Bacteroidota; class Bacteroidia; order Chitinophagales; family Chitinophagaceae; genus Sediminibacterium; species Sediminibacterium pinensis_B. Next base: position 14,412 of record CAMCHR010000040.1, read on the forward strand.
AAATGAACAAGGTGAATTTGTAAGTGAAGAAGAAGGAAAAATCATTTTAGCTTTAGCAGAACAAGAAGATTTTATTTATGCACCTGTAGATGCCATGGGTGAATTGATTGGGGATGATAATAGTTTATCAAAACATATTCAAGCCATATTAGAACACCCATTGGTGGACATTTACGCCATCAAGAAAGCTAATTTTAAAGTAGTGGTAGATGCGATCAATAGTTCTGGTGCATTTACGGTGCCTGCTTTGTTAAAAGCAATTGGAGTAGAGGATATTGTCGTATTGAATGCAGCAATGACTGGAGATTTTGCACACAATCCAGAGCCACTTAAAGAACACTTAACCGAACTTTGTACTACCGTTGTAAAAGAAAAAGCACATGTAGGTATTGCAGTGGACCCTGATGTGGATCGTTTATGTTTTGTAAGTGAAGATGGGAATTTATTTGGCGAAGAATACACATTAGTAGCCGTTGCTGATTATATTTTACAATATACCAAAGGTGCTACCGTAAGTAATTTATCTTCTACAAGGGCATTAAGAGATGTAACTGAACAACATGGTTGCACTTATTTTGCGAGTGCTGTTGGTGAAGTGAATGTGGTGACAAAAATGAAAGCAGAAAAAGCAGTGATTGGTGGAGAAGGCAATGGAGGCATCATAGTGCCAGATTTACATTATGGTAGAGACGCCTTAGTTGGCATTGCTTTATTCCTATCGCATCTTGCAAAAGCAGAAAAAACCTGTTCTAGTTTGAGGGCTAGCTACCCTGCTTATTTTATGAGTAAGAAAAAGATGGACCTGAATGCTAATTTATCATTGTCTACCATTTTTGAAAAAATGAAAAATGAATTTTCAGGATATCCAATGAACGATGTGGATGGACTAAAGATAGACTTTGAAAATGAATGGGTGCACTTAAGATCAAGCAATACAGAACCAATTATGCGCATTTATACTGAAGCGAAAACACAAGCAGCAGCAGATCAATTAGCAGATAAAATTATTCAGCTGATCCTTAAAATTCAGTAATTTAGCAATCATGGAGAGAATTTATTTTGACAATGCGGCTACTACCTCGCTTGCACCTGAAGTGCTTGAAGCGATGATGCCTTATTTGACCGAAAAATTTGGTAACCCCTCCTCTATTTATAGCTATGGCAGAGAAACAAGATTGGCCATTGAACAAGCCAGAAAATCTGTAGCAAAAAACTTAGGTGCCAAGCCCGCTGAAATATTTTTTACAAGTGGTGGTACAGAAAGTAGCAATACTGTTTTAAATGCAGCCATCACCGATTTAGGTTGTAAGCATATCATTAGTTCTCCAATAGAACACCATGCTACCTTACATACTGTAATCCATTTAGCAAAACTGCACAATCTACAATTAAGCTTTGTTCAAATATTGCCTAATGGTCATATTGATATGGATCATTTAGCGGGATTACTTGCTGCTTCAACTGAAAAAACAATCGTAACCATCATGCATGCCAATAATGAAATTGGAAACATGATTGATATGAAAGCTGTAGGACAACTTTGCAAACAATATCAGGCGTATTTTCATAGTGATACTGTGCAGACAGTAGGTCATTTCCCTTTTGAATTAAGTCAATTGCCAGTTGATTTTATCACTGGGGCTGGACATAAATTTCACGGGCCTAAGGGGGTTGGTATTTTATATATCAACGAAAATGTAAAAATTAGTCCCTTGGTACATGGTGGCTCACAGGAGCGCAATATGCGAGCAGGTACAGAAAACTTATATGGTATTGTTGGTTTTGCGAAAGCACTTGAATTGGCAACAGAAAAACACCAAGAAGACCGTCAATATATCCAATCATTGAAGCAATATTTGCATGATCAATTGGTTGCGAAAATTCCTAGTGTACATTTTAATGGAGATATATTTGGAAATAGTTTGTACAATTTATTAAGTGTCAACTTTCCAAAAAATGAAAAGACCGAGATGATTCTGTTTAATTTAGACATGCATCATATTTGTGCCAGTGGAGGAAGCGCCTGTTCAAGCGGTGCCCAGCAAGGATCTCATGTAATCAACGCACTTAATAAAGGCTCCGAGATGGTCACTGTTCGTTTTTCTTTCTCAAAAAATAATACTACAGCCGAAATTGATCAAGTTGTGACAGCCTTATTAACAATGCTAGACTAATTTAATAAAGTACTTTAAATAGCAATTAGCTTTAGAAAAAATTAATCATAATTGATTCAACTAAATCGAATAATTCAAGCATGATTTACAAAAAAAAGGCGCTTCAAACGAAGCGCCTTTTTTATTCGCTATATTAAATTAAGGTTGTGCCGCTACTGGAATTCCTTTTTCAATACTTTCAATGACATTGATCAACTGATAACAAGTCAGGATATCTTGAATAAAAGCAGCTTGTTTATTGTTAAATTCAGTGGCTTTGTTCTGATAAGCACTCTCTGCATTTTGCATAAACTGTGCTTCTGACATTGGGCT
>CAMCHR010000041.1 GCA_945874755.1 Chitinophaga pinensis
AACAGCCACCCTAAAAAATCAAAAATTGAACGCATGAAGTTTATTGTATCTTCTTCTTCTTTATTAAAACACCTTCAACAAATTTCTGGTGTCATTAATACCAATACTGTATTGCCTATCTTGGAAGATTTTTTATTCGAAATAGAAGATAAAAAATTAAACATTGTTGCAACCGATTTAGAAACGGTTATGCGCGTTCAAATGGAAGTAGAGAGTAAAGTGAACGGACGTGTTTGTATTCCTGCAAAAATCTTAATTGATTCTTTAAAAAATATTGCAGACCAACCGTTGACTTTTAATATTGACAAGAACTATGCAGTAGAAATTACAAGCGATAATGGAAAGTATAAAGTGATGGGTGAAAATCCGGACAACTTTCCAAAAGAGCCTACAGCTGACGATACAACAGGCTTTAACATGACCAGTGGTGGCTTGTTAACAGCCATCAATAAAACATTATTTGCTGTGAGCGGCGACGATTTGCGTCCTGCTATGACGGGCGTTTTCTTTGAATTAACGAAAGAAAGTGTTCAATTTGTAGCTACAGATGCACACCGTTTGGTTCGCTATAAAAGAACAGATGTGAAAGCGACTCAAAATGCTTCTTTCATCGTGCCTAAAAAGCCACTTAATTTATTAAAGAACGCATTGCCAGACAATGACGATGCGATCACTGTAAGCTTTAACAACAATCACCTATTTGTAGCACACGGGTCTACACAATTAATTTGTCGATTGATTGATGCAAGATTTCCAGACTATAAAGTGGTGATACCTGCGGACAATCCTTATCGCTTAACAGTGAATAAGCATGATTTCCAAAATGCATTACGCCGTGTGAATGTATTTAGTAATAAAAGCACCAATCAGGTGGCTTTAAATATTACTGGCAATGAATTACAGATGGCGGCGCAGGATATTGATTTTAGTTTCGAGGGGAACGAGCGTATGAGTTGTGAATACCAAGGAGAAGATATCCAAATTGCTTTCAATGCTAAGTTTTTAATTGAGATGTTGAACGCAGCAGATACAGATGAGGTGTTTATTGAATTGTCTACGCCAAGCAAGGCGGGTTTAATCAAACCTTCAGAACAAGCCCCTGGAGAGGACTTGTTAATGTTGGTGATGCCGTTAATGTTAAATAGTTAATCCCTATCCTATACAAAGTCTTTAACAAGACTTAAGAAGAACCCGGTGTATCTGACCACAGAACATCGGGTTTTTTATTTACATTTATGCATAAAATACATTGCTATGTTAGAGGCGATAAAAACCTATTTCGAAACCATTCCAAGTTTGCACCGAGCATTGTTATTGGCTGGTGGTATTACTTCTTTTTGGTTGGTAGAATTTGCAGTACCCCTATTTAATTTTAAGTACAATAAGTTGAAACATGCGGGGCTTAATTTCTTTTTTACTTTTACCACCATTGTCATCAATTTTGCATTTGCACTTATTATGGTAAAGGCGAGCGACTGGACGGTGCAACAACATTTCGGATTATTACAGATCATTCATTTGAACCCTTGGGTTGAAGCAATTGCAGGTTTGTTGCTTTTAGATTTTATCGGCGCTTACTTGGTACATATGATTGAACATAAGGTAAAGTTTTTATGGAAATTTCATATGGTGCACCACGCAGATACGATGGTGGATACCACTACAGGAAATAGACATCACCCAGGAGAGTCAGTGGTGAGAGCCGTTTTCGCTATTCTTGCAGTTTTTATTTTGGGCACGCCCATTTGGATGGTGATGTTGTATCAAAGTTTAAGCGTGGTACTTACGCAGTTTAATCATGCGAATATTCGTATTCCAAAATGGTTTGATAAAACATTTGGCTACATTATTGTATCTCCAAATATGCATAGAGTACATCACCATATTACGCGTCCTCAAACGGATAGTAATTATGGCAATATTTTTTCTTTCTGGGATCGTATTTTAGGAACCTATAATGATACGCCTATGGATCAGATTGTATATGGTTTAGATGTGATGGATAATACAAAAGACGGCTCGCTTTCTTATCAATTAAAAGCGCCATTCAACAACTCTATAAAATCAGATTATTAATCCATCGCCTTCCAAAATAGTATAAACTAGATTTATCCATGAGTAAAATTGGCGCATTTATACCAGCTCGGTACGCAGCAACAAGGTTTCCAGCAAAGCTGATGCAAATGCTTGGCGACAAGTCGGTGATTAGACATACTTATGATAATACTAAGGCAACGGGATTATTTGACGAAGTATATGTGGTGACTGATAGTGAAATTATTTTTAATGAAATAGTTACCAATGGCGGGAAGGCAATAATGAGTAAACGTGAACACGAAAGCGGATCGGATAGAATTGCAGAAGCCATAGAAAATCTTGACATAGAGATTGTAGTCAATGTACAAGGCGATGAGCCCTTTGTTAAACGCGAGCCATTAGAAAAAGTACTTGCTTGTTTTAAAGATATAACAGTACAGGTTGCTTCTCTTATGCAAGTATTAGCCAACCCGGCATGCATCGAAGATCCTAACTATGTAAAAGTAGTGGTCGATAAAAATTGGAATGCCTTGTTTTTTTCACGCAGCGTGATTCCTTATCCAAGGTCAACAGAGACGGCGATTACTTATTATGAACATGTAGGCGTTTATGCATTTAAAAAACAAGCTTTAATTGATTTCACGAATTGGCCGATGTCGCCATTAGAAGCCGCAGAAAAAATTGAGTGTTTACGTTATTTAGAAAATGGCGTATCCATTAAAATGGCTGTCACTAATTATATGGGCGTAGAAATAGATACGCCCGAAGATTTAATCAAAGCAGCAGCTTTATTATAAATATTCCAAAAAATAATCTTATGCAGTTTCGTAATTTTAAAATGGTCGATTATGTAGTGTATGGTCGTGGCTCCTTTAATCAATTAGATGAAATTATCGCGCCAAGAAGAAAAAGTGATTTTCCAATGATATTTTTTCTAGATCATTTTTTTGAAGGAAAACCTTTGGCAAGTAGAGTGCCTTTAAGAGGCAAAGACAAAATTGTTTTTGTGGATGTGACGTATGAACCAAAGACAACTCAGGTAGATGCACTTGCGGCTGAATTAAAAGCAGCTTTTGGTGAAGTGAGTGGTATTATTGGCATTGGTGGCGGATCAACTTTAGATTTAGCCAAAGCAGTTGCTTTGATGATGAAAAATCCAGGTTCCTCTGCAGATTACCAAGGATGGGACTTAGTACAACAAGCTGGTGTTTATAAAGTGGGTATTCCTACATTAAGTGGCACGGGCGCAGAAGTAAGCCGTACGACCGTATTAACAGGTCCAACCCGCAAACTAGGAATGAATTCTGACTTTACACCATTTGATCAAATTGTATTAGATCCTGAATTAACAAAGGATGCACCTGCGAATCAACGTTTTTATACAGGCATGGATTGTTATATCCATTGCATCGAAAGTTTAGAAGGCACTTTCTTAAATGAGTTCAGCAAGAGCTATGGAGAAAAAGCACTCGAGCTTTGTAGAAAAGTGTTTGTAGAAAAAAATACCTGGGACGAGGAATGTGATGATCAATTGATGATGGCTTCTTATGCAGGTGGAATGAGTATTGCTTATAGTCAAGTGGGTGTGGCACATGCGGTTAGCTATGGTTTAAGCTATTTATTGGGAACAAAACATGGTATTGGTAACTGTATCGTGATGAATCACCTAGCCGAATATTATCCAGCCGGTGTCAAAGAGTTTAAGCACATGGTGGCTAAAAACAATATTGATATTCCAGTCGGGATCTGTGCAAATTTATCAGAGGCTCAATTTGATGCAATGATCAATGTGTCTTTAGGTATGAAGCCTTTATGGGAGAATGCCTTGGGCCCTAATTGGGAAAGCATCATGACCCGTGAAAAATTACGCGCGCTTTACGGGAAGCTGTAATTTTTGAATTAAACCTATTAATGCTGTTTTTACCAGTTTCATCCTGGTATTCCCCCCATCCTCTTTTAATCATAAAACTTTATAATTCTATTATTTATAAAGTTTCGGCAATTTTTAAGCTTAATTCTGAAAAATTCTTTAATTTGTATGAATTAAAATAGCACCAAATATTGGTCAATCTTAGTTATATTAATAAATTATAAACAATTTTTGCGCTTTTGCTTTCTTTATAAACCAAATCTAATATGAAAATTAAACCTATCATTATCTTAGGCCTTGGCCTATTATTTTGTTTGTTACAAAATCCAACCTTTGCACAGGGTACAACCAAAAACGAACTGTCTAAAATTATCAATGGGACAGTGCTAAATGCAAAGGATAATAGTCCTTTGCCTAATGTTTCTGTCAAACTTTTGAATTCAAAAAAAGGCACTACTTCAAAAGCAGACGGGTCTTTTTCCATTGAAATAAAAAATGGAGACAAAGTAGAATTTAGCAGAGTAGATATGATTTCAAAGACAGTTATTTTAAGTGAAGCCAATAAAGTGGTTTTACTACAAGAGTCTGAAAACAATTTAAAAGATGTTTTAGTGATTGCTTATGGCAATCAAAAACGAAATTCATTTACAGGAGCAATTGGTACTATAAAAAATACAACATTAGAAAGTGCACCCAATGCGTCTGTTCAAGAAACGCTTCAAGGAAATATGGCGGGTGTACAATCTACCAATGCCACTGGACAAGCAGGTGGTGTGCCACAAATTAGAATTAGAGGTATTGGATCAATCAATGCCTCTGCAACACCTCTTTATGTAATTGACGGGATACCAGTAGTAAGTGGTGATATTTCTGGATTAAATAGTAATACCATTGCAGGATTAAATGCGAACGATATTCAAAGCATGACGGTATTAAAAGATGCCTCTGCAACTTCTTTATATGGTTCTAGAGCTGCAAATGGTGTTATTTTAATTACGACCAAATCTGGTGTATCAGGAAAAGCAAAAATTAATTTTACGTATCAAAAGGGCTATAATAATAATACATTGGCGCCTGATCAAAAAACCTTAAATACAGAAGAATATCTTCAGTATTATAAAGAAGGATGGGTAAATTCTGGAAAACCTGAATCGTCTTTCGATTCCTTATTAACTGCAAATAGCATAAACCGCTCTGTCAATACAGATTGGTTTAATGAAATATTAAGACAGGGTCAATACAGTCAATATAACTTGAACGCTAGTGGCGGTAATGAAAAAAACACTTATTTTATTTCAGGAAGTTATTATAAATCAGATGCAACTACAAAAGGAATTGATTATGACAAAGCAACATTTCGTGTCAATGTAAATTCTGAACTGACTAAAAGATTAAGTTTAAAGGCGGGATTTAGTGGAAGTTTCCAAAGAACAAGCAACTTCTTAGGAGGAAGTTTTTTTGCTAATCCTATTAGAGCAATGTATCGATTGGCTCCATGGTTGCCAGTGTATAAAAGCGATGGCACTTATGAGCTAGGGTATAATAGTGGGTATAATCCGGTAGCTGTAATTCAGACGACCAATAGAAATGCAAAGACGTATAATTTTTCTGCGAATACCTCAGCCAAATATGAAATTGCAAAAGGATTAACTTTTGAAGGCACTTATGCATTAGATTTTAACCATGCATTTAAAAGTATATATTATGATAAAGGTGTAGGTAACCTTTATATTGCGGTTGGTGGAGCAATTGAAAATTACAGCCAAGATATTACCAACTGGGTGGCTACTAATATTATAAGATACAAAAAGGATTTCAATACCAAACATAGTTTCGAGGCTTTTGCAGGATATGAAGCACAAAAAAGAAACGATGTTGATATTAGTATCGAAGTAAACGGTATCGCTCCAGGAACAACCACTCCTGCTGGGGGATCAAGTCCTGTTTTAACGACAGGTACAGCATCGGGTAATACGTTAATTAGTAAATTTTTAAATACGAATTATACTTATGATGATAGATTTTTTGTATCTGGTTCATTAAGAGAAGATGCTTCATCAAGATTTGCAAGAAACTTTAGATCAGCTATTTTTTGGTCTGCAGGAGCGGGCTGGAATATTCACAATGAGTCTTTCTTTAAATCAAACTGGGTGAATGAATTAAAGTTAAGAGCAAGTTATGGTTATACCGGTAACCAAGGTATTGACAACTTTGAATCTCAAGGATTATACAGTGCAGGTAGTGATTATAATTTACAATCGGGTCTAAGCTTAACTCAATTATCCAATGACAATTTAACTTGGGAAAAAAATATCCCTTTGAATGTTGGACTAGATTTTTCGCTTTTAAAAGGGCGCATCTCAGGATCGGTAGAGTGGTATGAGCGAACAAGTAGTAATTTATTAATTAGTCAATCTATTCCAAGTTTAAATGGAGTTAGTAGTGTTACCGTAAACAATGGTGCAATGAAAAATACAGGATTTGAATTTACCATATCTTCTGTGAATATTTCACCTTCATCTTCAAAAGGATTTAAGTGGGTAACAGATTTCAACTTTACCACCAACAAAAATACAATAACAGATATTGATTCAGCATACTCAGGCAGTGCTGCATATGATCGTAGAATTGGAAACGATTTTTATACGCATTATCAAAGAGGCTATGCAGGCGTAAATCCTGCGAATGGGGAAGCTTTATGGTATACATCAAGTGCAAAAGATTCTACTACCAATGTTTTTACAACCGCATTGCCTAGAATTGCTCATGGGAGCGCCTCGCCAAAGTTTTATACAGGTATGACCAATAGTTTCTCCTACCATGACTTTAAATTAAGTTTCCAATTATATGCCTATTGGGGGAATACGATTTATGACCAATATGGTTATTTTCAAAAATCAGATGCCAACATAGGTTTCTCAGATCAAAGTAATGGATTAAGCAAATATGAATATGCGCGTCGTTGGACGACACCTGGCCAAATAACCGACGTTCCTAAGCCCGTTTTCTTAGGTACTCAATCCTCTAATGCCAGTTACGAGAGCTCTCGTTTTTTATATGATGGTAGCTATATACGTTTAAGAGATATCACCTTATCCTATAATTTGCCTAAATCTATTTTAGCCAAAGCCAAAATAAATAGTGCAAAGGTGTATGTGAGGGGACAAAATTTATATACCTATACAGTAGATAAGCGATTTAATACAGACCCTGAGGTTTCTGTTGATGGTACGATGTCACAACGACCTCCAGTTTTTAGTACCCTATTATTTGGCTTAGACATTAATTTTTAATTTGAAATAATTTTATTATGAAAAATAAATATATCATTACCCTTTTTACTATTGCAGTTAGCTTAATAGCATGTAATAAAGATTTTCTGGAGATTAAGCCAGAACAGAGTGTGCTGACAGAACAGGTTTTTTCGGATATGTCCGCTTCTCGTGCTACAGTGAATGGACTTTATTCATTGATGCAATCTACCAGTTATTATGGTAGAGACGCAATGGTTATCCCAGAAGTGCTTTCAGATAATATGACCAGAAGTGTAAAGACTGGAAATAGATATACAGGTATGAATACGATGACACATACAGCAACGGATGCGAATGTGACTAGAATGTGGGCTCAAATATATAGAGTTGTAACAAATGCAAATGCGGTGATTGCGAATGAAGAAAGCATAAAGAAGGCTGCAAACGCATCGCAAAAGGAAGAAGCAGCTCAACTAGTTGGCGAAGCTTATGCAGTGCGCGCACTGGCTTATTTTGATTTAATAAAGTTTTTTGCTAGACCACTTAAGCATACTTCAGATGGATCACATCTTGGAGTGCCGTTGGTTTTGTTGCCTATTACTAGTATTTCAGAAGTGGTATATCCGGCAAGAAATACAGCAAAAGAAGTGTATGATCGTATATTTTTAGACATAGAAGAGGCTTTAAAAAGACTACCAGTTTCGGGTAATGTATTATATGATGGTGTGACGAATAATACTTTACAAAAACTCAGATTCAATACGTTTTCAACCTTAGCATTAAAGGCAAGGGTTGCAATTTATACAGAAGATTGGCAAAAAGCCATTGATGCTTCTAACTTGGTAATCGCATCTGGAAAGTATACCTTATATCCTTATGGATCGATGGTACAAGATTTTAGAACACAAAATAGCAGCGAATCAATTTTTGAAGTTGCCAATAATACAAATGACAATGCAGGTACCGATTCTTATGCCTATTTGTCAAGCCAATCTGGGTATGGAGAATTATTAGGAACGAGACAAACCATGAATAGTAAAAGTACAGGCACTACGCTTTCTACTTTTAAAGGACTTTACGATGCTTATTCAAATACGGATGTACGAAGAATTTTTGTAAGCCTTGGAAATCGTAATTCATTAGGAGGAGAATCAAATGTTCCTTTGCCTACCAAGTATATTAATATTAGTACAAATTTGGAAAATATAAAAGTGATTAGATTATCAGAAATGTATTTATCAAGGGCAGAAGCGTTGGCTAGATTGGCCGTATTAAATGCTGATGCAAATAGTTTAACGAGTTCTTTGGTAGATGTTAATTTAATCAGAAAATCAAGAGATACTGCATCTGCTACAAAGGCATTTACTGCATCATTATTAGCGGTTCCTCCAACTGGCGCAATTAAGGCAACGGCTTTACTAGATAGTATTATTGTTGAGCGTCGTAAAGAATTTGCCCTAGAAGGTCAAAGACTCTTTGACTTAAATAGAACCCAAACAAATTATGTGAAAATAAATGCAGGAGGTAATAGTACTTCAAGACTAATTCAGTATACTGCAACTACCAGCAGCTATTATTATAGAACTATTTTGCCTATTCCGGTAACCCAGGTTCAAAATAATCCTAAAATGGTTCAAAATCCAGGCTTTTAGATTATTTTAAAACATGAAGAAATTATTTTATTACTCGTTTAAAAATGTATGTTTAACAATCCTATTACTATTTACTTTAACAAAGGTGAATGCTAATAGTAATAGAGATACTTTACGCGTATTGTTTGTTGGCAATAGTTATATCTATTATAATAACTTGCCTCAGATGGTATCATTACTATCTGATAGTCTGGATACCAAGCTTATTTGTAAGAAATCTACCTATGGAGGATCTACGCTAGGAGACCATTGGAATAGCAGAAAAGGCTTACGTACCCGAGCAATTTTAGAGCAAGAAAAATTTGACATCGTCATTATCCAAGACAATAGTATGTGGCCACTGGAACATGCCGATAGCGTTTCAATGTTTGGAAAATTATTCTGTGATTTAATAAAATCTAAAAATGCTACTCCATATATATATAATACATGGTCTAGAGAGGCAACCCCACAAACCCAACCTGCGATAAATAAGGTATATGAAACATTAGCCCTTGAAACAGGTTCGGTATTGGTTCCTGTTGGATCGGTTTGGGCGGAAGCTAAAGCACAAAAACCAAGCGCTCAATTGTATGTTAGTGATGGATCCCATCCCTCTCCGCTGGGTACTTTTTTAATAGCTTTATGCTTTGTCAAAAAAATAACCGGTGTACTGCCTAAAAATTATGCGACTGTATATAATTATCCAGGAATAGATAATGAAAGTATTCGATTAATGCAGGTACCAGAGAATGACATATTATTTTTTAGCAAGCTTGTCAATAATTCATTCAAATAAATTCTTGAAATTTTTTAGGAATCTCCAGTTGATGAAATTATATAGTTCATAGAAAAGGCCTTATTTTAATAAGGCCTTTTCTATAGTAAGATTTATGTAAGTTTTTTATAATCGATTACTCCGCTACGGCTACCACTTCTTTTACTTCAGGAATCATGCGCTTCATCATACCTTCGATACCTGCTTTAAGGGTTACCATGCTAGATGGACAACCACTACAAGAACCTTGTAACATTAGGTTAACGATACCGTTGTTATAACTTTTAAACTGTATTGCACCGCCATCCATTTCTACAGCTGGCTTTACATAGTTTTCTAATAATTCTTTTACACGCTTAACGATATCATCGTCATCAGCAGACACCACATTGGTCGCCTCTTGTTTCATTTTAGCAACTTCATCTTCATTTACAACCACACCACCTGCTTCTAAATATTCTTTTAAGAATGTTTTGATAGTAGGAATGACATCCTGCCAATCTTCGGTATCAGTTGTTTTTGTAAGTGTCACAAAATTGCTAGCGATAAATACACTTTTGATAAATGGGAAGCTGAACAATTCTTTCGCCAATGGAGAAGCGGTCGCTAAGCCTTCTTCTGCTACATCTAAACTCTTACCTGGATACAATAGTTTGTTGGCCACAAACTTCATTGTTTCTGGATTTGGCGTCATTTCTGTATAAATGCTCACGATGGTATTGCCTGTTGTAATCATAATTGCTTTTTTATTCAGTCCGGTGCAAAAATAATCAAAATGAACGGCTTGCTAGCCCAAGAAGGGGGATAATGGCGTTATTTTTCCGATATCGAAAGACAGCGAATAGCCTGTTGATTCCTATTTAGATCCCAATGTATAAATCATTTAACTGTTGATGATCATTAATTTAGCATAGTTCAACATGATCTTTTTCTCTCCATTCAGATCAAAAAGGATATTGGCTATAGGGTTATGTGCCGAGCCTTCAATGGCTTTAATGATCCCAAAACCAAACTTTTGGTGCTCTATTTTCATGCCCTCTTCTAGTGCAGTTGGGTCAGCAGCAGCAAAATTGGTCGATGGTATATGGTTTTTATTGAGGGTACTTGGTGGTGTGACTGGTAAGTAGCTGGGTTTGGTATCGCCGGAGGCTTTTGGCTTTGATTCATTCCAATAGCCCGACTTATTACCTCCGTGCATTCTGTCATAGGCGCTGCCCCAACCACTTGATTGGTTTCTTGCGCCACCACCTGCACTTGACTTGTCTAATTTTTCTTCTGGCATTTCCTCAATGAACCTACTTGGGTCATTTTGTACGAGTTGACCAAATCGATATCTTGAATTCGCATAGCTTAACCATAAATGTTTTTTTGCTCTTGTTACAGCCACATAAAATAATCTACGCTCTTCTTCTAATTCCTCTCTTGTATTAACACTCATGCCACTTGGAAACAATGTTTCTTCTAAGCCCACTACAAACACACAATCAAATTCCAAACCCTTTGCAGCGTGCACCGTCATTAATTTTACGGTGTCTTCGTTGCCGTTATCATTATCGGCATCGGTAATTAAAGTGATTTGTTGTAAATAAGACCCTAAGCTTTTATCTCCTAATTCACCATCTTCATTGCTAGGACTTTCTGTCCACTCTTTAATGGAGTTCAATAATTCTTGTATGTTTTCGTAACGCGCTAATCCTTCGGTCGATTTATCGTTGAAAAGTTCCTTAATGATATTGGTACTCTTGCCAACTTGTACGGCCACATCGTAGGCATTGTTTTTAGTTAAGAGATTTTGAAAATATTTTACCATCGTTACAAACTCTTCTATCGAATTGAGTGTGCCTGCTTTAAAACCAAATCCTTTCGCTTTATCTAGTACTTCAAAAAAAGTAATATTTTGTTCACTCGCTAATACCAAACACTTTTCAACAGTCGTTTTACCAATGCCTCTCACAGGGTAATTGATAATTCTTTTTAATCCTTCCTCGTCTTTTGGATTAGCAATGACACGCAGATAAGCAATAAAATCTTTGACCTCCTTTCTTTGATAAAAGCTAAGCCCACCATAGATCTTATAGGCAATGCCAGTCCTTCTTAAGCTTTCCTCAAAAGACCTTGACTGGGCATTGGTCCTATATAAAATAGCAAAATCTTTATTGTAAAAATGGTTTCTTAATTTATTTTCTTGGATACTATCTGCAACAAATTTTCCTTCATCATTGTCGGTCATTGTTCGCACCAACTTAATTTTGTCACCTTCTTCGTTATCGGTCCAAAGCTCTTTTGGAATTTGACCTTTATTATTTTTAATAATACAGTTAGCCACTTCGATAATCGACTTGCTACTTCTATAATTTTGTTCTAGCTTGACCAACTTAACGTCTTCATAATCTTTTTGAAATTGTAAAATGTTTTCAATGGTCGCACCACGAAAGCTATAAATACTTTGTGCATCATCACCCACCACACAAAGATTTTCGTGCACAGCTGCAAGTAGTTTCGCAATTTGATACTGCACTGGGTTGGTATCCTGGTACTCGTCAATTAAAATATATTTAAACTTATGTTGATACTTGTGCAGCAATTCTGGAAAGTCACGTAAGAGTTCATGCATTTTAAAAAGTAGGTCATCAAAATCCATTGCCCCACTTTTAAAACATCGAGCCACATAACTTGCATAAATTTCTGCAATTTGAGGACGATTGGATCTAGCATCTTCTTGCTTCAAAAAATTATCCATCGCATATTCAGCAGGACCCACCAAAGCATTTTTAGCAGACGAGATACGATTGTGTACAATATTAGGTTTATACAATTTATCATCCAAGCCCATATCATTTATTACCTGCTTTAAAACAGATCTTGAATCGTCGGTATCGTAGATGGTAAAGCTCTGTGGATAGCCAAGCTTGGCAGCTTCTGCTCTTAATATTCTTGCAAATACGCTGTGGAAAGTGCCAATGTATAAGTTGCGGGCTTCGGTATTGCCAAGGGCTTTTTCTACCCTGTCTTTCATTTCGGCAGCGGCCTTATTGGTAAAAGTAAGCGCCAAGATATTAAAGGAGTCCACGCCACTATGCATTAAATGCGCAATACGAGAAGTCAATACTTTTGTTTTACCACTTCCCGCTCCGGCAATAATCATCAAGGGCCCTTTAAGGTGCAGCACGGCCTCTTTTTGTGGTTCATTTAATCCGTTCAAATACGCTTGTTGCATCCTGCGAAGATACGTGTACTTGATGCAATTATAAAGCAGGTGGAAAACTAAAAATGAGAATTTTTTTTAAAATAGGTGCAAAAAAAATCAGGGCACCTGTTGATTGGTACCCTGATAAAATTTTGATAGAATCTTAAATCAATCTTTACAAAGAAGGATTGTTTTAACGACTACTTATTCTCCAATAATTTAAAGAATTGATCTAATTGAGGTAAAATCACGATTCTTGTTCTTCTGTTTTTAGCCCTGTTTCCAGCGTTATCGTTTTCAACCAATGGCGCATATTCACCTCTACCTGCTGCTGTCATACGCTTAGGATCTAAACCATATGTATCTTGTAAAATACGTACTACAGTTGTGGCACGCTTTACAGATAAATCCCAGTTGTCCTCTAACACAGAACCATTGTCTAATAATTGTTGAGAATCTGTATGTCCTTCTACCATAAATTCGATAGATGGTTGTGCTGCTAATACTTTAGCTACTTTACCCAATACCGTTTTAGCTTTGTCTGTGATATTAAAGCTTCCACTTTTGAATAATAATTTATCAGAAATATCAACGTATACAACGCCCTTATCTACTTTCACATTTACGTCATCGTCGTTCAAGTCGCCTAATACGCCTTTCAGGTTCATCACCAAATTCATATTGATGGAATCCTTGCGCGCCATAGAGCTTTGTAAGCCTTGAATGTAAAGGTCTTTTGATCCAATATTTTCTAAAGATTTCTTGATGCTTTCTGCTTGTGCACCTGTTACAACAGACATATCTTTCAATTGGCTTAAAACCACATTGTTATTTTCTTTTAAAAAGTCAATCTGCTTATTTAAATCAGCCACTTGATTTTCTAAAGATTTTCTTTCAGCAGCAATTTTGTCCGCATCGTTTTTTGCTTTTGAAGTTGCGTCTTGTGCATCGCGGTATTTACTTTGAAGATCAGCGTATGCGCCATTTAATTGACCATATTTAGCTTCTGCCTCTTGTAATTTTTTAGGGCTAACGCAAGAAAAAGCACCTAAGCTTATAAGAGCAAGCGCTAAAAAAATTTTACTTTTCATGTTAAGTTTGTTTTAGTATATGAATAATCAAGTTATTACTGTGACAAAAATAAGAAACTACGGCATAGGAATAAAACAAAAATTAAAAATCACTTGTTTTTAACAAACTATATCGTCTGTGATGCCATATTCTGGAACATAGCCCTCAAATTCTTTAAAAAAATTGACAATGGAGCGCAAATCGGCAGATTCATCATTGCTGGTATAGAAAGGGTCTGCAAATACCACGCGTCTTTTCCCAAAATCAAAGCCTACCATCAAAATGGGCACCCCTGCGTTTTTAGCGATATGGTAAAAGCCAGTTTTAAATTTAAGGACTTTTGTTCTCGTGCCTTCTGGGGAAATTGCAATATGAAAGCGCTCATTTTTGCGATAAAGGTCCACCACCTGTTCCACCATATTGTTCTTTTTGCTTCGATCCACT
The DNA here is from genome assembly GCA_945874755.1 of Chitinophaga pinensis. Classification (GTDB taxonomy): domain Bacteria; phylum Bacteroidota; class Bacteroidia; order Chitinophagales; family Chitinophagaceae; genus Sediminibacterium; species Sediminibacterium pinensis_B. The sequence goes on from CAMCHR010000041.1 coordinate 14,273, forward strand.
GGATGCCCCCCTAAAAGTCTAAAAAACCACCCAGTTATGGGGTTAAAAAGCTCTTTTTTACCCAAAAAATGTACAAATTTAAAATGCATTTGTTGGCGTACCGCTAAACCAAGGAAAAAATCTACACCATGGGTATGGGGCCCCGCTATGATCACAGATTGCTTTAATGTATACGGAAAATTGCCTTCCGTTCTCCAACCCCTTACTGTAAAAAACCACCACGCCAAAAATTGCTGAAACATATGCTAAAATTAAAGATGCATGATTAGGCCTGCGTTATGAATTGAATTTACCTCTGAAGCTACTATTTTTTCTGTTTTGAATTTTGGAATAGCTGCAGCTTCGAGATTTTTTAAATAGACCTTATCATAATATTTTAATAAAATAGAAAAAGCGCCTTCGATATTATTTTCAACCAATAAATTGACTGCGGTCTTTGTCTCTAACCCCCCCAGTCTTTTTTGAATTCTCAAAGTGGCTGCGATTAAATCAGCTACGGCAAACTTCCCATAAGCTTGAACAATAAATTGCAGACGAGCATCAAATGGGATATCAATAAAATAACAAATACTGTTACGTAAGTTTTTAAAAAAGGAGGCAGGTAAAATATTTGTTCCAATTCTTTGACTTTCGTCTTCGATCCAAAAACAAGCATGCGTTGCACTTATATGAAACAAAGCGCCTGCTAAATTATTTTCAAATTGCTCTTGACTAGCTTGTTCATTTTGTCCTAGTGCACCAAATGCAGATCCTTTATGATTGGCCAACCCTTCTAAATCAATGACTGGAAGCTTACTCTTTTGTAGTTGTATTAGTATTTCTGTTTTACCTGATCCTGTAAACCCACCCAATACTTTCATAGAATAATCTTTTTCGAACTGCGCTAAAACCCAATTGCGATAACCCTTGTAGCCTCCTGTTAGTTGTTCCGTTTTTAAACCGTATAAATCTAATAGCCAAGCAACCGCAGCACTTCGCATGCCACCTCTCCAACAGTGGACTAAAATGGTTGGCTTCTTGTCATTTGTTTTTTCGTAGTGAGCAGACCATTTCTCAACCTGTTCAATCATGCTTTGCATCTTCGTGCCAAAAAAAGGAAGTCCTAGTTTAATGGCAGCTTCTCTACTTTCTTGTTTATAGGTCGTCCCAATTGCTGCACGTTCTTCATCGGTGAAAAGTGGAAGCGAAAAAGCATTTGGGATATGTGCATGTGCATACTCTCCAGGACTTCGAACATCAATGATTAAATAGTTCGATAAATTTTCAAAAATCTCTTCACCTGTTTTTTGTACAGCCATGCTACAAATTTACTTGCTTTAAGGTTGCTTCCAATGCTTCTTTTGTAAAGCTTTTAAAAGGGATGGGTTGGTATTTAAAATTGGCAGCTTCTTTAAGGGCTTTTTCAAGATGAAATGCACTTTGATCATAGGCAATGGCCCAACCTTTTTCTTGCCATCTTTTAGCCAAGTATTCCTGTTCTGTTTGTCCAGGTGTGGGCACTAAAATCAGTGGCTTATTCAGTGGAATCAGTTCCATTAAGCTTGTATAACCACCACGACTAATAATATATTTTGCGTTTTCAATTGCTTTTACCAAATCGGGTCCCCCCAAGTGCGGTACGATGGACCCAAATGCAGAAACAGCTTGGTTATTGGGCTGACCAGCTGTGCCAGCAATGAGCTTAAATGGCTGTTGGAGGCCATTGCCTTCTACCCATAAAATCTCTTGAAAGATGCTCCTTTGGGGTTCTGGCCCCGACACAATGCCTAAAAACAAGTCGGTAGGTTGCTGTCCATCCACTGGACCAGTAGCATAGGCCTTTAATCTAGAAAGGCAATTCATGTACCAAACGGGTACAGATGGTTTCAATATTGGATTTCCTAAAATGCCAGAAAGATTTTGGTCGCCTTCCATATCAGGTACCCAAACCATGGCATAAAAAAGTTTAAACCAAGTATACTGCATCCATTGTAAGCATCTAGTGGACCAGCTATATGGCGTTTGAAGATTGAGCTGATGTGTTATAAATACAGAAGGTATTTTAAAGTGAAAAAAACCAAGTCGATTATCAGAAACAATCAAGTCAAATTGTTGATGTCGATTTGTTTTAGATAACCACCAAAACTCTCTAAAGATGTTGTACAAAATACGAGGAATCTGTACAATCATTTTAAATGTAAAGCCCGCAGCTTTTTTAGAATAACGAATTCCATATCCTTTTAATCTAAGGAAAGTCAAACCAGGAAAGGCTTCTCTTAAAATTATTTCGTGGGCCCCTTCTGTAGCAATCGTTACATGATAACCAAGTTCAATAAACGCAGTAATGACTGGGATACATCTTGTTGCATGACCAAGTCCCCAATCTAATGGCGCGATGAGTACCTTTTTTTGTTGCATGAATCTTTAAATCTTATTCAAATATACTTGTAAAAAATTGTAGTTTTGTATCCATGTTAAGAAGCCATATATATCTTG
>CAMCHR010000042.1 GCA_945874755.1 Chitinophaga pinensis
CAAGGTGGCGTGATGAGTGAAACTGAAGTAGCTGAATTTGAATTGAATCCCTTTTTTAAAGATGCAGTTACATTGAGAAAATGGGATGATATTGCAAAAGACCCAGAAGTAAAAACAGAAGCAGTTGAATTTTTTGCTTCAATGATTCAAAATAGTTTAAAATAACTTTTATGCAAATTCAATGTGTCGTATTTGACATGGCTGGCACCACAGTAAATGAAGACAATCTTGTTTATAAAACTTTACAAGCTGCAATTAACCATTATAATGTTCCTGTAGATTTAGACCATGTATTGTTACATGGCGCTGGCAAGGAAAAATTCCAGGCCATTAAAGATATTATTTCAAATAGCCCCTTCACATTAGATGAAATGGCGCAACAAGAAGCCTTTAATTATTTTTTAGCACAATTAGATATCGCCTATAAAATTTTTAAGGTAACGCCTATGCCAGGTGCAGAACAAGTGTTTATTGCATTAAAAGCAAAAGGAATACATGTTGTTTTAAACACAGGGTACAATAGAGCTACAGCAGAAAGTTTATTAGCTCAATTAGGCTGGTCAGAAGGAGCACAAATAGATCTTTTAGTGACTGCCTCTGATGTACTGCACAATCGTCCTATGCCAGATATGATACTTTATGCAAAAGAAAAATTGAATATAGCAGACACAAAGCAAATAGTTAAAATTGGAGATTCTTGTATTGATATTGAAGAGGGTAAAAATGCAGGCTGTTTGTTGAATATTGGTATTACGACAGGGGCACAAACCGAAACACAATTAATGCAAGCAAAGCCAGATTATATCGTTCATAGTTTAACAGAGATGTTAGAGATTCTTTCAAAGTAGGTATTAATTAAAACGATAGTGTAGTAAAACGTCTTGATCAATCAGCTTCGTTTCAATTAAAGACAATTGTACCTTCTTATCTAATCCACGGAATTCGTCCAGGCCTAGCATAGGAAGTGCATTCAGATCATTTAAAATAGAAGGTGCAATAAACCAATACAATTCATCTGCTATATTTTGTTGAATCATACTTGAATTCAATTGGCTTCCCGCTTCTGTTAAAATTTTATAGTATCCTAATTCAAGTAATTTAGCTGCGATAGATGAAAACACAAGTCCTTGCTCATTAAATGTTCCAGTGATGCATTCCATATTTTCAGGTAATTGAATACTTGGGGCCTGCGCAGTAATCAATATTATTTTACTTGCAGTACGCGGATAAAAAATTGGTAAACCTTCATATTGAGTTTGAAGCAGTTCAAGATTTTTATCAATGATAACCACATTGGCTTCTTGAATCCCTCCTGTTGTGTTTCTAATTGTTAGACTTGCTTGATCTTGTATTACCGTTTTATAAGAAGTCAAAATAGCATCCACATTGGCCCTTAAATGATCGTGTACGTATTGCCTTGATGCAGCATTGCTAATCCAGTGGCTATTTTTGGCGTAATCTGCAATTTTTCCGTCAATTGTGGAAGCCAATTTTAAAATATAGTGAGGTCGATTTTTCAATTGATTTGTAAAAAATCTTCTGTTTAATGTTATTGCCGAAGGTTCATTCATTACTTCAACTTCAATACCAGCTGCCAATAATTTTTCAATGCTTGCCACTTTTGGATTAGGGTCCAAACTAGCTATCACCACTTTTTTAATTTTATGTTGGATAATTAAATCGGCACAAGGAGGTGTTTTTCCAAAATGAGAACAGGGTTCTAAGCTAAGGTACAAGCTGCATTTACTAAGGTCTGCTGTTTTTTGAAGTGCTTGTTCTATGGCATAGACTTCGGCGTGCGGCCCACCTAATTTTTGATGGTATCCTTCACCAATCACCTGATCCGCTTCATCTAAAATAACAGCCCCTACAAAAGGATTTGGACGAATTCGGTTTTCGTCGGCTTTTTTAGCCAAATTAATACAGTAATCTATTGCCTCTTTCTTATTCATTGGATTATCTTTGCGTTTCAAAATTACTCAAACCAAAGCATATGTTTACAGGTATTGTACAGAAAGGGAAGATACATGCAATTAGTCCAGCCGAAGATGGATGGGAACTAGCAATAAGCATGCCTCATTTTGCCGCCATTGTTCAGCTAGGAGATAGTGTGGCGATAGATGGTGCTTGTCTTACGGTGACTAAAGTAATGGATGATAACATGTATTTTTTTGTGTCAACTGAGTCAATTGCAAAAACAATTATCAGAAACTATAAGGTTGGGGACACAGTGAATACAGAACTACCAATGCAGCCCAATGGATACCTTGGAGGCCATTATGTGCTGGGTCATGTGGATGCGACGGCTAAAGTAAATAAAATCGATATTACCCCTACCGCTTGGTTTTTAACCATCCAGGTACCTGAACAATTTGTAAAATATATTGTTTATAAAGGGTCTATTGCAATTAATGGGGTCAGCCTTACGATCAATGAAGTGCATGATGAGTTGATTGATCTTTGCATTATACCAACCACGCTTGACAAGACCAATATCAATCAACTTTCGATTGATAGTATTGTAAATATTGAATTTGATATTTTAGCAAAATATACAGAACAGTTACTTCTAAAAAGAAATGTGTAATGTTTGATACTGTGCAGGAAGCATTGGATGCTTTTAAATTAGGACAACCAATTATATTGGTGGATGACGAAGACAGAGAGAATGAGGGGGATATTGTTTTCCCAGCAACTTTTGCAACGCAAGAAAAAATTAATTTTTGCGCAATATATGCAAGAGGCTTAGTGTGTATTGCCATGCATCCATCTGTTGCAAAGCAAATTGGGATTGCACCAGTCTATACTAATCACGCAGACCCTTTTCATACTGCATTTTATGATTCTATTGATGCGATTCCTGCACTCGGCATCACTACAGGCATTTCTGCAAGAGAAAGGGCAATCACTGCACGCCAAGTGGTGGACCCTTCTGTCAAACCATCTGATTTTATCAAGCCTGGTCACTTGTTCCCAGTAGTGGCAAAAGAGAGAGGCTTGTTAGTTAGAAAAGGGCATACCGAAGCTGCTGTTGATTTATGCTTATTAACAGATATGGCACCTGCTGCCATTATTTGTGAAATCATGGACGAGGAGGGGGATATGCTGAGGAGAAACGGGTTAGTGGATTTTGCAAAAACACATCAACTAAAAATGATCAGCATTGAACAATTAATTGAATACAGAAAAACATTTGCAAAGGATTTAAAATTTAAAGCGTTCGAACAAAATTTTGATCAAAATAAATCAATAGAAACTACCGATGCTAAAATGGAGCTCATTGCTCAGTCGCAACTTCCAACTGAGTTTGGATTATTTAAGTCATTGGTATTTGAAAATAAGCATACAAAAGAAGCGCATGTAGTGCTATTAATGGATAGTGAAAAATCCAATACACCAATTGTGCGTTTTCATAGTGAATGTTTAACGGGGGATGTTTTTGGCAGTGTGCGTTGCGATTGTAAAGCACAACTAACAAATGCTTTAGAACAGATTGCGAAAAATAAACACGGGTACTTGATTTACTTAAAAGGGCATGAAGGAAGAGGGATAGGTATTGGTCAAAAAATTGCAGCTTATGCCTTACAGGATCAAGGTGAAAATACATTTCAAGCAAATCTTAGTTTAGGACTATCAGAGGATGATAGAAATTACCAAGATGCTATTGCAATACTCAAACACTTGCAAGTAAATCAGTTTTCATTTATCACGAACAATCCAGATAAAGTAGCAGCGATTCAGGATGCAGGCTTTAAATTTGAACAAATAATTGTGCCGCCATTTGTGACGGAACAAAATAAAAAATATTTACAAGACAAGGCAACTATTGCCAACCATAAAATTACCTTTTAGTATGATCGCCATTATCAAAGCAAATTTCAATGCCCATATCACTGATTTATTATTAGTTGGATGCACAGACGAATTAGACGCTAAGAATGAAGCCTATAAGGTCTTTGAATGTGCTGGCGCAGTTGAAACTGTGGTGTTTGCCAATCGAATTATTGAGACCAAGCAATATGATTGTGTGGTGGTGATTGGTGCGATTATAAAAGGAGACACCGATCATTACGAGTATGTTTGTCAATATGTGACCCAAGGCTTTGCAACCATTGCTGCAACTAAATTAATACCAGTTATCTTTGGTATTTTAACCACGCAGAATGAAGCTTTGGCGTATGAGCGTGCTGCCATTGATAAGATGAATAAGGGACAAGAATTTGCTAAGACTGCGATGGAGATGATTGAATCATTTAAATCAATCTAGTTACACACTTCATTCATCTTGTTGCTATAAATTATAGCGGAGAACAATTATTTCACTTGTTCATACAAGTGATTGATTAAGCCGTCGGCCAACCCAATTTTAGGAACATAAATTTCATCTATATTGGCCCATTTCATGGTATATGCATATATGTTCAATGCAGGAACAATGACATCTGCTCTATCTCTTTTTAAAAGATAAGTGTGCATTCTTTCCTCCACGGTCATCGGTTCTAAAACTCTATGGAATTCTCTAATCACTTCAATAGGTATACTCTTTAGATTTTTTGAATTAATCATGGAGTATATTTTATTTATATTTCCTCCAGATCCAATGGCTACCAATTTAGGATAGGTTCTCCCAATCTCTTTTAATGTTTGCTTTAGATCTTCCCAAACAGCATCCTCCACTTTGTTTGTCAAAATACGAACAGTGCCAATATTGAAAGATTTTTGAAAAGCAACAGTGTTTTTATGAAAAAGTGTTACTTCTGTACTTCCACCGCCAACGTCAATGTATAAATAACTCTTATTAGCGTCTAATAGTTCTGCAATATGGTTTTCATAAATGATTTCAGCTTCTAAATCACCTGATATCACTTCCACTTTTACGCCTGTATCCGCTTTAATTTCTTTGATGATTTCTTTTGAATTACTGGCGTCCCTCATGGCACTTGTTGCACAAGCAATATAATGGTCCACCTCATACACTTTCATTAAGGCACTAAATGCATTAATGGTGTTTAAGAGCATTTTCTTTTTTCTGAATCCAATAGATCCTTTTTCAAATACATCAAATCCGAGTCTTAGAGGAATACGGATTAGATTTAATTTATTAAATTCTGTTTCAGTTCCATTCTTAACGACTTCGCATATAAGTAACCTTGCAGCGTTGCTACCAATATCGATTGCTCCTAAAATCAATGTATGTTATCTTTTACCTTTTAAAAATTTGTACGTTTCCTCCTGTGATTTAAAGCGAGTTGCTTTGGCCGAAGGTACATATTTATTGCTTAATTCGCCATCCAAGATTCTTGCTTTTTGATTGTCTTTTAATTGAATATGGATGATATCAATCAATTCTTTTTTGATGACTGGATCAATAATTGGAACGGCAACTTCGATTCTATGGTCCAAATTCCTCACCATCCAGTCTGCGCTAGAGATAAATACTTTTTGATTACCCTTATTGTTAAAAATAAGCACCCTGGCATGTTCTAAATATTGGTCTACAATACTTAGTGCATTCATTTTTGCCGTACTTTTTTCATTTGTACGCTTGAGTGTTAGAATCCCTCTTATGATTAAATTCACTTTTACGCCAGCTTTCACTGCTTTATATAAAGCGTCTAATAAAATGGTATCCGTCAATGAATTTAATTTGACTGTGATGGAAGCGACATAACCTTTTTTTGCAATTTGAATTTCATTTTCAATAAGACTTAATAAAGCAGATCGCATATTGATAGGAGAAATAAGCAAATTCCTCATTTTGACAATTGGTTTATCACCTTGTTCCCAGTTTGCTAAGTAGTTAAAAATCCTGTTTGCTTCGTTCATTAAAGTCACATTCTTGGTCATCAAACAATGATCTGCATAAATTTTGGCGGTTTTCTCGTTCAAATTACCCGTACTAATGAAACCATATTGTACCAATTTATTTTTCACTCTTTTCTGAATCACACAAAGCTTTGCATGCACTTTCATATTTGGTATACCCACAAGAACAGTAATACCTTCTTCCTCCATGATTGTTTTCCACTCTAAATTGGCTTCTTCATCAAATCTTGCTTTTAGTTCAAGGAATACCGTCACTTTCTTTCCGTTTCTAGCGGCATTGATCAAGGCATTGATCACTTTAGAATTGGACGCCAAACGGTAGGCTGTGATTTTTATAGATAAAACGGTATCGTCCATAGCGGCTTCACGAAGCATGTCAATCACCGTATCGTAACTATGGTATGGAAAATGCAACATGATATCCTTTTGCATCATCATATCAAAGACCATCACTTTTTTCTTGAATGCAGGATGGATAAATGGCCTTGGTCTGTTGTAATTGGGCTCTTTTATGACATTAGGGAAGTCCATAAAATGCCTGAAATTATGGATATGACCTCCTGGAATGATACTGCTTTTACGGTTTAAGCCTAGTTTCTTAATTAGGAATTCTAGCATTTCTGGATTCATATCCTTTTCATATACAAATCTTACTGGCTTTCCTTTTCTTCTGTTTTTAATCCCTTTTGAAATTTTATCAATAAAATTCAAACCTACTTCCTGGTCTAAATCAATCTCAGCATCTTTTGTAATTTTAAATACATGCGCATCAAAATGATTGAATTTAAAATGAGAGAAAATGATTGGTAAATTAAATTCAATCAAATCCTCTAATAACATGATCGTTGTAAATCCGTTTTTTGAAGGTAAAATAATGAATCTTCCTACCGACCTAGAAGGGACTTCGATTAAAGCAAATTTTTGTTGGTAGGCGTCATTCTTATTCCCCATCACAACAGCTAAATACAAACTCTTATCTCTTAAATAAGGCAATTGAGGTAGATTCTCAATCATTAAAGGAATGATATCATGACGCACTTCGTTGTCAAAGTAGGTTTTTATAAATTCCTTTTGTTCTGCATTAAGCTGCTTGTTATCAACTATTAAGATTTTGTTTGCCTTTAATTCCTTTAATATATTTTGCCAGATTCGGTTAAATTCATTTTGTTGTCTTAATACCACGCTTTGTATCTCGTCTAAAATCACTTGTGGGGATGCAATCAGGTCAATATTGATACCCTTCTTTTTATCTATATATTCCACCATTCTTTTTAATGTCGCAACGCGTACTCTAAAAAATTCATCTAAATTATTAGAGAAAATGCCTAAGAATCTTATTCTTTCTTGTAATGGAACAGAACTATCATTTGCTTCTTGTAATACTCGAGCATTAAAACTGAGCCAGCTAATATCTCTAGGAATGTGCTTTTGTTTCATAAAGACTTGATTGATAGTTGGTAAAACTACAATATATGTATTTTTTATGTACCTGCTTAACAAAAAGTTAATATTAAAATAATATTTAGGGAACAATTTGTTTATATATATCAACGTATTTTGTTTAAACAAGCCCTCATGAACAAACGCCCATTGGATGTATGTGTAATTAGTGATATTCATTTAGGTACATTTGGCTGTCAAGCACATGAAGTTCTTAATTACTTAAAAAGTATCGAGCCAAAGACCCTTATTTTAAACGGCGATATCATTGATATCTGGCAGTTTAACAAGCGTTATTTTCCTGCAAGTCATATGGCTGTCATCAAACGTATTTTTAGTATGGCTAGTAAAGGCACTAGAGTGGTCTATATTACTGGTAATCATGATGAAGCTTTAAGAAAATATGCCAATTTTGAAATGGGAAACATACAATTGACCGATAAAATTGTTTTTGAAATCAATGGCGAAAAAAATTGGGTTTTTCATGGGGATGTATTTGATAGAACAACTAAAGGAAGTGCTAAATTATTAGCAAAGCTAGGTGGATATGGCTATGATTTATTAATCTTGATCAATAGTGCCGTGAATTATTTTTGTACGCTTCTTGGACGTGAAAAAATGAGTATCAGCAAGCAGGTTAAGAATGGGGTGAAGAAAGCCGTTTCATGGATCAATAATTTTGAGCAAACAGCGGCAGAATTAGCGATAGAGAATGGGTATAAATATGTGATTTGTGGACATATTCATCAACCACAACACCGTGTTGTGACGACTGATAAAGGAAGTGTAACTTATTTAAATAGCGGGGATTGGATCGAAAATTTAACCGCATTAGAATATGCAGATCAAAACTGGACATTATACCAATATGATCCTAATGAATTTGAGAAAGTAGAATCCAAAAAACTGACTAAAATAGTTAATTTACAAGAAGAGCTTACTGTATTAACCAACGAAGTAGCATTTCAAGTATCAATCTAATGAATATACTTTACGCAGTTCAAGGTACTGGGAATGGTCATATTAGTAGAGCCATTCAACTCTATCCATTTTTAAAAACATATGGCAATATTGACTTCTTCATTAGTGGGTCTAATGCTGATCTAAAAACCGACTTGCCTGTTGTAGGAAGAAGTAAAGGGATTAGCCTTTTTTATAAAGCGACTGGGGGCCTGGATTATTTAAAAATTATTAGATCATTTTCTTTCAAGATTTTTGTAGACGCCTACAAATTGCCTGTCAATAAGTATGATTTGGTCATCAACGATTTTGACTTTGTAACCTCATTGGCTTGTTTATTTAGAAAAAAAAAGAGCGTGCAGTTTGGTCACCAAGCAAGTTTTCAAAGCAATAAAACACCAAGGGCAAAAAGCTATAACTTTTTTGGAGAATTTATTTTAAAGCATTTTGTAAAAAGTACCCATTATCTTGGCTTACATTTCAAAGCCTATGATGATGCAGTGTTTAATCCAATCATTAAACAAGAAATCATTGATGCTACACCAACCGATGATGGCCATATATCGGTGTATTTACCGCATTATTCCATTGCTTATTTGGAACCATACTTTTTAGCAGCATCAAATTATCATTTCGAAGTATTTAGTGCCGAAGTGACAACAATAAGAAATTATAAAAATATTATATACTTCCCTATCAGTAATAGCGGGTTTACAAAAAGCATGATCAGGTCACATGCGGTTATTACTGGCGGAGGTTTTGAGACACCAGCGGAGGCAATGTATATGAACAAGAAAGTGTTAAGTATACCAATTGCAAAGCATTATGAGCAATTATCCAATGCTGCTGCACTATCCGAACTAGGTGTAAAAGTATTATTAAAGATAGACCAAGACTTTCATACTATCTTTGCAGATTGGATCAATCATTCAATTCCTGTTAAATTAGAATTAACCCATTCCACTAAAGAGATTGTGGCTCAATTAATCAATCAAACAAAAAATAGCTAACCATGTACAAGATCTTGAACCAAGACAGCGAAACAGTCGCGTATATTCAGAATATGATGATTCTGAATAAGAAAAAAGAAAAAGTCATTGGATTGGTGATTGGAGATTGTTTTTTTGGAAGTGACAATAAAGTGATTGGTAAGATCATCGATCAAAAAGCTTATTTATTGAATGGTGAAATTATTGCAATCATCGAAACCAATAAAGATAAAAAAGACCCAGAGCTTAAAAAAGGATTGATGCTAGAAGCCTGGGATATTTTGAGTAATATAAAAAGTCACACTTCCGACTGGATAATTGTTTCAAAAAAGTGGTCCAAAAAATCTTTTATGGAAGTATTGCTTTAAAAGGAGTTAGCTGACCATTCTAATATATAATTCCTCTACTTTTTTTCTTGCCCAAGGTGTTTTGCGTAAAAATTTTAAGCTGGATTGAATGCTTGGATCAATATTGAAACAATTGATGGGGATATGCTGTCCCAAATCCTCCCATCCAAAATGTTGCACTAAGGCTTCCACAATAAAAGCAAGTGTTTTTCCGTGCAAAGGATCTTTATGAGGTTGTTCCATACACAATATTAAGTAATTTGCCGCTATGAATGCAGACAGGTACTTTTTATTGAACAAACCAATGAATATGGTGTCACAGTTTGTAAGCACACACCAAGTTCAATTACTTTCAAATATTGACTTTAATTTTCCGGTGGGCACACATGCGATAGGAAGACTCGATCAAATGTCAGAAGGCTTGATATTATTAACGACCAATAAAAAAGTGACAAAATTATTGTTTCAAGGAACCCGTCCACATGTGAGAACTTATTTGGTGCAGGTAAAAAATAAAGTCAATCAAGACACTTTAGAGCAATTAAGAACTGGGGTAACTATTTCAGCACCCAATGGAACAACTTATACGACTACTCCTTATCATATTGAATTAATAGATCCTCCAAAACACTTATGGGATAACGGCCTGCAGTTGCACGAAAATCAACAATCAGATTGGTTGCGCATTGAATTAACAGAAGGTAAATTTCACCAAGTACGAAAAATGGTGGCAACCATGCACCATCGTTGCATACGTCTAGTAAGATGGTCGATAGAGGAACTCACTGTTGAATCCATCGCGCCGGGTGAAGTGCAAGAAGTAAGCGAGGACTATTTTTTTAAAGCGCTTAATTTATAAGCACTTAAAAAATATTTTAATCAAATTAGCTCAATTAAATATTCTAATTGACTAAAACCAATCTTTGAACTTACTCAAGTCTACATTACCACCTGTTAAAATAATGCCCACTTTTTTTCCTTTAAACAAGTCTGCATTTTTTAATACTGCAGCTAAAGGAACAGCACAACTTGGTTCAATGATAATTTTCATTCTTTCATAGACCAATCTCAAAGCTGCTTTTATTTCGTCTTCTGAAACTAAAAAAATATCAGTAACATGCGCTTGAATGATTTCTAGTGTGCGTTCACTTAAGGTGGTTAATAAGCCATCTGCAATGGTATTGACAAATGGGGCTTTTTCTACTTTTCCAGATTGAATACTCAACACCGCATCTGCAGCGCCTTCCGGCTCTCCTGCATACACTTTTAATCCTGGTTTAAAAAAATGGGCACCTAAACAAGTGCCAGACAATAATCCTCCGCCTCCAACTGGCGTAACAACGATATCTATATCCGGCATTGCCTCAATCATTTCTTTGACACAGGTAGCTTGTCCAGTAATGACTTCGTCATTATCATAGGGATGAATAAATGTGGCGCCTGTGCGTTCTACTATGGCTTCTAAAGTGCTCTCTCTTGCTACTTGATTAGAGGCACATATAGTTACTTCTGCACCATATCCTCTCACTGCATTTACTTTTACTTGTGGAGAGGATTCTGGCATCACGATAAAAGCTTTAATCCCTAACATTTTTGATGCAAAAGCTAAGGCCTGAGCATGGTTTCCAGAAGAGTGTGTAGCAACGCCTTTTTCCAATTGTTCCTTTGTTAATTGTAGACTTGCATTCATGCCACCTCTAATTTTAAAAGCACCAATTTTTTGAAAATTCTCACATTTGAAATAAAGGTCTAATCCATAAAGCGCATTGATACTTTCACATGTCATGATGGGCGTGTTGTGTATGTATGGCGCGATACGCATCGCTGCCGCTTCGATGGATGCTTTGGTAATTTTCATAGAATGAATTTAAACATTATTTCCTTATCTTGAATCATGCAAACTGAACATAAAAAAATTGGCATATGGACAAGTACTTCGCTTGTTGTTGGGAACATGATTGGTGCAGGTGTTTTTTTGATGCCTTCGGCATTGGCTAGTTTTGGTAGTATCAGTTTAATTGGTTGGCTTTTTTCTGCAATGGGTGCGATTGTGATTGCAAAAGTATTTGCCAACCTCAGCAAATTGATTCCCGCTTCGGATGGCGGCCCTTATGCTTTTACAAAAGCAGGACTTGGCGATTTTGCAGGATTTTTAGTAGGTTGGGGATATTTAATTTCTGTTTGGACAACCAATGCAGCGATTGCTGTTTCATTGGTAAGTGCTTTGAGTACTTTTTTCCCAATACTCGCTCAAGATTCAAGCATCGCTCTAGCAACTGGGTTGGGTTTTCTTTGGTTACTTACTTGGGTGAATACCATGGGTGTTTTTGCTTCTGGAAGAGTACAACTCATAACAACCATACTTAAAATAGTACCGCTTATTTTAGTGGCGATTGGTGGACTTTTATTTTTAGATCCTCAAAATTTACTGCCTTTTAATATGAGCGGCACTAGCAGTTGGCAAGCCATTACAGCGACGACGACTTTAACATTTTTTGCATTTTTAGGAATTGAATGCGCTACCATACCATCAAGCAGTATCGACAATCCAGCACAAAATATTTCCAAAGCAACCATGCGCGGGGTATGGATTGCTGCAGCTGTTTATATATTTAGTACTGCTGCTATTATGGGGATGATTCCAGCAAATCAATTACAAGTTTCCATTACACCATTTGCAGATGCCGCAGAAAAAATTTATGGACATGGTGCAAAATACTGGGTGAGCGCAGGTGCTGCTATTGCTGCATTTGGTGCCTTGAATGGATTTGTACTTGTACAAGGACAAATGCCTTATGCCATGGCAAAGGACAAATTATTTCCCACTTTTTTTGCAAAACAAAATCGTAAAGGGGTTCCTGCAAATGGCGTGATTGTATCTAGTATCATTATCACTTTACTCATGTTCATGAACAATTCAAAAAACTTGGCAGGTCAATTTAAATTATTAATACTGCTCTCTACATTTTTTACTTTGCTACCATATTTATGGACGACCGTGTCTTATTTAATTGTTCGAGCAAAACAAGCAACAACTTATACTAGAACCAAAACAATTACAGCAATTGGAATAAGTATACTGGCATTTTCTTTTTCTATGTGGATGCTCATAGGTTCTGGACAGGAGATTGTCTACTGGGGGTTCATTATGCTGATGATGGGCGTGCCTTTTTACGTCTATATGGTTTATAAGAAGTAATTTCGTAGTAACAATAACAGAATAATCAAACAATGGAAAATTCATATAAAAGATTAATAGAAAATAACAAAACATGGGTCGCAGAGCAGTTAGAATTAGATCCCGCATTCTTTGAAAAATTATCCAATGGACAAACCCCTGAGTACTTGTGGATTGGTTGTTCTGACAGCAGGGTGCCTGCAGAGTCCATTACTGGAACAGACCCAGGTGAAATGTTTGTGCATCGTAATATTGCCAATATGGTGGTACATAGCGACATGAACATGCTGAGTGTGTTATCCTATGCGGTTGAAGTACTCAAAGTAAAACATATTATTGTATGCGGGCATTATGGTTGTGGTGGTGTGATGGCGGCCATGAAAAATCAGCAGTTTGGATTAATAGACAATTGGTTAAGACATATTAAAGATGTCTATCGTTATCACCATAAAGAATTAGACGCTATTGAAGATGAAACTTTAAGAGCTAGAAGGTTTGTAGAAGTGAATGTACAGGAACAAGTACACGATCTAGGAAAGACATCCATTGTTCAAAATGCCTGGAAGCGAAATCAGCCTTTACATATCCATGGATGGGTCTATGATATTCATGATGGACTCATCAACGACTTAGGTGTAAACCTCACTTGTCCAAAAGATTTACATAATGTATATCACCTTGATTAACAAAGCATTATAGTTCTTTAAAGGCACTCATTGTAGTGCCTTTTTTTATGCCTTTTCACATTAGTTAATATTAAGTTCACATTGGCTTAACAATTTGGTAACATGAGTATTTGATATTTGCCATACAAATAAAATCATATCGTGAAAAGGATACTACTATTTATAATTTGTTTTGTTGCAGCAATTTCGGTTCAAGCGCAAAAAGCAAAATTGACAGGTAAGGTTACAAACGTAAAAAATGATGTTTTAGTTGGCGTTACACTAACTTTAAAAGCCGATAAAAGTCAAGTTTCAAAAACAGATATCGAAGGTAGATTCAGTTTTAATATAGATATTAATAAAACTTACACATTAGATTTATCTTATGTAGGGTACAAAACTAAATCAATTGATGTCACTGGCGCTACTGCTGCTAACGAAGAAATTATATTGGATGTTTTATTAGAGGAAGCAGGAAAAAAATTAACAGATGTAGTGGTTTCTGCTACAAGATCATCCAACAAAGGCGCTACAGATAATGCATTGATTGCTTTTCAAAGAAATACCAATACAGTGGCTTCTGTGATCTCTGCTGAATCTATTAAGCGTAGTCCGGATAGAAACACTGCCGAAATTTTAAAAAGAACTCCAGGTGCCTCTATCCAAGAAGGTAAATATATTATTGTAAGAGGTTTAGCGGATCGTTATAACCAAGCCATGTTGAATGGTATCTTATTAACAAGTACTGAGCCAGACAGAAAAACATTTTCTTTCGATATATTCCCTTCTCAAATTATCGATAACATTATCATCAATAAAGCATTCGTTCCAGAATTGCCAGGTGAGTGGGCTGGAGGTTTAATTCAAGTGAATACCAAAGATATTCCTACTAAGAACTTCTTTAACATACAAATTGGAACAAGCGCGAATTCTCAAGTTACAGGTAAAGATTTCTTAAAAGATGTTGGCGGAAAGACAGACTGGTTAGGTATTGATGATGGTACAAGATCTTTGCCTTCTGGGTATTCTACAAAATCTAATTTTGACACTGCAAGCAATGCAACAAAAATTGGAATTGGAAAACAAATGTCCAATAACTGGGCACCAGTAATGACTACTGCAAAGCCAAATACTAGTTTGCAAATGAACGGTGGATTTTCTGGAACGCTTTGGGGTAAAAAGATTGGCGGTATCATTGGTGTAAACTATTCCAATGCCTTCCGTCTTCTAGATAATACGAATAATCAAAATGGTTTTACAGATGGGAAGTTCTTTCCTGTCACTAAGCTGAATGATAAAAAATACATTGAAGATATTAACTTGGGTGCAATCGCTGGATTGTCTATGTTCTTAAATCCTTTGAATAAGATCAGTTATAAAGCCATCATCAATGTAAAAACTGCAAATTCTTATAATTCAAGAACTGGTACAGATTATAGTAGACAAGACCTTGTGAAGGGTAATGAATTTGTTTTTGGTCAAAATGTATTTTTTACCAATCAATTAAATGGTGAACATAGTTTATCTCAAAAATTAAAGTTCAATTGGTATGGTGCATTTAATATTTTAGATGCTTACACACCGGACCAAAGAAGAATTTTATACACAAAGAGTGTAAATGGTGTAGATCCTTTTGTGTTGAATATTTCTAATACCTTATCACAACAATCTGGTAGTCGTGTTTTCCAAACATTATCTGATTATATCTATACTGGAGGTGGTGATTTGACTTTGAAAGTGAAGCAACAAACCATTAAAGCTGGTTATATGTTGCAAATTAAAGATCGTATGTATGATGCACAATTATTTGCAGTATACTTACCAAGAGATAATGCTGCTTTAAGAGCACTAGATGCTCCTTCAGCTTTTGTACCTCAAAACTATGGTAATGGTTCTGATGATAAATTCGCTTTTGACGCAATTAGAAATAGAAACTTCCGATACATGGCCAACACCATTTTAAATGCTGGTTATGTTCAATTTGATAATAAATTATCGGATGGTTTAAGAGTCGTTTGGGGATTAAGAGTAGAAGATTTTGATCAATTAGTGGGTTCGGTTAAAAAGTGGGATCCTAGACACACTTATTCAAAAGTGACTGATTTCTTACCAGGTGTAAATGCTACACTTAAATTAACTCAAAAAGCAAATTTAAGATTAACTGCGTCTCAGACTGTGATTCGTCCAGAATTAAGAGAATTATCTGCTTTAAGTATTTATGATTTTGAATTAAATGCGTCAGTTTCTGGAAATCCAGCCTTAAAGCGTACAAAAATAACCAATACCGATTTAAGGTATGAATTGTATCCTAGTGCAGGTGAGATGTTTACAGTTGGTGTTTTCTATAAGAATTTTGAAAATCCAATTGAAAGTATTTTTAATGAAGGTTCTGGTGGAGCAAGCTTATTTTCATTCCAAAATGCTTCTAAAGCAACTGCTTTTGGTTTCGAAGTAGAAGGTCGTAAAAAATTAACTACTAGATTTACTTTACAAGCGAACGGTTCTTATATTAATTCAAAAATTGATGATGCCGCTTTAAATGTAAGCAGGGCTTTACAAGGGCAGTCTCCTTATTTGATCAATTCTGGTTTATTATACGATGTAGTTGAAAAAGGATTCAATATGACTGTATTGTTTAACCAAGTAGGTAAAAGAATTTATCTTGTTGGTGATCTTCAAGCTGGTGCTGCTACTCCAGATGTATTTGAGAATCCAAGAGCTTTAGTGGATTTCCAAATTAGTAAAAAGTTTGCTGAGAAGAAAGCAGAAATTAGATTCACTATTTCAGATCTATTAAATCAAAGACAAATTTTCTACCAAAATAACAATAGCAATACAGGCTATGATAAAGATGCAGATGCAACTAGATTTTCAAGAAAATTTGGTACCACTTTTGGCGTAACACTTAACTACTCATTATAATAAAAACAAACATAAATTTTTTTAAATACAACAACAATGAAACAATTATTTATTTTATCTCTCGCTTTTTTAGCCATCACTGGTTGTAGAA
>CAMCHR010000043.1 GCA_945874755.1 Chitinophaga pinensis
ATAGATGCGGTGGCTGCAAGAAACCCAGATAAAATGGTGATTGCTAAAGATTGGAAAACAATAAATGCTGCATTGAAAGCAGGTAAAATTATAGCGCAGTATGGTGTAGAAGGTGGACATATGATTGAAGATGATATTAATAGGTTGGATACATTTTATAATCGTGGTGTGCGTTATATGACATTGACTTGGAACAATTCTCCAACTTGGGCAAGTTCTCATACCGCTGAAAAAGATCCTACATATACTGGCCCAAAAGGATTGACTAGTTTTGGTAAGACAATTATTGGGCGCATGAATCAACTTGGTATTATCGTAGATGTTTCACATATAGGGGAAACAACATTTTGGGATGCCATTAATACCACTACAAAGCCTGTGATTGCATCTCATAGCAATGCCTATAGTATTTGTCCAGTAACAAGAAATTTAAAAGACGAACAAATTAAAGCCATCGGAAAAAATGGTGGTGTAATTTGCTTGAACTTTTTCTCGGGATTTGTGGATAGTAATTTTAGCAAAAAAGATATGGCGTTTAGAAAAGCACATGGAGCAGAAGTGGATTCTTTGTTAGCTACAGGTATACAAAGAGAATACGCTTACACCATGTTATCGGATAAATATAAAACAGAAAGCGAAGCCATCAAGCCTACCATTGAACAATTGATGCAACACTTTGACCATATCGTTAATTTAATTGGCGTAGACCATGTTGGGATTGGCTCGGACTTTGACGGTATAAATTCAGCCCCACAAGGTTTGAGTACGGTACTTGACTATCCAAATTTCACCAAAGCATTAATTGCTAGAGGTTATTCCAATAAGGATATTAAAAAAGTATTAGGAGGAAATTTCTTACGTGTGTACAAAATGAATAACCCCAACTAAAAGCCAAATAATTTCTCCATCATATCTTCTAAGCGATCATTGGCCATGTATTGCTTTTCTAAAGTTTTATTGAATGGAATAGGTGTATCCAAAGATGCGCAACGCATAATTGGCGCATCTAAATGTGTAAAGCAATGCTCTGCAACCCATGCACTAATTTCTCCAGCGATACCACCTGTTAAATTGTCTTCGTGTAAGAGCATCAATTTACCTGTTGCTTTCACTGACAATTCAATTGCTGTATAATCTAATGGTGATAAGGTTCTTAGATCCAATATATAAATGGATTGATCCGAATGTGCTTGTTGATATGCTTTTGCCCAAAGCACCCCCATACCATAAGTAATGATGGTCGCATCTGTACCTTCTTGTATCATATTTGCTTTACCAATTTCAATTTGATACATGGCATCCGGAATTTGTTCCTCCATACTTCTATACAAAGCCTTATGTTCAAAATATAAAATAGGATTGGGTTCTGCCAGTGCAGCAATTAATAATCCTTTCGCATCGGTTGGATTGGATGGATACACTACTTTCAATCCTGGTACATGTGTGAACCAAGCTTCATTGGATTGAGAATGGAATGGACCCGCACCCACACCACCACCTGTTGGCATGCGCACCACCACGTCGGCGTTTTGTCCCCAACGGTAATGGATCTTTGCTAAATTATTGACAATTTGATTAAAGGCCACAGTCACAAAATCAGCAAATTGCATTTCCACCACCGACTTGATGCCTTCCATGCTTAATCCTAGTGCAGCACCTATAATAGCACTTTCACAAATGGGCGTATTGCGTATTCTTTGTTTTCCAAATTGATCTACAAAGCCTTCTGTAATTTTAAATGCACCGCCATACTCAGCAATATCTTGTCCCATGATAATCATGTCTGGATATTTTTCCATCGACTGCCTCAATGCATCACTAATGGCTTCGATGAATCTTTTATTTGTTTTCTGTGCTGTCTCAATCAAACTATAATCCGGAATAGAAGAAACAGGAACCGGCGCAAAGACGTCTGCTAATTCAGCAGCTACAGAAGGCTCAAATGTTTCAGGCTCCATGGCTTTTCTTAAATCCGCTTCCATTTGATCTTTGAATCGGTTACGAATTTCTGCCACTTGCATTTCTGTAAGTACCTTTTCTTGCACTAAAAATTGTTCGTAATTTTTGATCGGGTCTTTCAAGGACCAGGTTTCCATCAAATGCTTTGGTACATATTTTACACCACTCGCTTCCTCATGTCCACGCATTCTAAAAGTATCACATTCAATTAAATATGGTTTCTGTTGATTGATACAATAATCACGCACCCCTTTTACAGTTTGATATACTTCTAAAATATTATTGCCATCAATGCGAATGCCCTCCATCCCGTAGCCCTTTGCACGATCTACTAAATGATCACATTTATATTGTTCGTTGGTTGGGGTACTTAAGCCATAGCCATTGTTTTCGATGATGAAAATAACTGGCAAATTCCAAACAGCAGCCACATTCAAGGCTTCGTGAAAATCACCTTCACTTGTTCCACCATCTCCAGTGAATGCCATACTTGCTTTTAACTGACCTCTTTGTTGATACGCCAATGCAACCCCATCCGCAATCGCTAATTGTGGGCCCAAATGAGAAATCATACCACATACATGGTGTGCTTTACTACCAAAATGAAAACTTCTTTCTCTGGCTTTACTATAACTACTTCTATCGCCTTGCCATTGTTTAAATAAATCTGTCAAAGGCATTTTGCGTGAAGTGAACACCCCTAAATTTCGGTGTAAAGGCATAATCCATTCGGTAGGATCCATCGCTAATGTAGCGCCCACTGCAATTGCCTCTTGGCCAATCCCACTAAACCATTTGCTAATTTTCCCTTGCCTAAGTAAGACCAACATTTTCTCTTCAATCATTCTTGGCCATAAAATGGACTCGTATAAATGAATCAACTCCTCGTTACTCAGACTACCACGTTTATATTCCATTAGTCTTTAGAATTCAACTTGCTCAATAATTTCAACATTTCTAAATACAACCAAACCAAAGTCACTAGTAAACCAAAAGCGCCGTACCATTCCATGTACTTTGGCGCGCCCATCTCTGCCGCTTTTTCGATTGAATCAAAATCTAATAACAAATTCAATGCAGCGATACATACAATGAATAAACTAATACCAATGCTCAATGGAGAACTATCAAATGCAAAACCCATTTCAAAACCAAACATCCCTGCAATCCATACAATCAAATAAAATAAACCAATGCCCATTGTAGCAGACATGATAATGGATCTTAATTTATTGGTTACGGTAATGATTCTGAAATTATATAAGAAGAACATGGCTACAGCCACGCCTAATGTTAAACCAACTGCATGTAAAATAATATTTGGATAATTTGTAGCAAACATCCCATTAAAAAATGCACTAATTCCACCAATGAACAATCCTTCTAAAATACCATATGCTGGCGTGATATAACCAGCCCATTGTGGTTTAAACATCACCACCAATGCTAATACTAATCCACCAATTGCACCAGTAATCATTAAAGTGGTTGCAGTGTTGGTATTGCCTTCTGCATAGACGTTCCAAACGTACATCGCCGATGCCATCACCATCAATAATAAGAAACCAAATTTGTTCATGGTACCGCGGACGCTCATGACGCCAACTGCATTGGCATTATCATGCAATGACTTATCAAATATTTTTTCTGTTAAGGTTGGATTACCTGTTTTAAATGCTGACATATTTTTAAATTTTAGGTACTATAAAAGTACAAAATTGCAATGAAACACGGTCTTTATTAATTGTTAATCCTTGATTTTTTCAAGCCTAGATATTGATCCAAGCTAGCAAATTGCTATTGAAGGCGCAGGCTTAAACAAGAAATTAGAATAAACCGATAAAAAATGCGGTTTTAGAGGCGATGCTTTGTAACTTTGTCATCCAATTGATGCATATGCAAGAAGAAATTGTTTTACAGGATGTCGTGATCAAATTTGCTGGTGACAGTGGTGATGGAATGCAGTTAACCGGCCAGCAATTTACCAATAATACCGCCTTACTAGGAATCGATTTAGCGACTTTCCCAGATTTTCCTGCGGAGATCAGGGCCCCTATCGGTACCCTGCCAGGCGTGAGTGGATTTCAAATACACTTTAGTTCTAATCCAGTGTACACACCAGGTGATACCTGCGATGTCTTGGTGGCGATGAATGCTGCTGCATTGAAAGTGAATTTAAAAGGCTTGAAAAAAGGTGGAAAAATTATTGCGAATTTAGAAGGATTTGATGCAAAAAATTTAAGGCTCGCTGCTTATCCAGAAGGCATTAATCCTTTGGAAGATGGCAGCTTAGATGGTTATGAATTAACCAAAGTGGACATTACAAAATTGACAAGAGAAGCTTTAAAGTCCAATACAGATTTAGGAACCAAAGAACGTGACCGTGCAAAGAATATGTTTGTACTTGGTTTAATTTATTGGTTGTACAATAGAAACTTAGACAACACCATTGATTTCTTAGAAGAGAAATTTGGTAAGAAAGAAAATATTTTAAAGAGCAATATTGACGTATTGAAAGCGGGATATTATTATGGTGAGACTGCTGAATTATTCAATGCAAGGTATAAGGTAGAGAAATCAAAGATGGAACCAGGTACTTACAGAAGTATCATGGGCAATCAAGCATTATCAATGGGACTAATTGCTGCATCGCAAAAAAGCGGACTGCCTTTATTCCTTGGATCTTACCCCATTACACCTGCCTCTGATATTTTACACGAATTGAGTAAGTACAAAAATTTTGGGATTAAAACTTTTCAAGCGGAAGATGAAATCGCAGGGATTACAGCAGCAATTGGTGCAAGCTATGGTGGATCGATTGGTTTAACCACCACTTCTGGACCAGGTATGGCTTTAAAAACAGAAGCCATTGGTTTGGCAACCATGTTAGAAATTCCTTTGTTGATTATCAATATACAAAGAGGTGGGCCATCAACTGGTTTACCAACAAAAACAGAGCAAAGTGACTTAATGCAAGCCTATTATGGTCGTAACGGAGAAGCGCCAATTCCTGTATTAGCTGCATCCACACCAAGCGATTGTTTCTTTATGGCTTTTGAAGCAGTGAAAATTGCTTTACAACATATGACACCGGTGATTCTTTTAAGTGATGGGTATATTGCCAATGGTGCAGAGCCATGGAAATTCCCTGCTGCTGCGGACTTACCTGCAATTGAAGTAAAATTCAAAACAAGTTTAGCAGAAGGAGAAGAAAAATTCTTGCCTTATAAAAGAGATGAAAAATTAGCAAGGCCATGGGCGATTCCTGGTACTGCAGGATTAGAACATCGTATTGGTGGTATCGAAAAGCAACACGAGACTGGTAACGTAAGCTATGATCCAGAGAACCATGAATTCATGGTGAAAATGAGACAAGCCAAAGTAGATAAAATAGCAGACTACATTCCATTGCAAACAATAGATAATGGTGCGGACAGTGGAAAAGTGTTGGTACTTGGATGGGGTTCCACTTATGGTACCATTAAGAGTGCTGTGTTGCAATTACAAAGTCAAGGCAAGTCTGTAAGTCATGCCCACATTAAGTATATGCGCCCATTCCCAAAAAACTTAGGCGAAATTTTAGCTGGGTTTGAAACCATTTTAATTCCAGAAATTAACAATGGTCAATTGATTAAAATTATCAGAGACCACTATTTGGTAGATGCAAAAGCCTATAATAAAATTATGGGTATTCCAATTACAAAACTAGAGTTAGTTACAGCGATTGAATCTTACTTATAATAAAAAAAGCACTTAATTTAAGTTGAAGCGCTTTTTTATACTTTCAAGTTTTCCTATTTCTTAGCTGCGTTTTTCTTGGTTTCTTTTTCGAAGTATTTACAAAATTCGGTGATGCCGCAGGTGTCGCATTTTGGACTTCGCGCCAAACAAGTATACCTCCCATGCAAGATCAACCAATGGTGTGCTTTATGCACTAATTCAGATGGGATAGTTTTGATTAAACCTTTCTCCACTGCAAGTGGTGTAGTGGCTGTCATTGGCACTAGTCCAATTCTTCTGCTCACTCTAAATACATGGGTATCGACCGCCATATTGGGTTGCTGATCAATCACACTGGTAATGACGTTGGCTGTTTTTCGGCCTACACCGGGCAATTTGACTAAATCATCAATCGTCATAGGTACTGCTCCATCAAAAGCATCAAGCAATAATTGACTCATGCCAATAAGATGCTTTGTTTTATTGTTGGGATAAGAAATGCTACGCACCAAAGAAAATAAATCGTCGAAACTCGCTTTGGACATGGTTGCCGGATTAGGATATTTTTTAAATATACCTGGTGTAGTTAAGTTCACACGCTTGTCTGTGCATTGCGCAGAAAGAATCACAGCCACCAATAATTGGAATGGATTATCGTAAGTCAGTTCGGTTTCTGCTACAGGTACATTGGCTAAAAAATAATCAATGACCCCCTGATAACGTGCTTGTTTTTTCATGCAAAGGACTACTTATTTTTTCTGCTCAGCACTTTTTGCAAAAGTGTCCTCAAATAAATAGACTTCCTCCCCTTCTCTTCTTAAAAGGTAGCGCTCTCTTGCGTATTTTTCTACTGCACCAGGATTACTTTGTAAATTATTCAATTGTTCTTGCGTAGTTGAAATTTCTTTTTCATAATACCCTTTCGCTTGTTCTAGTTTTTCTAGTTCAGCTGCTCGGTCTCTTTGAAGAAAGAAATTGCGTTGATCAAAAAAAAGCATCCATAATACAAAAGCCAAGCAAGCAATAAAATAGCGATTGGCTACAAATGGAATTAATTTTTTCAATGCTTGCATAGTAAAAGATTGAACTATTTATTGCCAAACTTCAATTTACCCTTTGTTGGGAAAAATCCAGTTTCCCCTAATTGCTCCTCAATACGGATTAGTTGATTGTACTTAGCCATACGATCGGAACGAGATGCAGAGCCTGTCTTAATTTGACCACAGTTCAATGCAACTGCTAAATCTGCAATGGTATTGTCTTCTGTTTCGCCACTTCGGTGTGACATCACCGTGTTATAACCATTATTTTGTGCTAAGGTTACTGCATTGATTGTTTCAGTTAAAGTACCAATCTGATTCACTTTCACCAATAAACCGTTTGCAATTTTTTTATCGATTCCTGTTTGTAAGCGATTGACGTTGGTTACAA
The DNA here is from genome assembly GCA_945874755.1 of Chitinophaga pinensis. Taxonomy (GTDB): domain Bacteria; phylum Bacteroidota; class Bacteroidia; order Chitinophagales; family Chitinophagaceae; genus Sediminibacterium; species Sediminibacterium pinensis_B. The sequence continues at coordinate 7,111 of CAMCHR010000043.1, forward strand.
ATAAATCGTCGCCAACCAATTGACATTTGCTACCGATGGTATCTGTCAAATTCTTCCAACCAGCCCAATCGTCTTCAGCCATACCATCTTCGATCGATATGATTGGATATTTTTTTACCCAGCTCTCCCAGTATTTCACCAATTGATCTGAACTCATTTCTTTTCCAGAGCTTTTATGAAACACATATTTCTTTTTCTTCGCATTCCACAATTCACTATTAGCAGCATCCATAGCAATGGCAATTTGTGTACCTGTTTTATAACCAGCAGATTGTATCGCTTCTAAAACTGTTTCAATTGCCTCTTCGTTGCTCTGAATATTTGGAGCGAATCCACCTTCATCTCCTACATTCGTGCTATATCCTTTTTTCTTTAAAGTACTTTTTAATTGATGAAAGATCTCTACACCCCAACGTAAACCTTCGCTAAAGCTAGGTGCGCCGATAGGCATGATCATGAACTCTTGGAAATCAATTTTATTATCTGCGTGTGCACCCCCATTTAAAATATTCATCATTGGCATTGGCAATGTTCTTGCATTGGTGCCGCCGATGTATCTGTACAAAGGTAAATTAGCTTCTTCGGCTGCTGCTTTTGCAACCGCCATACTTACCGCTAAAATAGCGTTTGCTCCTAATTTAGATTTATTTGGTGTGCCGTCTAAATCAATCATCACATGATCGATTGCAGCTTGAGATGTAATATCGAAACCAATCAATGCATCTGCAATACTTGTGTTCACATTCTTCACTGCTTTTAAAACGCCTCTGCCTAAGTATTTCTTTTTATCGTTGTCTCTTAATTCTGCCGCTTCATGGATACCAGTACTCGCACCACTTGGAACAGCAGCACGACCCATTGCGCCATCATCTGTTAAGACATCCACCTCTACGGTTGGATTTCCTCTACTATCTAAAATCTGTCTTGCGTGTACTTCGATAATGTAACTCATAATTGGATATTTTTTCTAAAAATTGAATGCTATTTGTTTGCGCAATTTACACCCATTTTTTTTAATGTGTAAGCAATTTGAAAATTTCTTCTAAACTTGCTGTTTGAGTCAGCGATCCAATGGATTGATCGGCCACTAACTTGCCCTGATGTAAAACCAAGACTCTATCTGAAATGGCAGCCACTTCTTGTAAAATATGGGATGAAAATAAAATCATGGCATTTTTACTGAGTGATTGAATCAAACTTCTAATTTCAATCAACTGATTAGGATCCAAGCCAGCAGTGGGTTCATCTAGTAAAATTAATTCAGGCTGGTGTAAAATTGCTGCAGCAATGCCTACTCTTTGCTTAAATCCTTTGGATAAGAGCCCAATTTTTTTATGCCGCATGGATTGCAATCCTACTTGCACAATCACCTCTTCTATTCTTTTAGATGGCGAGGGGATCGCATGAACACGCGCTAAGAAATTTAAATATTCGAGCACATATAAATCTTCATACAAAGGATTGGACTCTGGTAAATAACCAATCTTTTTTTTGAAAGCGACTTCGTCTTTTTGTACATCCAACCCCGACAACTGAATGGAACCAGCATCTGGATTAAGACAACCTGCAATCATTTTTAAAGTGGTACTCTTGCCTGCACCATTGGGTCCAAGAAAACCAACAATCTCTCCTGGCTGTAGGATAAAACTCAGTGATTCAACTGCTTGGAATTGACCAAATTTTTTGGATATGGCTTGTACATTCAATGACATACTCAAAAGTAAAGCATTATTCTAGATCTTTTGAACTTGCAGGCAAATGAGCATATTCCCCTTTAAAAGCATAGTATCCAAAAATAAAGAACCCAACACAAATCGGTGTGAAGATGGTCAGAATAATGACCCATTGCAAAGTCACATTGGATTTTGTTAAACTAGTAGCTGCAGTAATTTTTTGGATGGCTTGCGAAGCTAAGAACCATATAATAGCTGGTGCTAAAAATATCCAAACCAGCCCTAGTATTTTTTTAATTGTATTCATGTCTGTTTTTTGATTAATCCATGACTTCTTTGTCCACCTTGTTTGTTAAATAAATAACCCCAATGAATAAACAAATAGAGGCAACACCAATTGGATACCACAAGCCAGCAAGTGGATCTCCCGCAGGATTGTCTGCAGTTTTTGTAAACTCCACAATTAAGGTACCTAAGAAAGGTACTAAGCCACCAAATACCCCATTACCAATATGATAAGGCAGCGACATGGATGTGTAACGAATTTTAGTGGGGAATAATTCCACTAAGAAAGCTGCAATTGGACCATAGACCATCGTGACATAAAGGATCTGCAAAAAAACCAACCAAATTAAATTCCAATAGGTTGCCTTATCCAATATTTTTTCTACCAATACATTTGGTTTTTGAGATATCGAAGCAATAGTGACTTTCGCCGTTTTAGTTGCATCCAAAACAGTTCCTTTTACTGGTTTTAATTTGACTTTAATGGTGTCTAATTTTGTGGCATCCACCCTATTCGCTTGGGTATATTGAATACTTCCAACACTTGCGTCATCCACAATATCCGTTAAATGTATCGTGTCCGTTTTGGTATAACTAAATATAGCACCATCTGTATACGCTGTGTCAAATTTTTGTACTACATATAATTTTGTATACATTTTTGAATCTACTGAAGCTATTTTTTCTGAAACAACAGTATGCGCTAGATCAATTTTTTCAGTTCTATTTTTTGCATTGGTGGCGTCTAAAAAATATTGATAGATGGGCCTGTAAGTGAGTATGCCTGCGAGCATGCCAAACATCATGATCCACTTTCTTCCAATTCGATCACTTAAATAACCAAATACCACAAAGAAAGGCGTGGCAAATAAAATAGCCCATAACATTAAATTTCTGGACTGTATAAATTCAACTTTACAAACAGTTTCGATAAAACTTTGCGCATAAAACTGTCCAGTATACCAAATCACACCCTGCCCCATCACTGCGCCAAAAAGAGCTAATAAAACCATTTTAAAATTGGCTTTATGCCCAAAACTTTCTTTTAAAGGATTGGTAGATGTTTTACCCTCTGATTTTAATTTAGTGAACATGGGCGATTCACTCATTTTCATTCTAATGACAATGGACACACCTACTAAAACAATCGACATCCAAAATGGATACCTCCATCCTCCCCACTCTGCACTGAATGCTTCGACACCCTGATTGGATCTAATTAATATAATCACACCCAATGCCAAAAACAACCCTAAAGTAGCTGTGGTCTGAATCCAACTCGTCCAAAATCCTCTTCTATTTGCAGGTGCATGTTCTGCGACATAAGTGGCTGCGCCTCCATATTCACCACCCAATGCCAATCCTTGTACCAATCTTAAAATCAATACTAAAATGGGCGCCGCCCAACCAATGGTTGCAAATCCAGGCACTAATCCAATTGCAAAAGTGGAACCACCCATCAACACCAATGTCAGTAAAAAAGTATATTTGCGTCCTATGATATCTCCTAGTCTTCCAAACACCAATGCGCCAAATGGTCGAACAATAAAACCTGCAGCAAAAATGGCGAGTGTACTTAAAAGTGCCGAAGTACCTGCATCTGAAGGGAAGAACTGTTTTGAAATAATGGTGGCCAGCATACCAAAAATGTAAAAATCATACCATTCAATCAGGGTGCCAACAGAAGACGCACCAATCACCAAACTGATTTTACTAGGCTTTATATCCAAACTCATATTTTAATTATTTAATTGCTGCAATTCAAGTTAAATCAATCAAGTTAAAAAATGTAAATTTGGAAGACTAATTTTAAATCTGCCCTATGTCTTACCCATACCAAATTAAAGACCTTGCAGGCTACCACGAGGCCTATCAAAAAAGCATACAAGATCCGGATACATTTTGGGGTGAAGTCGCCGAACATTTTACATGGCATAAAAAATGGGACAAAGTAAGTGATTGGAATTTTAAAGACCCTTCCATTAAATGGTTTATTGGTGGTCAATTAAATATTACTGAAAATTGTTTGGACAGGCACTTAGCGACTATCGGAGATAAGCCTGCTATTATTTGGGAACCCAATGATCCAGCAGAGCAACATCGTACACTCACATATAAACAACTGCATTTAAAAGTTTGTCAGTTTGCACAAGTCTTATACAATAATGGTGTAAAAAAAGGCGACCGTATTTGTATCTACATGGGCATGATTCCTGAGTTAGCCATTGCCGTATTGGCATGCGCAAGAATAGGTGCCATTCATAGTGTAATTTTTGGTGGATTCTCTGCACAAAGTATTGCAGACAGATTGGAAGATGCAAAAGCAAATTTTATTATTACATGTGATGGTGCATTTAGAGGTGCAAAGGACATTCCATTAAAAGCAGTGATAGACGACGCTTTAATTGGCAACGATTCTGTAAAGCATGTGATTGTTTGCACAAGAACAGGGACAGCTGTATCTATGTTAAAAGGTAGAGACCTTTGGTGGGAGGATGAAATTAAAAAAGTAGAAGCTCAAGGCACCGAATATGTTCCAGCAGAAGTAATGGATGCAGAAGATCCTTTATTTATTTTATACACTTCTGGTTCTACAGGAAAACCCAAAGGTGTTGTGCATACTGTGGCAGGCTATATGGTCTACACCAATTATACTTTTGTCAATACATTTAATTACCACCCAGACGACTTATTCTTTTGTACTGCAGATATAGGTTGGATTACAGGGCATAGCTATATTGTTTACGCGCCACTAAGTGCTGGTGGTACTTCTATGATGTTTGAAGGCATTCCTACTTTTCCAGACGCAGGAAGGTTCTGGAAAATCATTGATAAATTCAAAGTAAATATTTTATACACTGCACCAACTGCCATTCGCTCATTGATGGGTTTTGGATTAGGTCCAGTGCAAGGACATGATTTAAGTAGTTTAAAAGTTTTGGGTACCGTTGGTGAACCCATCAACGAGGAAGCATGGAATTGGTACAATGAACATATTGGAAAAAATAAGTGTCCCATTGTAGACACTTGGTTTCAAACAGAAACAGGTGGCATCATGATTTCAAATATGGCGGGCATCACACCAAGTAAACCAGGATGGGCCACTTATCCAATGCCAGGCGTTGAACTCATTTTGGTAGATGATCAAGGAGCGGAAGTGGTTGTACCCACTTCTGATGAAGAAGGTGGAATTTATAGAGGAAATCTTTGTATCAAGCAAGCATGGCCTGCAACCATTAGAACAACCTATGGCGACCATGCAAGATGCAGGACCAATTATTTTGCAACTTATGATCATTTATATTTTACAGGTGATGGCGCATTCAGAAACAAAGCAGGTCAATATAGAATTACAGGACGTGTTGATGATGTATTGAATGTAAGCGGGCACAGGATTGGCACTGCCGAAGTAGAAAATGCCATTAACATGCACGCTGGAGTAATAGAGAGTGCTGTGGTGGGTTATCCGCATGATATCAAAGGGCAAGGTATTTATGCCTATATCATTTATACAGGATCCCATGATCAAGAGAGCCATGGTAGTTCAGACATGATTCGTAAAGACATCCTGCAAACAGTGACAAGAATTATTGGACCAATCGCTAAGCCCGACAAAATTCAATTTGTCACTGGCTTACCTAAAACTAGATCAGGAAAAATCATGCGACGCATTTTAAGAAAAGTGGCAGAAGGTGAATTAAAAAATTTAGGCGACACTTCTACTTTACTTGACCCTGCGGTGGTGGATGAAATTGTTAAGGGAGTTGTCTAACTAAATTAAAGTAAAATAAAAAAGCCTCGAATTAATCGAGGCTTTTTTATTTTATAGGCATTCTATTCTTGATCCATTAAACTTTTTAATTTACTAGATAATAAGAAAAGAATAATAGATGCAACCCCTGCCATAAATACAAAGAACATAAAGAACTCATGCAAGTTCGTAATTTGATAACCAGCAAAAGAAGTTGTTATCCCATTTTCAGGATATAAGGTACTAAATACACCTGCTAATTTATTGGCAAATGCATTGGCTGTAAACCATACTGCCATTAATAAAGATGCAAATTTAAGTGGCGCTAATTTATTGAATAAGGAAAGTCCAATTGGTGACAAACAAAGCTCTCCAAAAGTGTGCATCATGTACATGCCTATCAACCAAATCATACTCACTTTTACACCTGTTCCAACACCATTCACTCCTGTTGCAATCCATAAATAACCCAATGCCAATAACATTAAACCCATGGCCATTTTAAAAGGAGAGGAGGGTTCTCTTTTTGCTTTACCTAGTTTAATCCAAATCCATGCCACCAATGGTGCAAGCGCCACCACAAATATGGAATTTAAGGATTGAAAGAAACTTGTTGGCACCACATAAAAACCTAAATCGCGCTGTGTATTTTCAGAAGCAAAAAAGGTAAGCGATGCACCTGCTTGTTCAAATGCACTCCAGAAAAAGATGACAAAGAAAGATACTGTAAACAATACCACGACTTTCTTTTTTTGAATTCCATCTAATGATTTATCGGAGAAAATAATAAACGCAATTAATAAAATACAAGCAATCAATAACCAGAATAAATAACTCACTACTTTAATATCAATATAGACTAGCGCAATTGTTAAAAGAGAAAGCAAAAACAGCAGCCCAATCATGACTGGAATTTTTTGCAAAATTTTTGGTGCGTCTTTTGGTGCATCACCAATGGACACTCCATCCGCGTCCACTAAATATTTTTTCTGAAATATAATTTGTGTAATCACACTTAAAAGCATGGCCACCCCGCCTGCTAAAAAGGCCCATTTAAAGTCTCCATTGTTTCCTGTGTCTCCAAAAAAGCCACAAACAATTGGACCCAGTGCGCCTCCTGTGTTGATACCCATATAAAAAATGGTATAGGCAGCATCAATTTTTGAATCGCCTTTTGCATACAATTGACCCACCATACTAGAGATATTTGGCTTGAAAAAGCCATTCCCTGCAATCATACAACCCAAACCAGTATAAAATAGCGGCATTGCAAGTGCGGCATTATCGTAAAAATGTCCGCAAAAAAACAATACAAATTCTCCAATGGCCATGACCAATCCACCTGCAATAATAGAGCGCTTATTGCCCCAATACCTGTCTGCGATATAGCCTCCCAACAAAGGTGTTAGGTAAACCAACCCTGTATAACTGCCATATACTTGTGACGCATCTATCTGATTAAAAGCCATTGCTTTTACTAAAAACAGGACTAAGATGGCACGCATGCCATAATAGTTAAATCGCTCCCACATTTCTGTTGCGAATAAAACATAGAGTCCTTTTGGATGGCTTTGTGTCGTTGTAGACATAATAAAACGTTTATTTAATTGGTACAAAATAATAAAATCCCTTCAATAAATTTTACTTTCGTGCTGCAATCACCTTAATTATGAATATTTTACTTATTGGTTCGGGCGGAAGAGAACATGCTTTGGCATGGAAGATAGCACAAAGTTACCATTGTGATCATTTGTATATCGCACCTGGTAATCCAGGCACCTCAAGCATTGGCGTCAATTTACCCATTGCAATTGACGATTTTGAGGGATTAAAGCAAGCAGCTATCACCCACCAAATTGACATGATCCTTGTTGGGCCAGAGGAACCACTTGTAAAAGGCATTTTTGATTTTTTTGCAAATGATCCGGCTACACAAGCCATGAATGTGATTGGACCTTCTGCAGCCGCAGCGCAATTAGAAGGTAGTAAAGCTTTTAGTAAGCATTTTATGCAAAGACATCATATCCCCACAGCCGGATATGCCGAATTTACAATAGACAACTACGAAGAGGGGAAGCAATATATTGCTGCACATAGCTTACCCATTGTATTAAAAGCAGATGGCCTAGCTGCTGGAAAAGGTGTGATCATTGCTACAACAACCCAAGAAGCATTGGAAAGTTTTGAATCCATGTTGCAGCATAAGCAATTTGGTACAGCTAGTGCTAGAGTGGTGATTGAGGAATTTTTAACAGGGATAGAAGTCAGTGTTTTTGCGCTTACCGATGGTAAAAATTACCAAATTATAGGACACGCAAAGGACTATAAACGAATAGGAGAAGGCGATACAGGGCTAAATACAGGCGGAATGGGTTGTGTAAGTCCAGTGCCCTTTATGGATGATGTGTTTATGGCAAAAGTGGAAGAAAAGATTGTGCGCCCTACTATTGAAGGTATTGCGAAGGAAGGATTGGTCTATAAAGGGTTTGTGTTTTTTGGCTTAATGAATTGCAATGGGGAACCTTCTGTGATTGAATACAATTGCAGACTAGGAGACCCTGAAACTGAAGTAATTCTACCCCGCCTACAAACCGACTTAGTGAGTATTTTAGCCGCTACCGATAACGGCACTTTAGAAGATGTAAACATTGAATACCATGATGGTGCATTTGCCACTGTGATGGCGGTAAGTGGTGGCTATCCTGGTGACTACCAAAAAGGGTTTGAGATTAGTGGATTAGACCTTGTAACGCAACAGGCAAAAACAACCCTATTCCAAGCTGGGACTGGGTTTAAGGAAAATACAATTGTGACCAATGGAGGTCGAGTTTTAACAGTGACTGCACAAGGAAATAGCATTTCAGAAGCAGTCGAAACCGCAAAAAATGCTTTAGGTCTGATTCAATTTGAAGGTATGAATTTTAGAAAAGATATTGGGTTCGAATTCAAGGAATAAAATTTGTTGATTATACTTGTTGATAAATAATCTTATTCATTTTTTAAAAAGCTTTGTAGTTCAAGGATTTTAGATGATTTTTGCATCATTCCAATGAACGTAAAATACTGAACGAATATGGGCTTATTTAACTTTTTCACCCAAGAGATTGCAATGGACTTGGGCACCGCAAATACACTGATCATCCACAATGACGAAGTAGTCGTGAACGAACCATCTATTATTGCCTTAAATAGGAATAATATGAAAGAGGTTTTAGGTGTTGGGAAAAAGGCATTATTGATGCACGAAAAAACACACGAAAGTATTAAAACTGTTCGTCCATTAAAAGATGGTGTAATTGCTGACTTCAACGCAGCAGAATTAATGATTCGTGAGTTGATGAAAATGATTTATCCAAAAAAACCATTGTTCCCTCCAAGTTGGAGAATGGTGATTTGTATTCCGTCTTCAATTACCGAAGTAGAAAAAAGAGCGGTGCGTGATAGTGCTGAACAAGCAGGCGC
>CAMCHR010000044.1 GCA_945874755.1 Chitinophaga pinensis
GAACAAATATGCGTTGTTGTTTAAAGTGGGTGAAGGCAAGACAGACAATTTAAAATTAAGTAAATATCATTTCTCTGTTTTAGATGAATTGTACCAACAAAGAGATGAGGAAGAATTGATTTTCCAACTAGAAGGTAAATTTGAAAAAATTAGAGAACATTATACCATCGCTGATGTCAAACCTCCAGCACATTTAGATCCTATTTTACGACCTTATCAGGCAAGTGGATTCCAATGGTTGAATTATTTACATGATGTAGGCTGGGGTGGAATCTTAGCAGATGACATGGGATTGGGTAAGACCATTCAAACCCTATCTTTCTTACAACATTTAAAAGAAAAACAAGGCAAGCTGTTGGCCTTGGTGGTATGTCCAACCACTTTGTTATTTAACTGGCAAAATGAATTGAAGAAATTTACGCCAAGTTTGAGTTATATGATTCACCATGGTGGTACAAGAAATAAAGCAAAATTAACAGATGGTTCTGTAGAAGTAATCATCACCACTTATGGTACTTTAAGAAGCGATATTAAGAACTTCGTTGAAGTTAAATTCGATTATGTGATTTTGGATGAAAGTCAAGCCATTAAAAATCCAACTAGTAAAGTGACTAAAGCTGCTTGTTTATTAAATGCAGGTAATAAACTTTGTTTAAGTGGTACGCCATTACAGAATAATACTTTTGATATTTATGCGCAAATGAATTTCTTGAATCCTGGCATGTTGGGTTCGGTGGAATATTTTAAGCATAATTTTTCGATGCCTATTGACAAGTTTGATGAGAAAGAACAAAAAGAACATCTACGAAAATTTGTCTTTCCATTTATCTTAAGAAGAACCAAAGAGCAAGTGGCAAAGGATTTGCCAGAAAAGCAAGAAACAGTATTGTATTGTGAGATGGGTGCGGCACAACGTAAAATTTATGAAGCATACAGAAATGATTATCGTGATAAATTGATGGGTCTGGTGGAGGAGAAAGGCGTTCAAAAAGCACAATTGTCTATCTTACAAGGCTTAATGAAATTGCGTCAAATATGTGATAGCCCTGCCATCATCAAAGATGAATCCTATCCAAACGAATCGGTTAAATTAGAAGAGTTGACGCGTGAGATTGCAGAAAATATTGGTGAACACAAGGCATTGGTTTTCTCTCAATTTTTGGGTATGCTAGGTTTGATTAGAGAATCCTTAACGAAGCTTGGAATTGATCATGAATATTTTGATGGTAGTAGCACGATCCAAGAAAGAGAAAAAGCAATTGAACGTTTCCAAAATGACCCTAATTGTCGTGTTTTCTTAATCTCTTTAAAAGCAGGTGGTGTCGGTCTTAACTTAACTGCAGCAGATTATGTGTATATCGTAGATCCTTGGTGGAACCCAGCTGTAGAGCAACAAGCTATTGACAGAACGCATCGTATTGGACAAACAAAAAATATATTTGCTTATCGTATGATTTGCAATGATACGGTGGAAGATAAAATCTTAAAACTACAGGATCGAAAAAGGTCTCTAGCAAAAGAATTGATCTCTGATGAAGATGGATTTATGAAGTCCTTAACTAAAGACGATATCAATTATTTATTTAGCTAGACAAATAGTCATTATTTCATTTCGGCCGCTGCAATATTTGCTTTTGGGTTTTTCAAGAATTCTTCTTTGCATCCAGCAGCACAAAAGCCTAATACTTTATTGTCATAATGTGCCGTATCGCTGATACCAGCAGTCACAGGCATGCCACATGTAGGATCTTTTTTATTGTCCACTAAGCTAATATCGTAACTAATGACTGAATCTTGGGTAACAGCATTTGCGGTGCTATCCATGGTGGTTGTTGATGTAGCAGTATCATTTCCACAAGCCATTAAAAAAATACTACAACTAAATGTCATCAAGCCTGCGCTCATTTTTATTATTTTATTCATAATGAAGATTTTTACAAAGTTAGGACTTCCTTTAAATAGGTATTTAATATTGTAAAAATGAGGGTGTAAAATAGGCCAATCATCATCAACAAGGTTTCAAATAGCACAATTAGCTGGCAATCGGTGCTTTCCGGGGGTATTTGGCGGTATTTTATGGGGTAAAGAATTCATTATTTATTGGCATTATAAGGGGATTCTGATGTATTTTTGAGGTCTAAATTTGAATATCGTCAAGATGAAAAAAATAATATTTTTAGCCTTCGCAACTTCAATAGCAGTTTCAAGCTGGGCACAAACAAAACCATTGGCTCCAGTCAAGCCTGCTGTAGCGCTTAAGAAAGTGGTAACCAACAAAGCAGTTGCAACTAAAACTACGTCCGCGACCATACTTTTAAAGAATACAAAGGATAGTGCTTCCTACGCTTTAGGTTACAGAATTATACAAAGTTTAAAAGGTCAGGGACTTCAAGATGTGAATATTGAGATGTTCAACAAAGGAATGGCTGCTGGAGTGAATTCAAAAACAATCATACCAGACAGCTTAATTGACATATGTATCAAAAACTACCAAGATAAAATGAGTACAGAAAAAATCGCTATCAATCGTGCAGCAGGCGCTGCATTTTTAGCAGAAAATGCAAAAAGACCAGGTGTGGTTCGTTTAAGCAATGGCTTGCAATATGAAGTCATGGTTGCTGGCACAGATACCGCTAAGCCTACATTAAAAAACACCGTAAAATGTCATTACCATGGCACTTTAATCAATGGTGAAATATTTGACAGTTCAGTGCAAAGAGGTGAGCCAATTAGTTTCCCTTTAAATGGGGTAATTAAAGGATGGCAAGAGGCTTTACAGTTAATGACAGTTGGAAGTAAGTGGAAATTATTTATTTCTTCTGAATTGGCTTATGGCGAACGTTCTGCAGGACCAGTCATTGGGCCAGGATCTACTTTGATATTTGAAGTGGAGTTATTGGGTATACAATAATATTTGTACTACATCATTTATAATACAATACACTTCACATCTACTTGTGGAGTGTATTTTGTTTCATAGCCTTTTTAATTTTTATTATGCAAAAGATTTTTGTTGTCATTTTTCTAAGTATCAGCGCATTTGCTTGCACACCAAATAATGTAAAAATTAGTGCAACAATCGGTCAACAGATTGATAGTGCAGGTATGCAAGGAAGCTTTGCTTTAATGGAAAATAGTAGTGAAGCATTTACGGTGTATAATTTATCGGCTTATAAGGATAGTGGCTATGCGCCCTTGAATACATTTTTTGCATTACCTGTTTTAATTGGATTTGATCAAGGTCAACTCAATGCAGATACCAATACTTGGGTATCACTGGATTCTACTTTGTATTATCAGCAATTAGTGCAACAAATTGGCAGAACCACTTTGTTACAAGAAATTGATTCTATTCATTATGGTAAAGGGATTGTGAGTGCAAATATGGATGGCTTTTGGAGTGATGGATCTTTATTGATTACAGCAGACGAACAGCTTGGATTTATCAAAAGATTGTATTTTAAAGGCTTACCTTTTCAAAAGCGTAGCCAAGAGTTGTTTAGAAAAATGATCTTGAAAGAGCAGAACTCTAATTACCAATTAAGTTATTTAGTGGCAACAGACACTGCGCTCGGCAATCAAGCTTGGGTGATTGGGTATATCGAAGAAAACCTGCATCCTTATTTCTTTGTCTTGCACACTAGTGCAACCGATGGGTTGGATCTTAAAAACAGAAATATTAACTTACTAAAAGCGATATTGCTTAAAGAAGGATTCTTTAAAGGCGTTCGATAAAGCACTATTTATTATTTATAAGCAAGTTTTATGCAATACTATTCTGAATCATTGACATCTTATAAGCGCATCCAAACAAGACCGGTAAAAGTGGGTAATTTAATCATTGGTGGAGGACATCCAATTCGTGTTCAAACCATGACCACCACTGATACCATGGATACGGATGCAACTGTTGCACAAGTCATTCGTTGTATTGAAGCGGGCGCAGAACTGGTTCGTGTCACAGCGCCAAGTAAAAAAGAAGCAGAAAATTTAGCGAATATCAAAGCCATCCTTCATTCCAAAGGATACGATACGCCACTGGTTGCGGATATTCACTTTACACCAAATGCAGCTGAAATAGCAGCAAGAATTATAGAAAAAGTAAGAGTGAATCCAGGTAATTATGTAGACAAAAAGAAATTTGAACAAATTGATTATACCGATGCGGAATATCTAGAAGAAATTGAACGCATCAGAGAAAGATTTACACCACTAGTCCTAATTTGTAAAGAACATGGCACTGCAATGCGTATTGGCACCAACCATGGTTCATTAAGTGATCGCATCATGAGTCGATATGGTGATACTGCCATTGGAATGGTAGAAAGCGCCATGGAATTTTTAAGAATTGCAAGAAGCTTAGATTACCACCAAATTATTTTGAGTATGAAATCAAGTAATCCTCAAGTAATGGTGCAAGCTTATCGATTATTGATTCAACAAATGCAACAAGAGTTCAATGAATTATATCCATTGCATTTAGGTGTAACAGAAGCTGGTGATGGAGAAGATGGAAGAATTAAAAGTGCGATTGGTATTGGTACATTATTAGAAGATGGCATTGGAGATACCATCAGAGTTAGTTTAACAGAAGACCCTGAATTGGAAATTCCAGTTTGTTTAGATTTAGTTAAAAGATACAATCAGTTGTCAGAATTGAATACTGCTATGGTGCCCGAACTGACACAGTTGCCGTATAGTCCTTTTGAATATACCAGACGTTCAAGCACTGCGGTGCGCAATATTGGTGGCAAACAAGTACCTGTGGTGGTCGCAGATTTAAGCCACCTATCTATAATTAAATCAACAGACTTAGTCGCAATTGGATATACCTATGATGCAGCCACAGACAAATGGGCGATCTCGGATGCTGCTGCTGATTATGTTTTTATAGGCAATCAACCTTTAGATTTTAATTTGCCTGGAACACTTAGCATTGTAGCAAGCCCTGCGGTTTGTGCACTTGCCAGCAATACCGAAAAGTACCATCCAATCATAGACGCTGCTTCTTTTATCGCCTTCGATGCAAAACATCCCCAACTTAATTTTGTACAATTAGATTGTTACAGTGATCTTTCACCTATAGCGGATGAATTGTTATTACAGATTGCAAAAGACCCTTCTGTGGTTTTTTGTTTGAGCAGTCAATGTAATAATGCCATGCAAGCCGTGAGAAGAATGGCTATTAAGCTGATGCAAATGGAGATAAAGCAACCTATTGTTTTAGTGACGGATAGCCAATGGCAAACTACAGATGAACACTTAATTCATTTTGCGATTGAGACAGGCGCATTGTTATTAGAAGGTATTGGAGATGGTATTTGTTTAGGATTGAGTCAAGCTTCATATGATGCAAGCGTCAATGGATCTAATGTATCTGGCCGTAATTATTTTAACAATTCAAGTATCGAGCAATTATTGAATACCACTGCATTTGGAATTTTACAAGCTACCAGAACTAGAATTTCTAAAACAGAATATATTTCTTGTCCAAGTTGTGGTAGAACTTTATTTGAGCTTCAAGAAACAACTGCCAAAATAAGAGCAGTCACCAATCATTTAAAAGGCTTAAAAATAGCAATCATGGGCTGTATCGTGAATGGCCCAGGAGAAATGGCAGATGCTGATTTTGGTTACGTTGGGAGTGGGGTAGGCAAGATTACTTTATATAAAGGCAAAGAAGTGATGAAACGCAATATTGATAGCAATGTGGCTGTAGATGAATTAATTTTATTACTTAAAGAACACCATGCTTGGATTGAGCCAAGTAAATAATTATTTTATGTATTCCATCTTCTATGCAATTTTTTATTTGATCTCATTAATCCCCTGGTCTATTGTATATGTATTAAGTGATGGGGTAGCTTTTTTATTAAGAAAAATTTTAAAATATAGATTGGATATTGTGCAACATAATTTATCCATCGCTTTTCCAAATAAAACTATTCAAGAACGCAATCAAATAGCAAAAGAATTTTATCAAAAATTTACAGACACTTTTTTTGAGACCATTAAATTGATCTCGATGTCTGATACAAGTTTTACAAAACGTTTTACATCCAACGTAGAAGTACTCAACGACATTCATGCCACAGGGCAAAATGTGCAGATTATGGCTGGTCATTTCTTTAATTGGGAATTTGCCAATTGGGGGGCAGCTAAATATGGCAAGTATCCTTTTATTGGAGTCTATATGCCTTTAAGCAATCGTTTTTTTGATCGTTTGATTTTGGATATGCGTAAAAGATATGGCAGTATCATGATACCCGCCACTAATTTTAAAAATCAGTTCCATCAATATGCTACCAGTGGTCATTATGCAATGGCTTTGGCTGCAGATCAAAATCCTGGCAATCCAAAATCTGCTTTTTGGGTCCCATTTTTTGGACAACTAACACCATTTGTAAAAGGGCCAGAAAAAGGTGCTAAGCTTAACAATACTGCTCAAGTATTTGTTCATTTTTATAGTACTAAGCGTGGTCATTATCATTCACATTACGAACTCATGACCACTGTCCCTAATTATTTTAAAGACGGACAATTAACTGCGCTGTTTGTAAAAACCTTAGAGGATAAAATAAAACAAGAGCCTGCTAATTATTTATGGAGTCACCGCAGATGGCGTTATCCTTATGATGCAGCTACCTTTGGACATCTAGTAGTAGACTAATTGCAATACACAGATTTGATTAGTACGAATTAACAACTTGAATCATTGGATCTAATTATCCTTAAAATTATCGGGATCTATCATTTTTTTTTGGGAAGAAACAATCGTGAATTTATTTTTCAAAAACTCAACCGCATCCCAACCATCCTGAACAATTCTAATATTGTGAATGCCCTGTTTTTTTAATACTGAGGCTGCTAGCAATAATTGTTTGCCTAAATCGTCTATGATATAAATATTAAAATGCTCGTTTAATTCTGACATCGCACCAGGGTCACCAAATTCAATTAAGGGAAGATGGATGGAGTCTTTTATATGCGCTTTGTCATACACTTCTTCGGCACGAATGTCCAAAATCATTAAGTATTCGTCGAATGGGATATCCATTGCTAATTCATCTACTTCCACTTCAATGATTAAATCAATCTTTTGATCCGCTTCTGACCATGTTGAAAAACCTCCTTGTAAATAACCTTTCACTTGGGTGTACCCTAAAAGTTCAAAACGTTTAATCAGGATTTCTGCAGTGCCTTGGGTGCAAACTAAAACAATCGGACAATCATGCTCTATTATTTTAAGTGCATTCAAAGTTTTTATTTCATCTAATGCTATATGGATGGATCCAGGAATATACCCCTGTAAAAATTCAGTATCCTCTCTGGTATCAATGATTTGAACCAAATCGTCTTTAGATAATTGTAAAAATTGAGCTAAGCTTAACTCCATATTATCCAACTAATTGTTCTACAAATTGGTTCACTTGTTCAAGACGATTGTAATCCACCATATAAAAAATAAACTTTCCTTCGCGGATAGTTACAACAATACCGGCTCTTCTTAAAATGGCTAAATGTTGTGAGGCAACTGACTGTTCTAATCTAAGTTTTACATAGATCTCTGTTACAGTCATTTTCTGATGCTCGTCAATCAATTTTAAAATTTGTTGACGGAGTATGTGGTTCATTGCACGTAAAATCATAGCAGCTTTTTTACTATGAATTAAATCCACTTTTAATGGTGTGGGACCATTGGCTAATTGTAGCAAGGATAACGATTGATTCATGACAAATTACATATTGGGGGTTATGAATTTTTTACATTGCGAAGGTAATGAATATTAATACATAAAATTTTAATAATATGTACTATTTGCTTGGAAGGATGTAAACCTCCTTAAGGTAATTTGGGCCAACATAGGCTAAATCCTCAAATTGTGCGTCGTTCAATTTTGTCAATGCCATATCTAGTAGTACTTGACTCGTATAATGCCCTTCTAGATAAATTACTAGATGTGGTGCTGTGAAATCTTTTGTTTTTGCCAGTCCATTGCCAATGCAAAGGGTTGGCTGATGGATCAAGCTGTTCCATTTTGCTTGGTCAAGTACCATGGCTTGTTCTTGTAGGATTGTTTTGCAGGATGAATCATAGACCGCTCCAAATACTTCCATTCTTCTTGCATCTATCATTGCAAAAATTTTGAATGGGGACGCCATTGTCTTGGGTGCTAGTTGAATGGCAGCATTGGCCAAAGCGCTCAAGGTGGATAAGCCAATAAGTGGCTTTTCTAAAGCATAGGCAATACCTTTTGCAGTGGCTAACCCAACTCTTAATCCAGTATAACTTCCTGGTCCTAAAGTCACAGCAATAGCATCTAATTCACTGATTGCCATTTGTTGTTCGGCTAATAGATTGGCTATTGCAACTTGAATGAAGCTGGCATGACTATGCATCTCCTTATTGGCAAGTTCGGCGATGATCTTGTCGTCCTTGCTCAATGCAATAATGGCTTCTTCCAAAGCGGTGTCTATAATTAATAAATTAGCCAAGTCGTAAAATTGTAATGCAAAAATAGGTTGGATTTGCTCAAAAAATTAGAAATTGCAATTCTAAAATAAAATATATGCCTAAACAAATCATCCAAACCAATAAAGTACCCGCACCTATTGGTCCATATAGTCAAGCTGTGATAGCGAACGGCTTTTTATTTGCTAGTGGTCAAATAGCATTTGATCCAGCAACTGGTGAACTGGTTTTGTCTTCGATCGAAGCCGAAACAACTCAGGTAATGGAGAATATAAAAGCCACATTAGATGAAGCTAAAATCAATTTTGATCATATTGTGAAGACCAGTATTTTTTTAAGCAGTATGGATTTGTTTGCAGCAGTGAACCAAGTATATGGTAGTTATTTCAGTGCTGACTTTCCTGCTCGTGAAACTGTTGCTGTAAAAGGGTTGCCTAGAAATGTCAATGTTGAAATTAGTATTACAGCAATGATGTAGTTTTAAATTGATATCTTGTTTCAAAATAAATTTCTCTTTGGGGTTCCAATTTTTGGAGCCCTATTTTATTATTAAAACAATCGGGTGCCCCACTTAAACTTTCAATGGCAATACTTTTTCGATCCTCGGGGGTATATAACTGTAAGTAAGGGTAATTGTGTATAGGACTTACTATGATTGACTTTCCTTCATAGCTAAGTTGAATATTATTTTGTTTTGGGTCTAGTAAAAAACAATCATCATAATGTGTATGTCCAATTAATAAACCTTTTTCAAATCTATTTTCTTGAATCATATTCCCAGTTGGAATCATATCATCGCGCATTGTTAATCTTTCATTCGACTGAAATTCCAGCATGTATTGATCTACTTGACCACCTAAAGTAAAATAAGGGTGCCATCCATCCATCAAAGGAATTACAACATTTGATTTGTTGACAATGGATGTTTTAATACTTATTAAATTGTCTGAATACAGGGTCCATTGAATTTGTATATTGTATGGGAAGGGGTATCCGGGATCAGTTCCTTCATAAGCAAATGAGAATAGCACTTCTGCAGATTGCTCATGTATTTTGGAAGAAAGGATGGAAAATTCGGCATCATAAATAAGTCCATGTATAGCATGCTGCCCTAAATAGAATTTATTGAATTTGTAGGTTTGATTGTCTAATTGGTATTTCCCCCCATCCACTCTACATGAAAAAGGACTCATTTTACTACTTCTAAATCCATTCATTTCAAAATTAGTCATCCCTGAATTGCCCAATACAAGTTCTAGAGACTGATCCTCATTTTTGACCATCCAACGGTTCATTAAACCACCTTTAGCTTGAAGTTCAATCAAGGTTCCGTTTTGCTGATCGATCAGCTGGACGCGTTTGTTTGTTTCATGCCCTAAAATAATTAAGTCAAATGACATCGTATTCGTTTAGTGGAAAATTAAAACTATTCTATTAACTTTGAAAAATCAATTTTAAGGTATGCGTATTATTTTATTTTTTGGCTTGATCCTTTTTTCTGGACAATTGATTGGACAGGTTTGGTCTAAATATGACAGTACCATGAAAATTGGCAAAACGGGGTATAGAATTTTTTGTTTAAATCGAACACCCGATAGGAATATTTTAAACATTAAGCCAATTGGATTTAAGTCTGAATCTAGAGAAGCTTCTTTAGAAATTAAAGCAAGGGTAATTGGTGCAGAGATTGATGATTTAAACAATGATGGATTTCCTGATTTGATCATTTTTATTGAGGATGCAGCAGGTAAGAAAAGTATTTTCCCAATTTGTTCTAAAGACAACGAAACAATTGCACCCATTTTATTTCCCGATATTTTGAATGATATGGAGTTAAGCAAAGGCTACAGAGGCAAGGATGAATACAAATTAGTAGAAGGTGTTTTATTTAGAAAGTTCCCGGTTTATCCAGCAGATACGACCGTTAAAGAGCCCACCAATAAGATTAGACAGTTAATGTATAGAGTAATACAAGGAGAGCGTGATTCTTGGAAGTTCAAAATGTTTAAACAATTTGATTTAACGGCAAACTAATATCCGGCGCTGATCATTATTTTACCTACCGCTTTTTCATTTCCCATATCGTCACGAATAAAAATTAAGTAAATGCCTGAGGCAACTTTTTGCTGATATTGGTCTCTGCCATTCCATATTGCTTGACCTCCAAGTGCCCTTGTCTGCATCATAAGTTGCCCATTGATATCTGTAATTTTTACTAAGGCATTGTTGACTAAATTTTTGATTAAAATAGGCCCATTGTAACTAGGCGCTATGGGGTTGGGATAAATTTTGATAGCTGATTGTGATGTTGCACTTTCGGTCGCTTCTCCTTTAAAACTTATTATTTCATTTTTGGTAAAGAAAAAAACATCTCCGTCAGTTGGTTCAATACCTATAGATAAGACTGTATTATCTGGAAGTGGGCTATTGTCTGTCGTAAAATGTTGTAGCACTTCAGTACCATCTTGACTAATCAACCAAGCACCGTTATTGGTGCCAACCCATTTTCGATTTGCACCATCTATGCTAATGCAATTGATGGTTTCTTTTTGGAAAAGGAAGCCTACAAACCCATTGCTCTCAACTTTCTGCCATTCTGCTTCACAAGCTTCATTGATATTATCACATTGAAAAATGGCAATGCCATAATCTGTGCCAACCCAAATGCTTCCATTTTTATCTTCAGTGATGGCCGTAACTTCCATACTTGGTAAAAAACCAGTACCTTTTCTGGTATTCAATTGTTTCCAAATTGGGATATTATTTTGTTTTTGAAATAAAAAAATACCTTGTTGTTTTGGTCCAATGATCCAGATCAAACCATTATTTCCAATTACAATCTTTTTAAAATTAGTAGCGTTTAGAGTCGGATCTATTGGATAATTTTTCCATTGGTTGCCTTCTTTTAAAACGATGCCAAATCCTTCCTTCAAGACAGCAATAGTTCCATCTGATTTTTGTTGTATGGATTTGATTGTACCAATAGGTGGATTTGGTATAGGTTGTTCTATTGTTTTTTTATTGGGATCATAATGAATTAACTGATTATCCATACCTATCCACCAACTCTGATCCTTAGTATCTATGGATAATGCATTGACATAATTGATTTTTATATTTTCAATTTGTGTCAAATTAGACCAGCCTTTTTCATTGAAACTTGAAAGGCCTTTTTTATCAGCCCCATAACTCATAATTAGTTGGTGATCTGAGAATGCATTACTGCCATATGCCTCACTTAATGGGCCGCCTAGAGGGGTCCATTTGGATTGCTCATTTTTTTCATAAAGTCCTTTGCGATCGTCGGCAACCCAAATCGTATTTCCTTCTTTAAGCACCCCTAAAGGCTTGATTAATATCGATGAGTCTATTAGTACTGTATGGATTTGATTGTTATTTAGTTGAATCAATGCCCCATTATTCTGATAACTTACACCAGCTAAAATTTTGTCATCATCAACAGCGATTGTCTCAATCGTACCAGTATTAATTTGATAGCTTGCAATATTGCTTTGATAAGGATAAACTTTTTGTTGATTGTTAAAATAGAGTTGGGTTTTAAATACAAACATATTTTGTATCCCAGTAATACCCAATGTATTTTCTTGACTCCAACTATTATTTTGTCCTAAAATAGTAGACCAGACGCCATTCTCGGTGAGCGCAAATAATTTATTTTGATAGGATAGGGTTTGTAGGACTTTTACATTCTGACGATTGTTATTAGGAAAATAGGTGTCTTTAACTTCTTTTTTTAATAAGTCTATCACAACAATTCCAAAATTACATGATAGGTAAGCATTATTATTAAATATAAAGAGATTGTTGATTGCTTTATCGGAGTATAAATTAGTTAATTGAATATCGTCAATCAAGGTAACTTGATCACCCTGTACAATATCAATGCGGCTATTTTTATAGGTAATTACAAGTTGATTTTCAATTGGGTGCCATGCAATTTTGTGGATCCCGGTTGCATGTAAACCAGTTGTTGTATTGAGGTAAGTTGTCTCTTTCTTTGCATTGATTTGAATGATTTGGTTTGCTGCGGCAGCATAAATTTGATCCCCTTTGATGACTTGTTGGATAGACTCATTGGAGTAATGTGCACGCCATGAACCAATTGGGCCTAATTGCAATTGTGCATCTATTGGCTTAGCTAAACCAATACATCCAATTAAAATATAGATCCATTTTTGCATCTTATTTTTTTATCGCTTGATAAATTTGTTCTTGAATTTTTGCTCTCAAATTTAGTGCACTAAATGCTTTATTATCCCTTGTTGGATAGACTCTGTTTGAAAGAAAAATATACAATAGTTGATTGTCTGGATCTGCCCATACACATGTCCCTGTAAATCCTGTGTGACCAAACACGGATGCTGGTGCACTTAAACTCGGATAAGGATCTTTTGAATTCGCATTGTCTCTAGCAGTTTTATCAAATCCAAGTCCTCTTCTGCTTGTTGCAGATTGGTAACTTGTAAACAATTGTATGGTGGATGGTTTTAAATAGGTTTGACCATCCCATTGTCCTCCATTCAATAACATCATATACAATTTTGCTATATCAGTTGCATTGCTAAATAAACCAGCATGTCCTGCGATGCCACCCATGGTGGAAGCACCTTCGTCATGCACCGAACCCTGAATCAGTTCTTTTCTAAAATAGTTGTCTAATTCTGATGCCGCGATATTGGATTTATCTGTTTTTTCAAGCGGTAAATAACCAGTACTGCGCATTTGCATTGGACCATAAAAAGTCTTTGTACAATAATCCTGAAGATTCATTCCGGTCACTTGTTCTACGATATTACCTAAAAAAATAAAATCATTGTCACTGTAAACGTATTTACCTGGGGTAGTTATTGGGCTATTCAAAATTTTCATTCGAATACTATCCATCCAATGATTGGCAAGGTATTTACCTGGTGTCACCATCAATTGGTGCGTCGCGTCTTGAACAGGTACAATCCATTTTGAATTGATGCTGCCGTCTGGATTTAACAATGATTCGTAAAACTTAATATAGGGGTACAATCCAGCTTCATGTATCAATAAATCTTTTAATCGAATTTTCGCTTTTGGATTACCCACTACCCAAGGTAAATAATCGCCAATTGTTTTTTCGATATCCACTTTGCCTTCCTCTACCAATTTCATAATCGCAACAGTAGTTGCACTTGTCTTTGTCATAGAAGCAAGGTCATATAAAGTCGCATTGGTCACGAGTGGACTTTGCGCTCCTGCAATGGTACCATAGCTTTTATTGAAAACAATTTGATTGTTTTTAGCCACCAATACTTGACAGCCAGGAATCGCTGCTTGACCAATTGCATCTGCTACAATGGAATCTATTATTGCCAACTTTGCTTGATCAATAATTGCTGGAAGAACTTGTTCGGCTAGAATTTTTTTTTTAATGCAGCTTCAGAGGGCATTCCGTAAGGTAGTTCAGGGCTGATGGTAACTGGTAAAGTACCTCCTGCTTGTAGTTTTCCTTCAAGCCATTTTTGTACTGCGGCATGACTATGCTTAGTGTCTTCAAAAGCAAATAAAATATTATTAATTGTATTAAAATCACTAACTGCATAGGGGTTCCCAAAAATTAAATGCATCCAATCTTCATGCCCTTTTTCGTTTAAGAATTGTAAGGTAGCTGCAGGTAGTTCAAAATGATTTGCAGGTCTTCTGTTGTATCCATGAAGACCAACAATCACTTGATCATAGGCTTTTAGGCTATCGTTGATGAAGGCTAATTCGTTTGCATCTTTTCCGCTGGTATAAAAAACTTTCACACCGTATGCGCTTGTAATTGAATTAGTGAATGCAGTTGCTGATTTTGCGTTAAAGGCAAGATAGGCTGTATTGTTATTTAATACCGGACTATTGGTCGCTCTTAAAAATGTAAGTGATTGTTGCGCCATGGACGCATTGATGGTACCAATGGATTGATTTAAATCTGCAATGATATTGGTCGTGTCAATTTGTTGTGGTGTACCAAGACCGTATTTATATTTTGCCGTCAAGATTTTTTTAACCCTTGCATTGATATCTGAACGTTTTAGCCTTTTTTCTTTAATGGCTGCTCTGATTTTATTGATGGATTGTCCAAGATCACCTGGCAAACATAACATATCGTTACCTGCTAGAATGGCTTGTACATTGGCTTCTCCTTGTGGAAAGTAATTGGCAATCGCCTTCATATCCATCGCATCCGTCACACTTATACCTTTGAATCCTAACTCTTTTTTTAATAATCCATTCACTGCGTTAGGAGACATTGAAGTGGCGTATTTTGGTCTATCATCTATCGCAGGAACCGATAAATGTGCCACCATGATGGATTCGATACCTGCATTGATCAATGCCTTGAATGGTTCAAGCTCAAGACTA
The DNA here is from genome assembly GCA_945874755.1 of Chitinophaga pinensis. GTDB lineage: Bacteria > Bacteroidota > Bacteroidia > Chitinophagales > Chitinophagaceae > Sediminibacterium > Sediminibacterium pinensis_B. The sequence continues at coordinate 14,870 of CAMCHR010000044.1, forward strand.
TCTAATGCAGCTCTTGACTTATTGATGACAGGCAAATCAAAATGTGAATCCACATTCACATCCCCATGTCCAGGAAAATGTTTCGCAGTGGCCATGATCCCATTGTCTTGCATCCCTTTCATATACGCAACCCCTTGTTGAATCACTTTTGTTTTACTCTGACCAAAACTGCGATCATTGATGACCGGATTCAGAGGATTGTTATTGATATCGATGACTGGACCATAATTAATTTGTATCCCCAATCTTTTACATTGCTCAGCTATGGCAGCACCCATTTGGTACACTATATCACTTGAAGCAAATGCACCCATCGAAAGTTGTCTTGGAAAAGATTCAACACTATCCAAGCGCATCCCTAAACCCCATTCCGCGTCAATAGCAATGAATAAAGGGGTCTTAGCAACACTTTGGAAGGCATTGGTTTGCATCGCTTGTCGAACCGGACCACCCTGAAAAAAACACAATCCACCTACATTGTATTGTTGAATTAAAGCGGATATAGAATCAATTTTGTATTGTGACCAATTGCTATGGACTCTGATGACCATTAACTGTCCAATTTTCTCATTCATGTTTAGTGCAGCAAATTGTTTCCTAACCCATTTTTTTTCACTCATTTTTTGTGCATCCAAAGTGGCAATGCATCCGATGAACAATAAGCTACATAAGAGTATTTTTTTCATGTCGAATTTATATAGGGCAATTTAAGCATAAAAAAAGGCTTACCGATAATTGATAAGCCTTTTTTTAGTTTTTTATATAAGGGGCGATACTTTATTGTCGCTTGCTTATGCTTCAGTTTCTTCTTCGTCCAATTCTGGTAAGGTTGGCGTCACTTTATGTTCTGCTAATTGAGCAAACCACTTCACCATTTTCTTCATATCGCTGGCATAAACACGCTCAAAATCCATATTAGGGAATACTTTCTTAAAATAGGCTTGCGTTGCTTTGGCATCTTTTTCGCTTGGTAGGGCTTCTTTTGATTTGCCCATGGCAATAAATACTTCTGCCAAAAACACATTTTCTTTCGTTGTAAACACTTCAATACTCTCTAAATGAGAGAATTGGTAGGCTCTAGAACTGATAAATTGGGTCGCATTGGTCTCTAGGGATCTAGCAATTGCACCATCACTTTTACTCGTTAATAATTCAAATAATCCTGACATGCCTGAAACGGAAATCAATTTGTTATACTCCATGGGTTCTAGTCTTTTTTTTAGGAATGCAAAATACGGAAAAACCCTCAATTTTCATTTTTTAAACTACCTTTGTTTATCATTAAAAATCAAGCATATGCCCGGTTTTGAATTATTTGGAGCAGAAGAAAAGAAAGAAGTAAATGATGTCTTAGAGACAGGCATTTTAATGCGTTA
>CAMCHR010000045.1 GCA_945874755.1 Chitinophaga pinensis
GCTTATTTTTGCACCCCTCGAAAGAGGTTTCGGAGGAGAGGTGGATGAGTGGCTGAAATCAGTAGTTTGCTAAACTGCCGTACGGGTTAAACTGTACCAAGGGTTCGAATCCCTTCCTCTCCGCTCTTAAGTTCTTATCTTGGATTTTACACCGGTTTACAATATTTACAATGCAAATTGTAATAGGAACGGGAAGTAGCGCAGGCCGGTAGCGCACTTGGTTTGGGACCAAGGGGTCGCAGGTTCGAATCCTGTCTTCCCGACCAAAAAAGAAAGCAATAGCCTCAACGAAAGTTGAGGCTTTGTTATTTCATGAATAAGCGATTCAAGCTCGCTTGAAATCGCGCATGAGTGAAATAACAAATAGCCTAAGGAATACATTCATTAGGCTATTGCTTTTATGCTTTTGCACTAAGGGAAGAAAAGGATGCCGGAGTGAAACGACGGCAATCACTTTTGCACTAAGGGAAGAAAAGGATCACCGAACGAAGTGAGGTAATTCTTTTATGCTTTTCCCCTTGCCAAATGATTGATCATCCTTCTGCTTTTTAAAACAGTTGTAATTAAACCTCCAATTGGAACTAACACAGAAAAAAGGGTAAGTGTGTTTCTGGTGGATTTGTCAATTAAATTATTGGAGTATAGCGTTTTAATTAAAGCAATAGAAAGAAACATTAAAATTAAATTAGGAAACAAAATTCCGTAAAACTGTGTCATATTTTATTTTTTAAACTCCCCCATTAAGCACATTTAAAACTCGTTACCGCCCATCTCGACAAACTATTATTCTCATTGGGCAAATCCAATTTCTTTTTGATATTATATCGATGATTGCGAATGGTCTTTTCCGATAGGTACAATAAATCCGCAATCTCTCTACTCTTTTTTTGTTGGGCAATTAAACCTAGAATGATATTTTCCATTCTGGTTAAACCTCTAATACCTAATTGAATGGTTTCTTCTAGAATAAAAATTTTACTCTGTTCCATGGCTTATACATTGTTTAGAGTATAAACCTATCACATAATTATTTTTTTTAAATTAAACTAGTTTAATAAATAGGAAAGGAGCCTAATATCTTAAACTAGTTTAATAAGCTTATTTATTTTTTAAAATCGGCTTAAGTACTTCAAATTTCCCATCAATCGCCTGCTCATTGTAATTTAATCCAAGTAGATGTACTACCAAAGGATAAACGTGTACGTTTTCAAAGCCATCTATAGTTAGTCCATTTTTAAAGGCAGGTCCCCAAGCCATAAAGCTTGCTCTCATGTCTACTTCTTTATTGTCAAATCCGTGTTTACCTTTTGTAGGCTTGCTTGTACCAAGATTAAACACTTGATGAATCGTTTTTGGTACTAAAATAAGATCCCCTAATCTATTATACCTATCATCCGATTTTTTATAATGCCAATGGTCAGGTGTTTCATCTAATTTATATGTGGTGAATCGGGTGTCTTGCTTTAAAGCTTGATAAGTAGCTTCAATCTTACTTGCATCTTTTGCATACAAATGCAATAAGGCATCACTCCAAGGCACATTAAAGTCCTTTTTATCCACTACAGCAGGTAATCCAATTGTATTGTCCACATCAACAGTGGTCATACCATGATCTGAAACAAAAACATAATTGATTGGCAGGTTCAATGGCGCTAAAGCTGCTTGCAATGCATTGATACTGCTATCTACAAATTGTACTGAATTTTTTACCCTAGGATCTTCTGGTCCATAAGTATGTGCATCATGATCTACATCTGGAAAATAAAATGTGATCATGTGCGGACGTCTATCTTCTGGAAGCATCAACCAATTTTTAACTGCTTGTATCCTTGTACCAATATTCGTTTTGTCATTGTAGATATAATGATAGGTAGGTTTGATGCCTTGTATATCAGCTTCAGAAGCCACCCAGAAAAAACTAGCCGATAACATTTTTTGTTGTTCTGCTAATACCCACAATGGTGTGCCGCCATACCATTTACCTTCTGATACCATTTTTTTATTGGCCATACTATATTGTTGACCAGTAGCCACATCAATATAAGTGTTGTCCACCAATCCATGGTGTGCAGGGTATAAACCAGTCACGATGGTATAATGATTTGGGAAAGTCACGGAAGGATAGGAAGGTTGCATGTATTTAGCACGCACTCCTTTTTGACTGATGGTTTGTAAAAAGCTAGCCTCATATTTTTCGGCAAAGTCTGCTCTAAAACCATCCGCTGAAATCAAAATCACGTAAGGTTTTTTATATTGACTTGGATCGTTCTTGGTCAATGGATTAATTTGTTCTGTGGTGTCTTGGGCAAATAACGAACCTGCTAAAAGTATTTGCAATACAATCAATCTAAGGCTACAAAAGAATTTGAATTTATTTTTCATCGTATATTTTTATTGAATATTATTATTAATTCTATTAATAAGAGTTATCGATTTGTAATTTTTTGATGTATCAAAATACTTAATTGCATACTAATGACTGCCACTAGCATACCTCCTCCAAGATCCATTGGGAAATGTTGTCCTAAATACACCCTCGAATACGCACATATTATTGCGAAGATAGCACCAATGGCGAAGACCCTTTTTGTAGGAAATAAATAAATTGTTAATAAAAATAAAGTAAAAGCAGTCGCTGTATGTCCAGAAGGGAAACTATTCCAAGAATGCATCACCACGCCAGGCACGGTATGGATATCATTTAAAGGTATCCCACTTGCAATAGGCCTACTCACTTTATCCCAGATAAAATTTTTGGGAATTTGTGTAATGAGCGTGGACAGTAAAAAATTAAGAATAATTAATTTAAAGTCTTTTTTAAACAAAACAACTACAACTGATAAGTAGGGAATCCAAACCCATCCCTCCGCGCCCCAGGTAGCCCATTTAAAAAATTGGTCAAGGGATGCACCTCCATCTGTATTCAACAATTGGAATACAGGAATCCTACCAAAAAAAGCACTTGCACCAATAAGCAAAATGGCGCCCAAAATGGTTAAGTTTCTTGCTCTTTGATATAAATTTGGTGCTTGATCCAACATGGTTAAAATAACTTTAGCTAGGGCAAATTTACAAATCTTTAAGCCTCATCTCAACTAATTATAGGAATGGTTGTTATAACTTTACGCCACCCAATGAGCAAAATCAACGATAATATAGAAGTAATCGGAGCCAGAGAGCATAATTTGAAGAATTTTGATCTCTCAATTCCCAAAAATCAGCTGGTGGTATTTACTGGTGTGAGTGGAAGTGGCAAATCTTCACTTGCATTTGATACCATCTACAATGAAGGGCAACGTCGTTACATGGAGAGTTTTAGCGCTTATGCAAGACAATTTATGGGTGACATGGAGCGTCCAGATGTGGATCAAATTACCGGCTTGTCTCCAGTGATTGCTATTGAACAAAAAACAACCAATAAAAATCCTAGGTCTACCGTCGGAACGGTCACAGAATTATATGATTTCCTTCGTTTATTGTATGCGCGCGCCAGCAAAGCATATAGCTATGAGACGGGTAAGCCAATGGTACAATTTTCAGAAGCCGAAATCATTCAGGACATTCAAAAAAAGTTCAAGGATAAAAAAATAAATTTATTAGCCCCTGTTGTAAGAGGTAGAAAAGGGCATTATAGAGAATTGTTTGAAGAGATTAGAAAAAAAGGTTTCGTAAAAGCGAGAGTGGATGGAGAGATCATTGAATTAAGACCAAAATTTCAAGTGGATCGTTACAAAATACATGATATTGAAATTGTGGTAGATCGTATCCCAGTGAACGAGGCTATGAAAACCAGACTAGCAGATAGTGTTCAGCAGAGTTTAAAAATGGGTAAGGATTTATTATTTGTTTTGGAAGAGGGGAAAGAAAAAATTGTGCAGTATTCAAAACAATTAATGTGTATTGAAACTGGTTTAAGTTACGAGACCCCATCTCCCAATAGTTTTTCTTTTAACTCACCTTATGGTGCATGTCCTACTTGTAAAGGATTAGGGAATGTGTACGCGATTGATATGGATTTATTAATTCCCGATTCAAGTTTAAGTGTCAATGCTGGAGGAATTGCCCCTTTAGGAGAAGCTAGAGAAGCGAGTGTGTTTAAGCAAGCAAAACAATTTGCAAGAAAGCATAAAATTAATTTAGATAAGTCAATCAAAGACTTGCCTAAAGATCAATTGAATTTACTTTTATTTGGCGATAAAAATATGAGTGCGACTTTGGGACTAGATTTAAATGATGAAAACATCCCCGACACCTATACTGGAACTTATGAAGGGATTGTGTCGATGTTAAAAAGATGGTTTACTTCTTCCCAAAGCACCGATGTGTTAAAAGGATGGGTGGAGCAATTCATGCAACTCAATACATGTGCTGATTGCAATGGCGCAAGACTAAAAAAAGAAAGCCTTTGGTTTAAAGTGAATGAACTGAATATTGCGGCATTAAATGAAATGCATTTAAATGATTTGCAACAATGGTTTTTAGACCTTCCAAAAAAATTAGATAAAAAGGATACCCAAATTGCAACAGGCATTTTAAAAGAAATCAATGATCGTATTGAATTTTTGATGAATGTGGGTTTGTCTTATTTATCATTAAGCAGGCCTTCAAAATCATTGAGTGGAGGAGAGTCACAGCGTATCCGTTTAGCCACTCAAATTGGTTCTCAACTTCAAGGCATCACTTATATATTAGATGAGCCTTCTATTGGTTTGCATCAAAGAGATAATCAACGATTGATTGTGGCGCTAAAACAATTAAGAGATATAGGGAATACAGTCTTGGTAGTTGAACATGATAAGGATATCATGATGGCTTCGGACTATTTAGTGGATATTGGTCCTAGAGCGGGTATTCACGGAGGGCATGTAGTTGCAGCAGGTACACCAGCTTCTTTTTTGAAATTAAAATCGGATACCGCATTGTATTTAGCGGGCAAAAAAGCGATCGCTGTGCCTACAGAACGCAGAAAAGGCAATGGTCTATCTATAGAAATTAAGGGCGCTACTGGTAATACTTTAAAGAAAGTAAATTCAAGTTTTCCATTAGGTACTTTAACATTGGTGACTGGTGTAAGCGGATCAGGTAAGTCTACTTTAATCAATGAAACTTTATATCCCATTTTATCTCAATTCTGTTATCATAGTAAGACCAAACCAATGCCTTATGCATCTGTGACTGGACTAGAACATATTGATAAAGTGATTGAGATTGACCAATCACCAATTGGAAGAACGCCAAGAAGCAATCCTGCCACTTATTGTGGATTCTTCACAGATATTAGAACTTTATTTGCAGCAGTGCCAGAAGCCAAGATCAGAGGCTATCTAGCAGGACGTTTTTCTTTCAATGTAAAAGGTGGAAGATGTGACGTATGTGAAGGTGGAGGCATGCGTGTGATTGAAATGAATTTCTTACCAGATGTGTATGTGCATTGTGAAAAATGTGCAGGCAAAAGATACAACAGAGAAACCTTAGAGATTAGGTATAAAGGGAAATCCATCAGTGATGTCTTAAACATGACGGTCGAGGAAGCCTGTGAATTTTTCCAAGCAGTGCCTTTTATTTACAGAAAAGTAAAAGTATTACAAGAGGTAGGATTGGGCTATATCACATTAGGGCAATCATCTGTAACATTGAGTGGAGGAGAGGCACAAAGAATTAAATTAGCCACTGAGTTAGGGAAAAAAGATACGGGTAAAACTTTTTATATTTTAGATGAGCCTACGACTGGCTTACATTTTCAAGACATTCAATTATTAATGGGCGTATTAAATCGTTTGGTGGATAGAGGCAATACGGTATTGGTGATTGAACACAATATGGATGTCATTAAAATGGCTGATCATATTATTGATTTGGGACCCGAAGGTGGTGCAGCAGGCGGAATAGTTCAATTTGTTGGAACGCCAGAAGAAATGATTAAAAAATCAAAAACGCATACAGCTAAGTTTTTAGCTATTGAAATGCAATAGTCTTAAAAATTGCTTCATTATAACAATTGAAAGATGTAAAGCTGGTACTTATTTTCTGATCATTGGAATATGCTCAATGGCATCCTCATAATACATTTCTCCAGCTTGTTCCCAACCTAGTTCTCCGTAAAATTTTTTGAGATACAATTGCGCGCCAATTTTAATCGGGTGCTTGCCAAATAATCTTTCACACTCCCCAATCGAAAATTGCATCAGCGCTTTACCAACTCCTATCCCTCTATGTCTTGGTGATCCTACCACACGTCCGATACCTTGATAGCCAGGATAGCTTTGGTCTACATCAAATAATCGAGTACTGGCAATGAGTTCGCCATTTAGCCATCCCATGGTATGGTAGGCTATTTGGTCATTGTTATCCATGTCTAAAAAGACACAGTTTTGTTCTACTACAAAGACTTCGCTTCTTAATCTTAAGATGGCATAAAGTTCATCCACATTGAGTTCTGAGAAATGCTTTGTGCTCCATTCTATGGTTGTATTCATTGACATAGCAACAAATTTAAGGTTTTGGCCAAACTCTTTGTGCATATTCGCCACAATCCCAATATATTTTTGCAATTTTGCTCAAATTAGAACCCTCCATGAGCAAAAAAGTAGCCATTATCGGTGCCGGTCCCGCAGGTTTAACTGCTGCCTATTTATTAGGCAAAGCGGCGCAAGATGTCACTGTATTTGAGAAAGATCCAATCTATGTAGGAGGTATTTCAAGAACTGAATCTTATAAAGGATATCATTTTGATATTGGGGGTCACCGATTTTTTTCAAAATCAAAAGAAGTAGAAGATTTTTGGACAGAGATTTTGTCGGATGAATTATTAGAGCGTCCAAGAAGTTCAAGAATATTTTACAATAAAAAGTTTTTCTCTTATCCACTAGCAGCATTTGAAGCCTTATTTCAATTAGGCATCTTCGAAAGCTTTTTATGTGTGATGAGCTATTTGAAAGCAAAATTATTTCCAATTAAGGATCCACAAAACTTTGAAGACTGGGTAACCAATCAATTTGGGAAACGTTTATTTAATATCTTCTTTAAAACCTATACCGAAAAAGTATGGGGGATCCCATGTAAAGAAATTTCTGCAGACTGGGCAGCACAGCGTATTAAAGGATTGTCTTTGAGCAGTGCCGTATGGAATGCATTATTTAAACCATCTGGGAAAAAGAGCAAGGGTGATGTGATTAAAACTTTGATAGATTCTTTCCGTTACCCAAAACGTGGACCAGGTATGATGTGGGAGGAGTGTGTGGTGAAGAGTAAAGCATTGGGTGTTAAAATTGAAATGAATACTGGGGTTAAAAAAATTGAAAAAACTGGGGATACATGGAATGTGCATACAAGCAATGGTGCTGTTTTAGAAGGATTTGATTATGTCTTGTCCTCTGCCCCAATGCGTGAATTGATTCCTGCAGTGGCACCAGCATTTAGCGCACCTGTATTGCATGCAGCAAGCCAATTAAAATATAGAGACTTCTTAACCGTTGTTTTAATTTGTAAAGACCAGGATGCATTTAGCGATAATTGGATTTATATTCATGAGCCAAATGTAAAAGTAGGTCGTATTCAAAATTTTAAATCTTGGAGTCCATTCATGGTGCCAGATCCTGAAATGGCATGTTATGGTTTAGAGTATTTCTGTTTTGAAGGGGATGGATTATGGACCAGCAGCAATGAGGAATTAATTGCACTAGGTACCAAAGAGATTGATCAAATTGGTTTGACCAAGCCTTCTGCAGTGGTAGATGGTTATGTGGTAAGACAACCTAAAGCATATCCTGTATACGATCATGAATACAAGGATCATTTAAATTTAATTCGTGCAGCATTAAAGGATTATAAAGGTTTGTATTTAGTGGGTCGTAATGGCATGCACAAATATAATAACCAAGACCATAGTATGATGACAGCGATGTTAGCTGCTAAGAATATTATTGCAGGTAAAGAATTATTTGATCTTTGGGATGTGAATGAAGACGCTGAATACCACGAAGGGGGAGATAGAGGTGTTGCTTCAGGCATTGTAGGACGTGCGGTTCCAGAAAAAATTACAAATTAAATGACGATCATCTTTCGATGACCTATCTTAAAATAAATAATAAAGGCCCCAATTTGGGGCCTTTATTATTATGAAATCTTTTCTTCGATTATTCAAAAAGGTGAGCATTGTCTCTGACTAATTTTAAAGTCATACGAATATGTAAGATGCCTACTGCTCCAATGACAAATAGGAAATAAGCTGCAACGCGCAAGGACTTTAGTACAAATTGGCTATTCATTTCAGGAGGTAAGCCAGATTGTTGTGCTAAAAATTCATCAATAAATTTGATCAATGTCGCATCATTTGAAAGCAAGATACTCACAGCGTTCAAAAAGATCAAACAAAACATCAATAAGCTCACATAAGCATTGACTTTAATCCAGTCTTTTAATTTTGAAGTTAAAATCTGTTCTCTTTCTATCCCTAATTTTAAAAACTTAAAACTTGTGAAACTATAAATCACAATACAAGCCATTGCAAATACTAAGATCATGGCACTTGGATTAGCTAATGCTGAAATTAATAAAATGCTATCCAAAAAACCAAAAAATAATGCAATAGGAATTAGTATATAAGACAATACAAGGTATAATTTCGAAGGTTGTTGCATGGGTCTACTTTAATGGGTCTACTTTAAATTTAGTTTGATATGCAATTCTTCAAATTGTTTGTCATCAATACTGCTTGGTGCATCTAGCATCACATCACGTCCGCTATTGTTTTTAGGGAAAGCAATAAAGTCTCTAATACTTTCACTACCACCTAATAAAGCACAAAGACGATCAAAGCCAAATGCAATACCACCATGCGGCGGTGCACCATATTCAAAGGCACCAAGTAAAAATCCAAATTTATGTTGTGCTTCTTCTGGCGACATGCCTAAAGCAGCAAACATTTTCTCTTGTAAAGCTCTTTGGAATATACGAATAGATCCTCCGCCTATTTCATTGCCATTTAAAACCATATCATATGCGTTGGCTTTAATGCCAGCATAAGGATGTTCTAAATATTTAGCAGCGTCTTTGATTTCTGGTGCATTGTTGATCATGATATCAATATGATCTGGCTTTGGAGAAGTGAATGGATGGTGTCTAGCGACCCAACGGTTACCTTCTTCGTCATATTCAAATAATGGGAAATCCATTACCCATAATAATTTAAATTCATCTTCTTTTCTAAAGCCTAATTGCTTTCCTAATGCGAGTCTTAATTCACTAATGGCTTTTCGTGTTCTTTCCTCCGCACCTGCAAGGATCAAAATCAAATCGCCTGCTTTGGCGCCAGTTGCTGCAGCGATGGCTTTTAATTTATCTTCGGAATAGAATTTATCTACACTACTCTTGAAACTTCCATCAGTATTGCATTTAATAAATACCATGCCTTTCATACCTATCTGAGGGCGCTTCACCCACTCCGTTAAATCATCTGTTTGTTTACGCGTAAACTCACTACAGCCTGGTGCAGCAATGGCCACCACTGTTTCTGCTTCGTCAAATACTTTAAAATCAACGCCATTAATCAAAGCTGCATGGTCTGCTTTATCAGAAAATACATGCGCTGGCTTTTTTAAATTACAAACCTCCATACCAAAACGAATATCCGGTTTGTCATTTCCATAATGCCACATCGCATCTTCCCATGTCATGCGCTGAACTGTTTCGGTATAATCTATATTTTTAACGTCTTTAAAAATGCTCTTAATTAAACCTTCGAACATATTTAAAATATCTTCTTGTTCTACAAAACTCATCTCACAGTCAATCTGTGTAAATTCTGGTTGACGATCGGCTCTTAAATCCTCATCTCTAAAACACTTTACAATTTGGTAGTACCTGTCATAGCCACTCACCATCAACAATTGCTTAAAAGTTTGAGGAGACTGGGGTAGGGCATAAAATTCACCTGGGTTCATTCTGCTAGGCACCACAAAATCACGCGCACCCTCTGGGGTAGACTTGATTAAAAATGGCGTTTCAATATCCATGAATCCTTTTTCGTGTAAATAGTTTCTGGTAGCACGATTCACACTATACCTTAATTCAATATTCTTTTTTATGGCGTTTCTTCTTAAATCCAAGAAACGGTATTTCATTCTAATATCATCTCCACCATCTGTATCATCTTGAATAGTGAACGGAGGGACTATCGACGCATTTAATATTTTAAATTCAGTTACCTCAATTTCAATTTCACCAGTTGGGATATTGGCATTTTTGCTAGAGCGCTCAATCACTTTTCCTTTTGCTTGTAAAACAAACTCACGACCAAGTGGTTGTGCATCCAATTGCGCCTGTAAAGCTTCGCCTAATAAAAGTTGTGTAATCCCATAACGGTCTCTAAGGTCCACAAAATTGATGGCACCAAATTTACGAATGGTTTGTACCCAACCCGCAAGGGTGACTTCTTGATTGACAAATTGACTATTTAACTGACCACAATGGTGCGTACGATACATAGATGACTATTATAATGAATGGTCTGCAAATATAGCCCAAATCCTATAAATTACCGATCTTTGGACCATGAGCGAAACAAGTATATCAAAGCAGTCTAGACGCGTTATTTTATCAGGTTATTTCTTCTATACCGGTATTTGTTTTGCAAGTTGGGCGAGTAGAATCCCCGACATTAAATTGGCGCTGGGATTGAGTGACGCGCAGTTTGGGGGGATGCTCTTATTCCTGCCATTGGGCTCATTTATAGGGATACCTCTTTCGGGCAGCTTAACGGCCAGACACGGCAGTAACATCATGCTTAAAATAGCATCCATGCTGTATCCATTATGCTTAGTGAACATTGGATGGGCTGCAGACACCAATGTGGTCCATTTAGGATTAGCCCTTTTTATTTTTGGCATGATTGGAAATTTATTCAATGTATCTGTTAACACACAAGCTGTTGAATTAGCTAAATTATTTGAGAAAAGTATCATCTCCACTTTTCACGGCTTCTGGAGTTTAGCCGGATTTGTAGGCGGATTAATAGGCAGCTATTTTATTGCACAGTCTTTAACACCCATGATGCAATTTGTGGTGATCCTTGTTTTGGGATTTATTTTTCTTTTTGCAACACAGCAACATCTTTTACATAGTGCGTCCAATAAACAGTCACTCAAGAAAATGTGGACCAAACCAACACCGTTGATGTTTCAATTTGGATTAATTGCACTCAGTAATATGATTTGTGAAGGGATGATGTTTGATTGGAGTGGGGTATTTTTTCAATCAGTTGTGAAAGTGACCGAAAGTCAAAGAACCATTGGCTATATTAGTTTCATGGGATGTATGACCACGGGCAGGATGTTTGCAGATGCGCTGATTAATTATTGGGGCCCCAGAAAACAATTGATGTTAAGTGGATTATTGGTGACGCTAGGTTTAGTGATTGCAATTATTTATCCAACAATCATTTCAAGTACGATTGGATTCATGTTGGTTGGGTTTGGCGTATCCTCTGTGATTCCAACTATCTATGGAAGTGTAGGAAGATCAGCTGAACCAGGTCAAGCAAGTATTGCACTCGCATCCGTATCCTCCATTGGTTTCTTTGGATTTTTAATTGGACCACCAATTGTTGGATTCTTATCAGGCGCGCTTGGATTAAGATGGGCGTTTTTAACCATCTCCATCTTAGGATTAGTTACTTTTATTCAATCCTATCGATTAAAAAAGTACTTGTAAGCCTTACAGACTATATGAAGTAGAACCTTATGAGAATAAAGGTGTCCACTTCATAACTCTTAAATGGGGTAAAGCGGTTAAGTTTGATGTATATGAAAATACCAAAGTAGTATCACATGGTTTAGATGTGCAGTTTGAAGCAGGTATCAAAGAAGCTAAAGCTCCTAAAATTGTGAGTTAATTTATATTAAGCTATTGGTTAATAATTAAGATTTATCAATTTTAATTATAAAACGCCTTTATGTCTTGGTTTAAACCAGATATAATAATAGCCTAGAATGAACATCCCAATTAAAAATGGAATCATGGCTAAATGTTTTACTGTAAGTCCGTATCCAATAGGAAGATAATCTACTTTAAAAAATTCGGTGCACATCCAAAATGAGTTGGCAGAAATCCAAACAGTGATAGCGATATTATGACAAAGTTCTGAAACAATAGTTCTTGTTCTCCAAGCAATGACAATTGAAATAATGAGGGTAGGTACAATCATTGTAATACCCAACAAAGTAAATCCCATACACCAACCAATATCTTTAAAAATCCAAAATACAATATGCAGGTTTTCCATCCTACGATACTTGATGGGAATATTGTAAAATTCTTGTTGTTCTTGAGTCATTTTTTAGCTAGGATAAATTATAAAAAATTGTTGTTAAATTTAAAGATAAAAATTATTAGCAGATTTTAATTCCTACAGGCTTATTTATTTAAAATTTCTTCAAATCTTTCCAAACCTGCTTCCGGATGAATGGGCAAACCTTGCTCACAATGCTCAATGAATTGATGCGCAAAATAGGGTGCTAGTGAACAACCCTTGGTGCCCATCCCATTGCAGATGCCAATGGCAGGATAGCTAGGATGTAAGCCCACAAAAGGTCTTCGCTCTTGATTGGCAGGGCGGATGCCTGCAATATGGTCCACCACAGTAAATGGTATTTTCAATAATTGTGTGAGTGCGTCTTCCATCTTTTTTCTAAAGTCCTCACTTGGGCTAGTATCCTTAAAATCCCATTCGTAATTGGAGCCTACCCAGAATAGTTGATCCTTCCAAGGGACAATGGTTATATTATTTTTGTAGATGGCTTGATTTGGCAAGTCTTTGATTTCAACAATCAATGCTTCTCCTTTATTAGGTGCAAATGGGAGCATTTTAAAGTATGGATTTTGCATGCTGCCTAATCCGTCACAAAATACAATACGTTTGGCTTGTATGCCATTCCATGTAACGCCTTCATTGGTAATTTGTAAATCTGCTAAATCAAATTTGGTGTCTTTGTATTGCGCATTGTTGATTAATTGTTGACGCCATCCTGCTATCATTAAATTTAAATCGATCCAAACCGTTTGATTGATTTGTCCTGTTCCAAAAGGGGCGTGCATGAATGCTTCAAAATCGGAAGCATTATTCTTTTGCAAGTACACATTCTCGTGTTCGTAACGGTATTCAAAACTTTCTTGCATTTGTAAGGAAGGATGAATCAAGACAACAGGTGCTTCTTTAACAATCGGTGCATTTAATTGCGTTCCTAAATCCGAATAAGCTTTTAATGCAAATGGTAAAAAAGTATCGATCATCCATGTTTGTACAATGCGCCTTCCTGTTACTGGATTAATCACCCCACTTGCCACTTGTGATGCAGATGGTGTATGACTATCATTCACCACCATACAAGTTTTTCCCGCTTGCAAAGCATAATAACTTAACCAGGTGCCTACAAGGCCTTGTCCAATGATTAAGTAATCTACTTTTTTATGAGAAGTGGCTTGCTCCAATATTATTGCTTAATATAAGTGGGAATGTCAATGCGAATGCTATCAGTGATGCTATCTACTTTTGCAACTAATTCAATGCTAAACTTTCCTTTATAATCATTCGGCACTGTAAAAGGAAATTCGGTTTCAAAAATTTCATTGGAGATAGTCGTGAAATATTGAAAAGGAAAAAAATTCAAGAACCATCCATCCACCGATTTTTTTGTTTCAGCATTGTATATTGCAAATTCAAGATGTCCAGTTTGTTCTTTGGTCAATTGATGCTTCACCTGTACTTTTAACTTCATCGTTTCCCCTAAAAACATTTGTGATGGAGAAGTGAAATGAATGCTGAGTGGTTTTTGTTGTGCATTGGATAGCTTAGCAAAAAAAATACAACAAAATAAAATAGCGTACACAAAGCGCAAGTTCATTTTGTAATTCATCTTCATGTTCATCTTCATGTTTCAAAAATACAATAAAAAATCCCTTAGCATGGGTATACTAAGGGATTCCTTTATTTCAACAAATTTGTTGTTCGCTTATTTCTTTAAAGCTGCAGCCATTGTCTTTCCAATATCAGCAGGACTTGCACAAACGTGGATACCACATGCAGCCATGATCTTCATCTTCGCTTCTGCAGTGTCATCTGCACCACCAATGATGGCACCAGCATGACCCATACGACGTCCTGGAGGCGCTGTTTGACCTGCGATAAATCCTACAACAGGCTTTCTCATATTGTCCTTGATCCAATTAGCTGCATCTGCTTCCATGCTACCTCCAATCTCACCAATCATGATGATACCTTCTGTTTCTGGATCGTTCATTAATAATTCAACGGCTTCTTTTGTTGTTGTTCCTATGATTGGGTCACCGCCAATACCAATGGCAGTCGTGATACCTAATCCAGCTTTCACAACTTGATCTGCTGCTTCATAGGTTAATGTACCGCTCTTTGAAACGATACCAATTGTTCCTTTCTTAAAAATAAAGCCAGGCATGATACCTACTTTAGCTTCTTCTGCAGTAATCACACCTGGACAGTTTGGTCCAATCAATCTTGTGTGCTTACCAGCTAAGAAATTTTTTGCTTTCACCATATCTTGAACTGGAATACCTTCTGTAATACAAACGACTAATGCAATGCCAGCATCTGCAGCTTCCATAATTGCATCTGCAGCAAAAGCTGGAGGTACAAAAATGATACTCGCATTGGCACCAGTTGTTTTAACAGCGTCAGCGACTGTATTAAATACTGGGCGGTCTAAATGGGTTGTGCCACCTTTACCAGGTGTTACTCCACCAACAACTTGTGTTCCATATTCCATCATTTGAGTAGCATGGAAACTACCTTCTGTTCCTGTGAATCCTTGTACGATGATCTTTGATTGCTTATTTACCAGTACTGACATAGTCTACGCTTTATTAATTATGGCGCAAAAATAGGCTAAACGAGGTTTTTTTACTGTTATTTCTCAACAAAAATTTGATGTTTTTTTCTAAATGACTTGCAAGTACTACTTTTGCGCTTCACATAGTCATTTAATAAAACAATCTTATGGCAACAACATCAGACATCACAAGAGGAATGATCCTAAAATTGGACAATAGTTTATATACTGTAGTTGAATTTGGAGAAAATAAAACTGCTCGTGCAGCAGCTAAAATTTGGGCTAAATTAAAAGGGGTAGACAACAAGCGCTCTATTGAAAAAACATGGAATAGCGGTGAAACCGTTTACCCAGTGCGTGTTGAGAAAAAAACATTTCAGTTTTTATACAAGGATGACAGTGGTTATAACTTAATGAACAATGAATCATTCGAACAAATTGTGATGGCAGAAGAGATGATCGATGCCCCTCAATACTTGATTGAAGGTGCCGAAGTTTTTGTATTTATGAATACAGAGACCGAATTACCAATTGGTGCTGAATTACCAGAAAAATTAGATGTCTTGATCACTTATTGTGAGAATGGCGTTAAAGGAGATACCGCAACGCGTGCTTTGAAATCAGCAACCATTGAATCAGGTGCGACGATAATGGTCCCATTATTTGTGAACGAAGGGGAGAAAGTTAAGATCAATACCAAAAATGGGGAGTACGTAGAGAGAGTAAAATAGATTTTTTAGCCTATTTTCATAAAGTAGGCTTTATATAAATTCCTTAAAAAAGGGCCGTTTTTAATAAAAAATGGCCCTTTTTTTGTGCTTTTTGGCAAAAAAAGCCCATTTTTGTCCAAATTAACCAAATATGGACTTAAAGCAAATTCACGATTTAATTAAGGTAGTCAACAAAAGCAATATCGGAGAAATAAGCATCGAAGATAAAGATGGCAAAGTAACCATTAAGCAAAAGGAAGATAAAATCACAGTGACATCTGCACCTGCTCAAACAGTCTATGCAGCTGCTCCATCTGCCGCCGCACCAGTGGCATCTGCTCCTGCTGCTGCCCCAGCTGCCGACAATTTAATCACTATTAAGAGTCCAATGATTGGTACTTTTTACAGAAGAGCTTCTCCTGATAAGCCTTTATTGGCAGAAGAGGGTACTGAAGTAAGTTCAGGTAAAGTTGTTTGTATCATTGAAGCAATGAAATTGTTCAATGAGATTGAATCAGAAGTAAAAGGAACGATTGTGAAAATTTTGGTTGAAGATGCAAGCCCAGTAGAGTTTGATCAACCATTGTTTTTAGTACAACCTGCATAAGGTCCTGCACTCAGTCATCCCCAACCTGT
>CAMCHR010000046.1 GCA_945874755.1 Chitinophaga pinensis
TTAAAATCTTCTTCAGATAATACCGGTGTAAAAATCACCATTAATTCGTAATTGTTCATTACTTGAATTTTTTGGTTAAATAATTGGTTTTTCCCAGTGGACATCCTTATTCAGAATGAATCTGCCAAAACAGATTTGGGAGGGCGAAGATAGGCTATTTCAGTGGATTTCCACTCAAATTTGGCTTAAAAATAAGTGCCACAGGAAAATGATCACTATAGCCGCCCCTAAACTGGTCCCCATTCCAGGTTCTCTTAGGGTAGCCAGTGTATTTACCTTGGGTTTCAATCATGTCGGTTGTTTTATAAATGATTGATTGATAACTATTTAAGTCATTATTCAACTTTGATTATAATAACTTTCAAAGCACTAGTTGAGTTTAATGGCCAAAAAGTTTTGTTGACCAATCCACGCTGTTCAGGTGCAGCCTGGCTGAAAAATTAACGGTTTTTGACTCTTTTTACCGCACGAGCTTGTCAGCTTGGCAGAAGTGTGGCTTTGGTCCTTATTTTGCAATAGTAGAACCAAACGATATAACTATGCAAAAAGGTCAAATAAGAGTTCAGACAGAAAACATATTTCCAATCATTAAAAAGTTCCTTTATAGTGACCACGAAATCTTTATTCGTGAATTAGTGAGTAATGCGGTGGATGCGTCACAAAAATTAAAAACCTTAAGTTCCAAAGGGGAAGTGAAAGGCGATATAGGCGATTTAAGAGTGGACGTGATTGTGGATGCAAAAGAAAAAACAATTTCGATCATTGACAATGGAATTGGGATGTCTGCCGAAGAAGTAGATAAGTACATTAATCAAGTGGCATTTAGTGGTGCCGAAGAATTTGTAACGAAGTACCAAGATGCTAGCATCATTGGTCATTTTGGTTTAGGATTCTATAGCTCATTTATGGTGAGTGATAAAGTAGATATTTATTCAAAAAGTCATACAGATGCACCAGGTGTTTTCTGGAGTTGTGATGGAAGCCCTAGTTATGAATTATACGAGGTAGATTATAGCAATAGAGGTACGAAGATTGTGATGCATATCAATGAAGAAAGTAAAGAGTTTTTAGAACCATCTAGGGTGAAATCTATTTTGGATCGTTTCTGTAAATTCTTACCAGTCGCTATTTATTTTACCGATGCGAATGCAGAAGTGAAAGAGGCCAAGGCTGAAGAGGGGAAGGAGGTTGAAGCTGAAGTTGAAAAACCAATCAACAATACCAATCCTATCTGGGTTAGAAAGCCAGCGGATTTAACAAAGGAGGACTATGAAAATTTTTATAAGGAATTGTATCCCTTTGGCGAAAAGCCTTTATTCTGGATTCATTTAAATGTAGATTATCCATTTAATTTAACGGGTATTTTATATTTCCCTAAAATCAAGCAGAGCTTTGAAATTCAGAAGGACAAGATTCAATTGTATTGCAATCAAGTATTTGTTACAGATGAAGTAAAAGATATCGTTCCAGAATTCTTAATGTTATTACACGGGGTGATTGATAGTCCAGATATTCCTTTGAATGTAAGTAGAAGTTATTTACAAGGGGATCCGAATGTAAAAAAGATCAATGCGCATATCACTAAAAAAGTAGCGGATAAGTTGGAAGAGATTTTCAACAATGACAGAAAAGCCTTTGAAGAAAAATGGGAGAGCTTAGGATTATTTGTAAAATATGGTATGATCACCGATGACAAATTCCTAGAAAAAGGCAACAAGTTTTTGATTTTAGAAGATGCTGCTGAAGCTGGCAAGTTTTATACTTTAGAAGAATACAAAACTACAACAGAAGCTACTCAAAAAAATAAAGAAGGCAAGCAGGTTTTATTGTACACGACCAATCCGGTTGGGCAAGACGCTTTCATTCAAGCAGCAGTAGGCAAGGGGTACAAGGTGATTAAGTTGGAAACCATGGTGGACGCTGCCTTTATAAATAATGTAGAGATGAAATGGGAAGGCGTGCAATTTGTGCGTGTAGATGCGGATGTGGTAGATAATTTAATTGATAAGCAAGAAAATGTGGATTCGGTTTTATCCAAAGAAGAAGTTGAGCAAGCTAAAAAATTATTTGAATTCCAAATTCCTGAAACCACCATTACGGTCGAAGTGAAAGGCCTTAGTCAAGACGTCGCTCCAGTAATTGCTACAAGACCCGAGTTCATGCGTCGTATGAAAGACATGGCTGGTATGAGTGGTGGAGGCATGAATGCATTTTATGCGCAAATGCCAGACGAAGTGCATTTGACAATTAATGGTAATCATCCAATTTATCAAACACTCTTAAAGGAAACGAATACAGATAAACAACAAAAGCAGGCAAGAAATTTAGCCGACTTAGCTTTGTTGTCTCAAGGATTATTAAAAGGGGCTGAATTAACTAGCTTTATCAATCGTTCTGTAGAATTGACTAGTCAAAGCTAGAGATGAAGTAAGCCTTTTAGTTTTAATTAGAGTTAGAATAATCTTTTCTCTAATGAAGACAGCATAAATTTTAATAAACAAAAGTTTAGATCAACGAGCCCGAATTAATTTGGGCTCGTTTCTTTTAAGTCTATCACTTGCATTTGGATAGATTGTGTTCCCTGCCATTCATTCAATAGTAATTGAAAGACAATATCAAATGGCTTACCAGATTTTACAATTTCAATTTTATCTGGCATATTGTAGCCAATGCCTCTCACACTATTGTTGCCTTGCGTTAAGTTAAAACTAATATGCGCTTCTTTCACCAATTTAGAATATCCTGTGTCTCGCACATTCTTGGCTATAAAAATTGGGCGCATATTGTCTGGCCCAAAGGGTTCCATTTGCGCAATGATTTGGAAAAACTGTAAACTTATTTGATCCAATGGAAGTAGCGCATTGATGGAGATTTCTGGCACCATCTGGTCTGGTGTGATTCTTTCTGCTACTGCTTTTTCAAAGGCTTCCTTAAAAGCTTCTAATTTATCAATATTCAAGGTCATACCTGCTGCAGCAAAATGTCCGCCATAGCCTAAAAGGTGTTCTCTACAAGCATGTAAAGCTTCATATAAATTAAAGCCCTGTACACTTCTTGCACTGCCCGAAACGATATCACCATTTTGGGTAAGTACAATGGTGGGTTTATAATGTCTTTCAATCAAACGACTCGCCACAATACCCACCACCCCTTTATGCCAATGCGGTTGAAACACCACGGTCGATTTTTTAGATAAATGTGTAGGATCGTTTTCGATCTCTGCGAATGCTTCTTCAGAAATACTACTATCTGCTTCTCTTCGGTCTAAATTATCTTGTTGTAAAAGGGAAGCCACATCTAAAGCAACTTGGTATGCTGTTTCAATAAAAAGTTGTACCGCTTTTTTAGCATCATCCATCCTGCCTGCTGCATTGATTCTTGGAGCAACAGCAAAAACTAAATTACTAATTCTGATGGGCCTATTTTGTTTTGCTAATTCTAATAAAGCTAAAATACCATGGCTTGGATTGTCATTCACTTTCTCCAATCCAAAAAAGGCCATCGTCCTATTTTCATCTGTCAGTGGCACGATATCTGCAGCAATGGCTGTTGCCACAAGGTCTAAGTATTGCAAATAACTTGAATCAGGTAAATTATAAGCTTGCGCCAATGCGGTGATCAATTTAAATACTACGCCGCATCCACATAATTCTTTATAGGGATAGCCGCAATCAATTTGCTTGGCATTTAAAATTGCAATAGCTGGTGGTAAAATTGGATCGGGTAGATGGTGGTCACAAATAATAAAGTCTATCCCTAGCTCTTTTGCATAGCTGATTAATTCTGTTGACTTGATACCGCAATCCACCGAGATGATTAAATTGATTCCTGTTGCTTTTGCATGATCTATACCCATTTTTGAAACCCCATATCCTTCTCTGTATCGATGTGGGATATAAAAGTCAATGGTTGGGTGTATATTTTTTAAAAACTGGTACAATGTCGCAACCGATGTAGTACCGTCTACATCATAATCGCCAAAAACCATGATCGATTCATTTTGATCAAATGCTTTGGTGATTCTAGTGACTGCCTTGTCCATGTCCTTCATTAACCAAGGATCATGCAGATCATTCAAAGAAGGTCTAAAAAATTGCTTTGCTTTATCAAAGTCTTCAATGCCTCTTTGTACCAATAATTCGCATAAAATGGGATGTATTTTTAGTGCTGACTGCAGCGCAGCTACTTTAGCCAAATTGGCCTCCAATATATTCCAGCGTTTTTCCATTAATATTTTCTATCGGTTGTGTAGCGGACTAATTCTTCTAACGCGTCTCTAGTCATGGAGGGAGGGAAACTATGTAATACAACCAAGGCCTTGTCTCTGTACTCAATCATTTTATTTTGCGCATATTCGATACCGCCTAATTGCTTCACATGGTCAATAACAAATTTAACTTTACGTTTGTCATTGTTGTTATTTTTAACAATATATACAATCTCTTTTTTTAATGCTGGACTACATTTTTGTAAAATGTGAATTAAAGGAAGGGTTAATTTTTTCTCTTTGATATCATTACCTGTAGGCTTGCCAATGATTTCATCCCCATAGTCAAATAAGTCGTCTTTAATTTGAAAAGCCATCCCTACATATTCCCCAAAATCTTTCATCTTCTGAATTTGTTCGGGATCTTTTGTAACAGAGGAGGCCCCTGCAGCACAACTTGATGCAAGCAGACTAGCAGTTTTCCCATAAATGATCTCATAGTAAACAGATTCGTCGAAATTTAAATTTCTAGTTTTTTCCATTTGCAATAGCTCACCCTCACTCATTTTTTTAACAGCATCAGAGAGGATCGTTAATATTTCAAAGTCTTTATTTTCAAGTGAAAGCAACAATCCTTTAGACAATAAATAATCGCCCACTAAAACAGCAATTTTATTTTTCCATAAAGCATTGATTGAAAAAAAGCCCCTTCTTTCTAGTGCATCATCCACTACGTCATCATGCACTAATGTTGCGGTATGAAGTAGTTCTACTAAAGATGCAGCACGGTAACTGGCGTCATTGATTTCTCCATTGAGCTTAGCAGAGAGCAAAACAAACATAGGTCTCATTTGCTTTCCCTTTCTTTTGACAATATATTGCATGATGCGGTCTAGTAAGGAAACCCTACTTTTAACTGCCTCTTTGAAATGCATTTCAAAAAGTTCTAATTCTTTGCCAATGATTTTTTTTGCTAATTCCATTTACGGATGCAATTTAACTTCTATTTAGGGAAGGAATGCGTTTTTTTACGCTTAATTAAGCAAGCATATTAAAATGCAGCGCACCAAAATTTTGTAAAGAAGATAGCTTTAGATCTGCTGCTGCCCAATGCTCCTGTTTTATTGCATCGGCTGCTGGTACAACTACACAGGTCATCCTTGCAGCCTTTGCTGCTAACATGCCGTAGAAAGAATCTTCAAAACAAATACAGGCAAGTGGTGAGATGTGCAAGGCAGTGGCGCAGTCTATATAAACCTGCGGATGTGGTTTCGCATAGGGTAGGTTTTGCGCAGAACAACTTGCATGAATTAGGCTACGAATTCCTAGCTTGTCTTTTACCCACTCTATTAATGCAGGAGGGGAGGATGTCGCAAGTCCAATTTTAAATGCCTTTTCTAAAAAAAACTGAAAGATATGTTCAACGCCTGGCATCAAAGTTGCTTCTTTGTCGATATACAACATAGCTTGATCAACAACTCTTTGCTCCGCTCTTTCATATTCTGTAGATGGGATTTTATACTCGTTCAACCAATGTGCTACAAATTCTTTTGATCTTAGTCCAGTGGTGATCGCATATTGCGCTTCTGTTAAACTGATGCCGTATTGTCTAAAGATTTCAGCGGCTGCTTTATTCCAAAGTGGCTCACTATTGATTAACAATCCATCAATATCGAATATGACAGCAGTCTTTTTCATTGTTTAAAGATACAATTTGTTGCTTAAACAGGGAAGTCTATTATAATTTTATGTAGTATATTGCGAATCAAATTAGTAGCTTAAACATGCGTTTATTAGATAATTTAAAGCAAATCAGAATTTTTCGTTCCATCATTTATGGGATCGTAGGATTGTTTACCTATCCTGGGCTTGCTTTGTTTAATGAAATGAAGATTGAGGGCACGGAGTATCTAGAAGACCTGCCCAAGCAGAATGTACTTTTTGTGAGTAATCATCAAACTTATTTTGCAGACGTAATCACTTTTGTACATATTTTTTGTGCAGTTAAATGGAGAAAGTTCAATCGTTTAGGCATCCCTTATTATTTGTTGAATCCATTTACCAATGTCTATTTTATTGCAGCTGAAGAAACAATGAATGATAACTGGCTAACAAAATTATTTAAATTAGGCGGAGCACTCACAGTGAAGAGAACTTGGAGGGCAGAGGGAAAGGATGTAGAAAGACAAAGAGATGTAGTGGACACACAAAAAATTGATAAAGCATTAGCAAAAAGCTGGGTGATTACTTTTCCGCAAGGCACTACAAAACCTTTTGCACCAGGCAGAAAAGGGACTGCACATATCATTAAGAACAATCATCCAATTGTGATTCCAGTGGTGATAAATGGATTTTGGCGTGCGTTTACAAAAAAAGGGCTGACCTATAAAAAAGTAGGTACGCCGCTAACCATAAGATTCAAACCGCCTTTAGTGATTGATTATACCGGTACTGTGGAAGATATCTTAGACCAAGTAATGGACGCCATTGAGCAAAGCAAAGATTACATGCTTAAAGGGAAGCACCATGAAATGAAATTGATTGAGTCATAAATTGTAGCTAGATCAAAAGACTTATTCGCCTTCTTCTTTTATAAACAATGCCTTTAATTCAGTGGCATCATCTGGCTTCATCTTTCCAGCAAGGATCAAACGCAATTGTCTTCTTCTTAAGGCGCTTGCAAAATATTTTTTCTCTTCTTCGGTTTCTGCAATAATGGCTGGTACTTTTTTTGGTTGCTTTTGTGCATCTAACGCGACAAAAGTAAAATAGGCTTCATTGCTTAATACCCTGGTTTGCTCAATCGTATTTTGATTCCAAACCTTTAAATGAATTTCCATCGATGTGGTAAAAGCCCTTGTCACTTTAGCTTCAATACAAATGACATTGCCTAATTTAATAGGTGTTTTAAAGCTAATATTATCCACGGATGCGGTCATGGCTCCTGAATTACAATGTTTAGCAGCAGAAAGATAGGCAGCGATATCCATCCAATACATAAGTCTTCCTCCCATTAAATCTCCGTAGGTATTGGTGTCATTGGGTAAGACCAATTCGTTCATTGTCGTGTAAGAGGCGGATGCTGTTTTTGCTTCCATAATTTCATTGATTTTAAAATCCATTACGAAGGTACAACTATCCTATATACTAGTTCGCTAGATCGTACAAGATTCCAAATTGCGTAAATAGGCGGGGTCTACATCTGCTCCAATGCCTGGTGCTTCACCAATACTTAAATGCATACCATTAAACGCTACACCTCCTATGACAGGATCTATTGTATGTCCAATTAAGCAGGTGTCCATATCATAAAAATGGATATTGTCCATGGCCATCGCAAAGTGCATTTTGGCACTCAGTGCCACCCTGCTTTCTAGCATACCCCCCATCATACATGGCATTTGATTGGCTTTTGCTAGGTCATGAATTTTAATTGCTTCCTGTATACCACCACTTTTGGAGAATTTAATATTGATGTAATGACAGGCTTTACCTGCAATTAATTTTCGGGCGTCATGATGGGTAAAAACAGATTCATCTGCCATGATTTTGATTGGTGAATTCGCGCAAAGTGCAGGCAAGTAATCGTCATCATATTTATGCATGGGTTGTTCGCAGAATTCAATTGCATAAGGTGCTAATTGAGTGAGCACTTCCAATGCAGCCTCTTTTGCCCATCCTTGATTGGCGTCAATTCTGATTTTTATGTCTGGTCCAATAGCTGTTCTAATTTGTCTTATGCGCTCCACATCTTCCTTAGGGGTTTTTCCTAATTTTACTTTAATCATTCGAACACCTTTCTCTACAAATTCAATGGCCCGTGCTGCCATGTCTTCGGGCGTTCCAATACCGATGGTTAAATCAGATTCTATTGGTTTTTGTTGTCCCCCTAAAAATTGATATAGCGGTTGATTGGCTGCTTTCGCTGCAATATCATATAAGGCTAAATCAAATGCACTCTTGGCAGTATTATTTCCAGCAATGATAAGGTCTAGTTCTTTCATTCTTTGTGGGATATCCAATGCGTCTTTTCCTTTCCAAAACTGCGCAAAATCTTTGGCATTGTTGTAGCAGCTTAATTGTGTTTCGCCCACAATCATTGGGAAAGCCGAGCATTCTCCAATGCCAATGATGCCTTGATCTGTTTTAATTTGAATCAACACATTTTGTGCATACTCCATTGTCCCTGTAGCAATCGTGAAAGGGATCATGGGAATTTTAAATTGGTAAATGGTTGTTTCTATAATTTTCATAATGGGTATAAATATACTTATTTTGAACAATTTCCTTCTGTCGATTGTTATCTTAAAAATCAATTGATATGGAAGGTTTAAAGCAAAAGAAAGTATTGTTATTGGGGGCAACAGGCGGCAT
Organism: Chitinophaga pinensis; assembly: GCA_945874755.1. Taxonomy (GTDB): domain Bacteria; phylum Bacteroidota; class Bacteroidia; order Chitinophagales; family Chitinophagaceae; genus Sediminibacterium; species Sediminibacterium pinensis_B. The sequence goes on from CAMCHR010000046.1 coordinate 8,582, forward strand.
TGGTGCTCAATTAGCTAGTTTGTTACATGGGAGTGGGGCACAACTTTGGTTAGCAGGCAGAGATGCCAATAAGCTCAAGCAATTGGCTTCAGATTTGAGTCTGGGTTCAGATCGATTTTTCCAAGTTGATTTAGCTGACACAAATGCAGTACATCAGTTTACAAATCAATTAAGAACACTGGATTTTGCGTTTGATATTTTTGTCAATGCAGCAGGGATAGGCATCATCAAGTCGTTTGATAAATTAACCACTGCAGAAATGCAAACTTCTTTCCAAGTCAATACACTAAGTAGTTTTGAAACCATTCAAGCGATCTTGCCAAAAATGATGGAACTTAAAAAAGGGTTGATTATTAATATTCCTGGCATTTTAGGTAAAGTGCCCATGGCAGGCGCTGCAGCTTATTGTGCAAGTAAATATGCATTGGTAGGCATGATGCATTCTTTGAGAGAAGAATTAAAACGCACAGAAATAAGAATTACACAATTGTATTTAGGCGGAGTGGATTCTCCATTCTGGGATACCATCGATTTAAGAGTGCAAAGAGATAAGATGGTGGTGGCCGAAGAAGCTGCTAGAGCTATCTGGTTTTTATGTCAGCAACCAAGCTCTGGTGTGGTAAGTGAAATGGTTTTGCAGCCCTTCAATCACCAAGCGATTTAAACTTTGAAAACTAGCGAATTGTAGCGATATTTGCTATACGAATGAACGTTAGCATGAACCTATCTTTAAATAATACAGAGAACGCATTTGCGTATAAGTCCAATACAGATTTAAATAAAGCAAAATGGCTTTTTACCGTCATTCAAAATCCTTGGATTGTAGCTTTAGGCACTCGATTGACACCCATGTTAATGAAGTCTGGATTGCCTGTTAACGGACTAATCCGTAGTACTATTTTCAATCAATTTGTGGGTGGAGAAACATTAGCTGAATCTGCTAGAGTGACTAAAATGTTGGGATCCTATGGTGTGCAAGTGATCCTGGATTATGGTGTAGAAGCAAAGGAAGGGGATGCAAGTTTTGATGCAGTGACTGAACAATTTATTGAGGCAATTGAATTTGCAGCAACGCAAGATAATGTCCCTTTTGTGAGTGTTAAATTAACTGGCTTATCAAGTATGCATTTATTGGAGCGTTTAAATGAAGCACCAAGATTAAGAAGTGGCATTCATGATAGCGAATCAGATGATGCTGCTTGGAGTAAGCTGAAAGAAAGAATGTATGCCATTTGTGATGTTGCGGCAACACATGGTATTGGTATTTTAATTGATGCCGAAGAAACTTGGATTCAAGACCCCATTGATCGCTTGGCGATTGAATTAATGGGTGTGTACAATAAAGAAAAAGTAATTGTTTACAATACCTATCAGTTATACAGATCGGACCGTTTAAGATTCTTAGAATTATCACATAAAATTGCAGCCGAAGGTCATTTTATCTTAGGGGCTAAATTGGTACGTGGTGCTTATATGGAAAAAGAAAGAGCAAGAGCCGAAGCGATGGGCTATCCATCACCTATTCAAACAGATAAGTTGGCTACGGATGCTGATTTTGATGCAGCAGTTATATTTTGTTTAGCACATTTGGACAATATTGCTATAATAGTTGCATCTCATAATGAAGCGAGTAATTTGAAATGTGCTCAAATGATGCAGGATAAAGGCTTACCCAATAACCACGCGCGTATTCACTTTTCTCAACTCTATGGCATGAGTGATCATATTAGTTTTAATATGGCATCGGAAGGCTATCAAGTAAGCAAATATTTGCCATTTGGTCCCTTGCAAGATGTGATTCCATATTTAATGCGCAGGGCACAGGAAAATTCAAGCGTGAACGGCCAAACCAATAGAGAATTACTATTGATCAGGCAGGAAATTGCGAGAAGAAAAGCAAAATAATCTACTAATTTACGCCCCAAGTTGTAAATTGCAGCATGCAACAATATTTACAATTAGTCCAACATATTATTGATCATGGGACCGAAAAAACAGATCGTACCGGCACAGGTACTAAAAGCTGTTTTGGCTATCAAATGCGTTTTAATTTAGCCGAAGGATTTCCTTTAGTGACGACGAAAAAATTACACTTAAAAAGTATCATCCATGAATTGCTTTGGTTTTTAAAGGGCGATACAAATATCCAATATTTGAAAGAGCATGGTGTGCGTATCTGGGATGAGTGGGCAGATGTAAATGGTGATTTAGGTCCAGTATATGGAAAGCAATGGAGAAGTTGGGAAGCACCAAATGGTGTTGTGATTGATCAGATTACTGAATTGATTGAGCAAATTAAAAAAACACCAGACAGTAGAAGATTAATTGTAAGTGCTTGGAATGTGGGAGACTTATCTAAAATGGCTTTGATGCCTTGTCATAATATGTTTCAATTTTATGTAGCAGATGGCAAATTAAGTTGTCAGCTATATCAAAGATCTGCCGATGTATTTTTGGGTGTTCCTTTTAATATTGCTTCTTATGCATTATTGACCATGATGGTTGCGCAGGTTTGTGATTTACAATACGGTGATTTTGTGCATAGCTTCGGTGATGTACATTTATACAATAACCATATGGAGCAAGCAAATTTACAATTAAGCAGAAAGCCTTTCCCGCTTCCAACGATGAAAATTAATCCTGAGGTAAAAGATATTTTTGCATTCCAGTATGAAGACTTTACTTTAGAAAATTACGAATGCCATCCTGGTATCAAAGCCCCGGTGGCCGTTTAATCAAATCATTATGAAAGTATCCTTAGTTGTAGCAGCATCCGATAATCATATGATTGGCAAAGACAATCAATTGCTTTGGCATCTACCTAAGGACATGAAATTTTTTAAAGACACCACATGGGCTATGCCTGTGATTATGGGAAGGAAAACTTTTGAATCATTGGGGCAGCGTGTTTTGCCAGGCAGGTTAAATATTATTTTGACTAAACAAACGGGGCTTTCCTATGATCAAACAGAGGTAGTTGGTTCGATTGCAGAAGCCATTCAACTTGCCGAACGCGAAAATTATGCCGAAGTGTTTATTATTGGTGGTGGTCAAATTTATCAAGAGGCAATAGCGATTGCAGATACTATTTATATGACCAGGGTGCATACACAGATAGAGGGAGACACTTTATTCCCAGTGATGGATGACCAATGGGCTTTGGAGTATAGCTTTCCTAATGCAGCAGATGCAAAACATGCATATGCATTTGACTTTGAATGTTGGAAAAGGAAATAAATGCGTTATTCTACTCCAACCCTTTTACTTAAATACCTTCATTATTACTGGGGAGCTGCAAATGCAAAAGGACATGGAATTCACTCGCCATTTGTTTTCAAATTCATAAAAGAAATATTGAATTCAAAAAGTTCATTAGAGCAGATTGAAAATGGTGCGCCTGTTGTAAAAAAAATCCTTCAGGAAATTGAAACTGCGAGTTCAAGCAGGCTTAGTCCAAAATTTAAATTACTCATTGCGAGATTGTTACAAAGCTATCATCCTTTAACTATATCTGTGACAGGAGACAAGAAACAATTTGAAGTCGATAGCACAATAAACAAAAATGCAGCGATTGAATTAATTGAATCTGATGAATCAATAGATTTCGCATATATAGGCGAGGGGCAGGATAAGGCGAACATGCTCCAAAGTGCAAGCAGCTTAATTGACAAGATGCATTCGAATTCCTTGGTTATCTTACATGGGATACATGACGATGCTGATATGGAAACGGTCTGGAATGCATTAAAAAAACATTCGAATATCAGATTGACAATAGATTTATTTGCTATTGGCATCCTATTTTGTAGAAAAGAACAAAAAGAAAAAGAATATTTTATCATTCGTTATTAATATTATTGATTGTTACCAGAAAAATTCATAGCATCCTTAGCAGGCCTTCCTGGATTTGACGAAACGGCTTTTGTTAAGACGCATCAAGTGCCTGCAGATTTTACTGCGGTACGTTTGAATCAATTTAAATCATTCGACCTTGCAGCACATCCCTTTATGCAAGCAATGACGCCAGTGGATTGGTGCCAACAAGGATTTTATTTATCAGGTCGACCAAGTTTTGTGTTGGATCCTTTATGGCATGCAGGTGCTTATTATGTGCAAGAAGCAAGCAGTATGTTTTTGCATACCATCATTCATCAATTAGCAGACACAGAAAAATATTATAAAGTCTTAGATCTTTGTGCTGCACCTGGTGGAAAAACAACTTTGTTGGCCAATTATTTTAAAAATGGTTTAGTGGTAGCCAACGAAACTATTAAATCAAGAAACGCAATTCTAGAAGAAAACTGTATTCGTTGGGGGAGTGATCATGTTGTAGTGACTCAAAATGATCCAAGTCATTTTAAAGCCCTGCCTAATTTTTTTGATTTTATCATTGCAGATGCCCCATGCAGTGGCAGTGGGATGTTCAGAAAAGATCCACAAGCTATTAAAGAATGGAGTGAAGAAAATGTGTTGCATTGCAGTCAAAGACAATCAAGGATTATAGAAGAAAGTATTGCAGCATTGCAAGAAGGCGGTTATTATATTTATTCAACCTGCTCTTATTCTTTTGAAGAGGATGAAAAAATCATGGATGAGATTGCTGCAATGGAGGGGATGACATCCGTATCCATACAATTGCCTCCCTCTTCAAAAATTGTAGCTACATATAGTCCTACTCATCAAGCGCAGGGTTTTAGGTTCTACCCTGATAAAATAAAAGGGGAAGGATTTTTTATTGCCGTTTTTCAAAAACAAAAAGCAGTATATACCAGTCAGTTTTCGACGCCTTTTCAATTCACTTTATTACCCAAAAAAGAGCTCGCTAATTTAGCCGCTATCTATACTTTGCCAGAACAGTTTACATGTATTCAACATCAAGAAGAGTTGATTGCATTGCCAGCACATTGTTATTCGGACTTGCAAACCATTCGGGCACATTTATATGTCAAAAAAATAGGAATGCGCATAGGGGTACTTAAAGGATCAGACCTAGTGCCTGCGCACGACTTGGCCATGAGTCAATGGACGACAATGCCCTATGATAATATCGAAGTCGCCCTTCCGGATGCCCTACAATTTCTAAGGAGAGCCAATTTTCAGTTGAACGGCCCCAAGGGTTGGCATAGCGTCAGTTATATGAATTGCCGCCTAGGATGGGTTAAAATACTACCTAATCGATTAAATAATTACTACCCAAATACCTGGAGAATACTGAATTACTGATATTTATAAATTATATATTAGTTTAATAAGTAATTTTATATCTTTTTTTGCATTTAGATTTTGTAAATTTGTCCTCCTTGAAGAAGCTCATTTTATACCTGATTCTAGCTTTTGGTCTATTTGGCCAAATGGATGCCACCGGTGCAAAGAGCGAAGCTTTGGTTAAAGAGGGACAGACCGTTAAAAAAGCTACCCAAAAAAAGCCAACTAGCAAATCTTCGAAATCAAAGAAAACTACCAAAAAGAAATCTAGTAAGTACTCAAAATCAAAAAGATCAGTTGCTAAAGTCGCCCCTGTTGTTAGAACAGCTCAATGGCAAATGATTGCACAAAATAAGGAGCAATCAAGGATTAAAGATAGTGTGCAGAAAACGAATTTGGTGCAAGTTAGCGCGGCTACAAATGAAGGTTATTTTGCTAGCTTATTCTCCAGTCAAAAAAAAGCAGCCACTTTTCAAACTTTAAACGGAACTGCTGCAGTATTTAAAAGCATGAGTGGTTGGCAGGATAATAAATTTTTTATTTTAACCAATGAATTGCCGGTGGGCACTATTGTTAGAATTACAACTGCTGATTTCAAAAGTATTTGCGCTAAAGTAATCAATGCATTACCTGAAGTGGGCAATGCAATTCAGTATCGATTAAATGACGCTGCTGCTGCCATTTTAGGCGTCACCAATAAGACCTTTCAAGTGTCTGTAACGTATTAGTTATTCTTTTTAGTCCATTTTTTTATAGCCTCTAAGAAAATCTGTAATAGGCATTCTTTTTTTGCCTTCCCACTGGATATCGTTTAATTGAATATAACCATCAATACAAGCAAATCTTGCATAAGTCTTACCATCAGTGACAAAGCTTCCTATTGGTTCTTTTGGATTTTCATGGAGGATAGATGTGCTGAATAATTTAACAATCTTGCCATCTACTTTAGTTAGTGCGCCAGGGAAGGGAGCAAGGCCTCGAATTAAATTATGAACTTTAACAACTGGTTGTTGCCAATCGATTTGACAATCCTTTGTAAATATTTTTGGCGCATGAAAACTAGCAAGCGCATCTTGTTGTGGCTTGGCTTGAATCGTATTTGTAATCAATCCATTTAAAGTTGTTACAAGTGTTTGAGCGCCTACTTCCATCATGATATCATGTAATTCGCCTGCGGTCATATCCGGCGAAATTGGAATACGTTCTTGTAATAAAATGTCTCCGGTATCAATGGCATGTTGTAATCTAAAAGTGGTCACGCCCGTTTCTTTTTCTCCATTGATGATGGCCCAATTAATAGGTGCTGCACCACGGTATTTAGGAAGTAAAGAGCCATGCACATTGAGTGTTCCCATTGGTGGAAAAGACCAAATGGATTCTGGTAACATTCTAAATGCCACCACAATTTGAATATCTGGTTGCCATGCTTGAATCTGTGCAAAAAAATCGGGTGATTTTAATTTTTCTGGTTGTGCAATTGGTAAGTGATGTTCAAGTGCAAATTGTTTTACCGCACTTTGCTGTAATTGCATACCTCTTCCTGCTGGTTTATCTGGCGCGGTAACAACACCCACCACATTCATTTTAGCATCTAACAGGGCTTTTAAGGACGCGACAGCAAAAGCAGGCGTACCCATAAAGACTATTTTTGGACTGGCACTCATCTTGCAAAGTTAACTAGAATTTACTACTTTTGCCCTTTGCACCCTAAGTGCTTTATTTAAAAAAAAATCAATATGCAACAAGTAAAAAATGGGGATACCATTCAAGTGCATTACCACGGTAAATTAACGTCTGGTGAAACATTTGACTCTTCTGAAGGAAGAGCCCCGCTAGAGTTCGAAGTTGGTTCTGGCATGGTAATTCCTGGTTTTGATAATGGCGTTTTAGAAATGACAGTAGGCGAAAAGAAAACAATTCATATTCCATTTATGGAGGCATATGGTCCTAAACAACCAGAAATGATTGTTGAATTTCCAAAAACACAGTTTCCTGCCGATTTAAATCCTGAAATTGGAATGGCTTTAACAATGAATAATGGTCAAGGTCAACAATTTCAAGTGACAGTGGTAGAAGTGAAAGAGGAAGTGGTTGTATTAGATGCAAATCATAGTCTTGCTGGTCAAGATTTAACTTTCGATCTTGAATTGGTGGGCATAACGCCAAA
>CAMCHR010000047.1 GCA_945874755.1 Chitinophaga pinensis
AAGCAGAAACAATTACTACTGTTGGTCAAGCTGTTGCTTATTTAGAAGAGCACGCAAAATAATATTGTATTATTTTATAAGCTGAAACTTCGGCATATTTAATCCGCCTTTTTGAGCCTTGCTTTAAAGGCGGATTTTTATTTTAAAAAGATGCACATGCAAACTAAACGTATTGTAGTTACAGGAATAGGTGCCCTAACACCCATAGGGAATAATGTAGAAACGTATTGGAATAATTTAATCAATGGTGTTTCTGGTGCAGAAATGATTACGCAATTTGATGCGTCTAAGTTTAAGACAAGATTTGCATGTGAAATAAAAGGTTTTGATCCAACTGAATTTATGGATCGTAAGGAAGCAAGAAAACTAGATCGTTTTGCACAGATTGCTTTGGTAGCAAGTGATCAAGCGGTATTGGATGCGGGTATTACCAAAGAAAATGTAGACCATGATAGAGTGGGTGTTATTTTTGCAAGTGGTATTGGTGGCTTAACAACTTTCACAGAAGAAGTAACCAATTTTGTGCATGGGGATGGCACGCCAAGGTTCAATCCTTTTTTCATTCCAAAAATGATTTTAGATATTGCTGCTGGACAAATCTCCATGAAGCATGGATTTAGAGGTCCCAACTATGCAGTAGTGAGTGCTTGTGCATCTAGTACAAACGCCATTATTTCGGCGATGGATAATTTAAAATTAGGCAAAGCAGATATCATTATTACTGGGGGAGCTGAAGCAGTGATTGGTATTGCGGGAATGGGTGGATTCAATGCGATGAAAGCGATGAGTGAGCGCAATGACGATCCAAAAACTGCAAGTCGTCCTTACGATAAAGACCGTGATGGTTTTATCATGGGGGAAGCAAGTGGTGTTTTAGTATTAGAAGAATTAGAGCATGCGATTCGTCGTGGTGCAAAAATATATTGTGAAGTAGTAGGTGGAGGCGCCACAGCGGATGCCTACCATTTAACTGCACCACATCCAGAAGGGTTGGGTGCAAAAAACGTCATGAATGCAGCTTTGAGAGATGCGGGCATGCAGGCCAATGAGATTGACTACATCAATACCCATGGCACTTCTACGCCTTTAGGGGATATTGCAGAATCAAAAGCCATCACAGAAGTGTTTGGAGAGCATGCTTACAATTTAAATATCAGCTCTACCAAATCTATGACAGGTCATTGCTTAGGTGCAGCCGGTGTGATTGAAGCGATTGCTTGTATCCAAACAGTGATACACGATATCATTCCTCCAACCATCAATCATTTTACAGATGATCCAGATTTAGATCCCCTTTTAAATTTCACATTTAACAAAGCTGAAAAGCGCGTTGTCAATGCAGCATTGAGTAACACATTTGGTTTTGGTGGACACAATGCATGTGTGATTGTTAAGAAATATAAAGCTTAACTAAGCCTAAGATGAAGCGCTTATACCAACTAATTTTTTCTTTCAGAAAATCTGAATTCGAAAAAAGTGTGTACATGTTAATTGGCTATCGAACTACTAAAATGGTGTTATTTCACACCGCATTTAACCATCGATCTTTAAAAGAAAATCCATCAGAGAACAATGAAAGGATGGAATTTTTAGGGGATGCTATTATCAGTTCTGTTGTGGCCGAATACCTCTTTAAAAAATATCCGTATAAGGACGAAGGTTTTTTAACCGAGATGCGCAGTAAGATGGTTAACAGACAGCAATTGAATCATATTGCGATTCAAATGGGCTTAAAAAAAATGACCCGTTTTAATAAATTAGATGGTGGATTAAAGAGCAGTCAAATTTTTGGTAATACGCTAGAAGCCTTAGTGGGCGCTATTTACCTAGATAAGCAATATAATTTTACAAAAAAATGGATCATCGAAAAAATGATTCAACCATATTTGTTCATGGACGAATTAGAACAAATAGACATCAATATTAAAAATAAAATAATTGGCTGGGCTTTAAAGCAAGGCAAGCAAATTGATTTTGTTTTAGCAGACGAACAATTAGAAGGAAGAAGAAGATTATTTACAATCAATATTGTCATTGACGGCGAAGTCATTACCTCTCAAAAAGGATTTACAAAGAAAGACGCCAGTCAAATTGCGGCACAAAAAGCCATCGAGATTTTACAAATTACCTAGCCAAATAAGTTAGCCAAATAATTTAGAGCGACTTATTTTTTTGTCTGGCATAATTCAATCAAGACACCACCTGCATCTTTTGGATGCACAAAGCAAACCAATTTATTATCAGCACCCATTTTCGGCGCCTCATTGAGCAAGGCGAAGCCTTCTTTTTTCAATCTTTCCATTTCTGCAAAAATATCTGGAACTTCAAAAGCAATATGGTGTAATCCTTCCCCTTTTTTAGCAATGAACTTTGCTATGGGACCATTCGGGTCTAAGCTCTCCAATAACTCTATTTTAGCCCCATTTTGTAAAAAAAAGGCTGTATCCACTGCCTCGCTAGGTACCTGTTCTGTTTTATAGCAGGACGCACCAAGAAGGCGCTCATACAAAGGAATACTTGTTTTTAAGTGATTCACTGCAATACCAATATGGTCCACCTTATAATCCATCTTTGCTTGTTTTACGAATTGGGAAAAAATTGCCACCTAAAGCTAACGAAATCCTACATATTGATGTTCAATCTCTAACTTTGTGCTCTTGAACAAATATAAAATAGAACTATGTTAAAATTACCAATTTATCTCGACCATAATTCAACTACCCCAATGGATCCTAGAGTTTTGGAGGCAATGATTCCTTTTTTCACCGAAAACTTTGGAAATGCAGCAAGTAGAAACCATTCTTTTGGATGGCATGCAGAGGAGGCAGTAGATTATGCACGTGAGCAAATTGCTCAATTAATTGGCGCGGACCCAAAGGAGATCATTTTCACTTCTGGTGCTACCGAAGGCAATAATTTAGGAATCAAAGGCGTATATGAAATGTATGCAAGCAAGGGCAATCATATTATCACTTGTACGACAGAACACAAAGCGGTTTTAGATACTTGTAAGCACTTAGAGAAATTGGGTGCAGAAGTGACTTATTTAGAAGTTCAACCAGACGGATTAATAGACTTAAAGGCATTAGAAGCTGCAATGAGACCTACCACTATTTTAGTAGCGATTATGTATGCCAATAACGAGATTGGTGTAATACAACCGGTGAAAGAAATTGCAGCTATTGCTAAAAAGCATGGAGCACTTTATTTCTCAGATGCAGTGCAAGCAGTAGGAAAAATTCCTGTGAATGTGATTGCAGACGGAATAGATATTATGTCTTTTACTGCACATAAAATGTATGGCCCTAAAGGGGTAGGTGCATTGTATGTGAGAAGAAAAAATCCACGCGTAAAAGTAACTGCACAAATAGATGGTGGAGGCCACGAAAGAGGCATGCGAAGTGGTACTTTGAATGTGCCTGGTATTGTAGGCTTTGGTAAAGCTGCAGAAATAGCAAGGTTAGATATGGCTAGCGATACAGAAAGAATTTCAAAATTAAGAGATAAATTAGAAAATGCATTGAAGGTAATCGATGAGACTTATGTAAATGGTAATCCAGCTCACCGTTTGCCGCATGTAAGTAATATTTCTTTTAAATACGTAGAAGGAGAAGGATTGATGATGGGCTTTAACAAGGACATCGCATTATCTTCTGGTTCAGCTTGTACTTCGGCTTCATTAGAGCCTAGCTATGTATTGAAGGCTTTAGGCTTAGGAGACGATTTAGCACATAGCTCATTGCGTTTTGGCTTAGGAAGATATACTACAGAAGAGCAAATCGATTTTACAATCAATGCAGTAACGGACACTGTATTGAAATTAAGAGAGATGAGTCCTTTGTGGGAAATGTTCAAAGAAGGAATCGATATCGATGCAATTCAATGGGCACATCATTAACATTTTGTACTTTTATAGGGAAGTGGCTTAGCCACATCATTCATTAAAAGGCTTAACTATATTTTTGAAATATTATAAATAAATAAACATGGCATACTCAGATAAAGTAATCGATCATTATTCTAATCCTAAAAATGTAGGAACATTAGATAAAGCATCAAACACAGTTGGTACAGGTTTAGTAGGCGCACCAGAATGTGGTGACGTAATGCGTTTGCAAATTCAAGTTGATAATGCAACTGGAATTATCACTGATGCAAAATTCAAAACATTTGGTTGTGGTTCTGCAATCGCTTCTTCTTCTTTAGCTACAGAGTGGTTAAAGGGAAAATCAGTGGACGAAGCAGTTAAAATCGACAACATGGATTTAGTGGAAGAGTTGAACTTGCCTCCGGTTAAAATTCACTGTTCAGTATTAGCAGAAGATGCGATCAAAGCAGCTATCAATGACTACCGTTCAAAGAATGGTTTAGAGCAATTGGTGTTTGAGGAGAGGATACATTAATACAACACATAGTATGTGTTTTATTAAGTAGACGATGGATGTAGAAAATTTATTTCAATGAGTGAAGTTTTAGAAAATACAATTTATGTAAGCGAGAAAGCGAAGGCAAAAGTGAAACAACTGATGCTGGATGCTGGTGTCACCAATGACCCTAGTTATTTTTTAAGAGTAGGTGTTGTAGGCGGCGGCTGTTCTGGGTTGAGCTATAAGCTAGATTTTGACAATGAAATTAAGCCCATGGATCAAGTCTTTGAAGACAATGGCGTGAAGATTGTGACAGATTTAAAAAGCTTTTTATACTTAGTCAACACTGAATTAGAATTCTCAGATGGATTGAATGGGAAAGGTTTCTATTTTAACAATCCCAATGCAAGTAGAAGTTGTGGATGCGGAGAGAGCTTCGCGGTGTAACTTTTTTTAGCATTCGAAACGCCAATAAAATTTAACGATTTATCTAAAATGCCCCGGTAAAACTGGGGCATTTTTTTTGTAGCTTTGGGTCATGTGGGCAATATGTAAAAAAGAGTGGGCGCATTATTTTGGTAGCCTTTCTGGCTATTTAATCATCAGTTTTTATTTACTGGTAAATGGCTTATTGTTATTTGTCCTCCCCAACTTCAATGTATTAGATTTTGGATACACTAGCTTGCAAGTGTATTTTGATTTTGCGCCTTGGATTTTGATCTTATTGATCCCCGCAATTACCATGAGGAGTTTCTCCGAAGAGTACAAACAAGGCACTTATGAAATTTTAAAGAGTCTCCCTATTTCGGCAAGGTCCATTTTAATCGGAAAATATATTGGTGTTGTTTCAATCACCATCCTAGCAATTCTTCCTACTTTTTTTTACGCCATTGTACTTAATTATTTAAGTGCAGAAGGTGGAATAGATTGGGGTGCAACCATTGGTGCATATATTGGATTGATTGCGCTTGCTGCTGTTTATGTGGCGGTGGGTGTTTATATGAGCAGTGTGACAAAGCATACCATGATTGCCTTATTAGGGTCTATCTTAATTTGTATTTTTTTATATAAAGGCTTTGATTGGATTGCTGATTTACAATTTTTTCAAAATGACTATGATTTTTATATTCGTCAATTAGGGCTTTCTGCACGTTATCAAAATTTAAACAAAGGAGCGATTGGAATAGCAGATATCCTGTATTTTAAAACTGTTATTATTTTATTTGGTCTTGGTGCAATTGAACAATTATCAGGGAAGTTCAAGTATAGTTGGGTTTTATTGGTTATGCTTTTATTGAATGTACTAAGTCATTTGTATCCATTGCAAATAGATCTTACAAAAGACCAGCGCTATACCATGAGCAGTCAATCAAACTTATTGATTCAAGACATCAAGCAGCCAGTCAAAATCCATTTTTATCTTGGGGGCGAATTACCGGCGCATTATAAAAAATTAGAGCTTGCGACCATCCAATTGCTGGATCAACTTCAACAAATCAATCCTACTTGGATTAGCTGGGAGCAAACTGTGCCTGGGGAACAATTTAAAGACAGTGCCTTGATGATTTTTTATGATAGTATACAAAAGCAAGGGTTACCCATTGATCGTTTTCAAAATACAGGCACCATCACCGATAAAAAAGTAGATCAACTTTTAGTGCCGGGACTCTTGATCCAAGTGGAAGGACAAAAACCAATTGCAATTGATTTAAGAAGTAGCAAGCAGTTCTTTAAGCCCTATAATATTGTAAAGGAATTACCTGAAATAGATATTGAAGCAAGTTTTAACGCCGCCGAAGCACTTTTGGAATATAAAATAGTACAGGCCATTTATTTAATGAATAGGACTGAACGGCCAAGCATTGCTTACTTGGTAGGCAATGGAGAGCCATTGGATTTCACGGTGAACGATTTAGGGCAGTCCATTAAAAATCAATACAATCTAGGCGTCTTTGATTTAAAGAAAGGATTTCCGGATGCATCTAAAATAAACACTTTGTTGATTGTAAAACCAACGATGCGTTTTACCGAATTAGACCAATTAAAAATCGACCAATTTATACTTGCTGGTGGTAATGTCATTTGGGCATTGGATCCATTGCATGCAGAGTATGATAGTTTACGCAATACCGATGGTGCCTATCTTGCATATGATCGCGGACTTGGATTAGAGGCACAGTTATTTAAATATGGTGTAAGGGTGAATGCTAATTTAGTGCAGGATTTAAATTGCGCTAAGTTGCCGATGGTGGTGGGCGTAGATGCATCAGGGGCGCCAACAATACAAAGAGTGCCTTGGCCATACTATCCTTTTGCGCAAGCAGGATCAGAACATCCCATGGTGCAAAATATGGATAGGGTCCTAACTGCTTTTCCTGCAAGCTTGGATACCGTGCGCGCATTAGGCATTACAAAGACCATTTTATTAACCACTGACACAACGAGCAGGATCATTAGCAGTCCAACAATGATTCAATTAAATAGTGGTCAGCAGGAAGGCGAATTAGCAAGCTTTACAAAAAAATCTATTCCAGTGGCAGTCTTACTGGAAGGGCAGTTTAAATCTGCATTTACAGGTAGACTGACACAAGCTTTAATGGACTCTATTCAATTAGCCACTGGTAAAGCTTTTGTCACAAATGGTAATAAGCCTGCGAAGCAAATTGTATTATCCGATGCAGATTTAATCACCAATTTTGTAGATGCACAAAAAGGGCCGCTCCCAATGGGGATGATACCTTATGAGGGTGTACAATTTGCGAATCCTGTTTTTTTTCAAAACATGATTGCGTATTTAAACGAACCAGTAAGCTTACTAGAGGCAAGAAAAAAGAATTTAGTTTTAAGAAGATTAGATCCGGGTAAAGTAGCAGAAAACAGACTTTGGATTCAACTTGTATTATTACTAGGTCCAATGTTCTTGCTTGGATTAGGATATTGGGGGGCATTTTATTTCCGCCAATCTCGATTTGCTGTATCTAAATCATAGCTTATCTTTGCAGCATGACAACAGATCAAATAGTATACCTAGTTTTTGGGGTAGTGGTAGTGACTGCATTAATTTTAGACCTAGGTTTTCTAAGTAAAAAAAACACGTCTATTTCTATTAAACAAGCGCTTCAGCAAACATTTATTTGGGTGATGTTGGCATTAGGATTCTTTGTCTTTATGTGGGTGGAAGAAGGGCAGAAATTAGCATTTGAATATTTAAGTGGCTACTTAATGGAGTGGAGTTTAAGCATTGATAATATTTTTGTATTCATTTTAATTTTTGATGCTTTTAAAGTGAAGGAACAATACCTCTCTAGGGTATTGTTAATTGGTATTTTGCTTGCCATTGTGTTTAGGGTTATTTTTATTACAGTAGGCGTTGCATTGGTTGCAAAGTTTGCTTGGATTTTATATTTATTTGGCTTGTTTTTATTGTATACAGGCTATAAAATGTTTTTTGCTGGAGAAGACGAAGCCTTTGATCCGCACAAATCTAAAATCTACCTTTTCTTAAAAAAGTTTTTGCCTATTACCAATGAAGATGGAGCTGGCAAGTTCATGATGCGTATTGGCGGCAAGCCAATGTACACAAGCCTTTTTGTGGTAGTGGTTTTATTGGCCGCAATTGATTTGGTGTTTGCTTTAGATTCTATCCCAGCTGTAATGGGTATTTCCATGAGTAGCTTAGTGATTTACACTTCTAACATTTTTGCGATACTAGGCTTGCGCTCTTTGTTCTTTTTATTAAGAGGCGCTGTGAATCAATTTGAACATCTACAACAAGGTATTGCGATTGTGTTGATATTTATTGGTGTTAAAATGCTTGGTGAGCATTATATCAGTATGGTCATGAGTAAAAACACCCAAGTGCTTTTATCATTATTAGTGATTGTATTTTCAATTACAGGTTCAATCTTGTATTCCATCTTTTCTAATCGTCAAAAAAATCTTCCAAAGAATTTTGAGGACAATACCATTTAATTTATGCAATTCAAAATGAACGGGAAAAAAGTAGCAGCATTGATTATTGCAATCATAGTAATCGACCAGTTATTGAAGTTTTATATCAAGTTGAACTTCTTTTTAGGAGAGGAACACCAAGTGATTGGATCTTGGTTTAGATTCCATTTTGTAGAAAACGAAGGGATGGCATGGGGTCTTAAATTTGGCGGTGAATTCGGAAAAATTGCATTGACTTTATTTAGATTGGCTGCAGTAATTTGGGGCACTTTTTTAATCAAGGGATTCATTCAAAAACAATACCATACAGGGTTTATCATTTGTTCGGCTTTAATTTATGCTGGGGCATTGGGCAATCTAATTGATAGTATGTTTTATGGACTGTTATTTGATGCGAGTATCCCCTACACGGCGATGGTGGCGCAATTTTTACCAGAAGGGGGCGGATATGCGAGTTTTTTACATGGCAAAGTGGTGGATATGTTTTATTTCCCAATCATCACCAATGCACAGTTTCCAAGCTGGATGCCTATTTGGGGTGGTGAGTCCTTTGAATTCTTCCGTCCTGTATTCAATTTTGCCGATATGTCCATTAGCACTGGTGTCATTGCATTATTTGTGTTTCAAAGCAAGTTTTTCCCTTCAGAGGAAGCCGCATAATTTCGTTTCCTTTTTTCCGCGCTTATTCGTACCTTCATGACCTAAAAATCAGATAGGACAAGCGTTTTATGAGTAATCAATATCCAGAATTTAATGGCTTACATCTGCCTACCATCGAGGCAGAAATTTTAGCAGCTTGGAAAAAAGAACAAGCATTTGAACAATCCGTTCAATTAAGAGAAGGTAAAACACCATTCGTGTTTTATGAAGGCCCTCCAAGTGCCAATGGTATGCCTGGCATTCACCATGTGATTTCAAGAACTTTAAAGGATATGGTTTGTCGTTATAAAACCATGCAAGGCTTTCAAGTAAAACGAAAAGGCGGATGGGATACCCACGGCTTACCCGTTGAGTTAGGCGTAGAAAAAGAATTAGGGATTACCAAAGAAGATATTGGAAAAACAATCACAGTAGAAGCCTACAATCAAAAATGTAGAGAAGCGGTATTGCGTTATAAAAAAGAGTGGGATGATATCACCAATAAAATGGGGTATTGGGTGGACTTAAACAATCCATATATCACATTTGAAAATAATTATATTGAAACATTGTGGTGGATACTAAGTACGCTTTATAAAAAAGGATACTTGTATCAGAGTGTTAGCATTCAACCTTATTCTCCAGCAGCTGGAACAGGATTAAGTTCACACGAATTGAATCAGCCAGGTACGTATAAGGACGTAAAAGACACTTCGGTGGTGGCGATGTTTAAAGCAAGTGCAACAACAGAAAGTCAATTTATTTTTGATGCAGCAGCAAACAATCCACTTTCTAAGGAAGTATTTTATATGGCTTGGACCACTACGCCTTGGACTTTGCCATCGAATTTAGGATTGACAGTTGGACCAAATATTGAATATACATTGATTGCCACATACAATCCTTATACTGCAATGCCAGTGAATGTAGTTTTGGCAAAAGCCTTGGTATCAAAGTATTTCAAAGAAGAAGGGTTGAGCTTGACTAGTTTTGCAGAAGGAGATAAAATTGTCCCTTGGAAGGAATTGGCCACATTTAAAGGAAGTCAATTAAACGGATTACGCTATGAGCAGTTAATGCCATTTGAAGCAAACAATCCTGCCAATATAGAAGGGGATCCATTTAAAATTATTGTAGGTGATTTTGTCACGACAGAAGATGGAACAGGAATCGTACATACTTCACCAGCCTTTGGTGCAGATGACTATAAAGTAGGTCAAAAAAATAATTTAGGCATCATTACTTTGGTCGACAGAGCAGGAAAGTTCATTGACGGTGTGGGAGAATTCGCAGGAAGATTCGTTAAGAATTACAAAGACGAAAAAGATTTTCAAGATGTGAACGTGGATATCTCGGTAAAATTAAAAAAAGAAAATCGTGCTTTCAAAGTAGAGAAATACGAACATAATTATCCGCATTGTTGGAGAACAGATAAACCAATTTTATATTATCCATTGGATGCCTGGTTTATCAAAACCACTGCAGTGAAAGATAGAATGGTGGAGTTGAATAAAACCATCAATTGGAAACCAAAGAGTACAGGAGAAGGTCGTTTTGGTAATTGGTTAGAGAACATGGTGGATTGGAATTTATCTCGTAGCCGTTATTGGGGAACACCATTGCCAATTTGGAGAACAGAAGACGGAACAGAAGAAACTTGTATTGGTTCAATAGATGAATTGACTGCAGGATTTTTAGCAGCAAAAGAAAAAGGGTTTAACAAAGACGTACAGTTACAAATTGTAGATGGCAAGTTAGATGTGGATTTGCATAAACCATTTGTGGACCAAATAGAAATTTTAAGTCTTACCGGCAAACCCATGCAACGCGTTTCAGATTTAGTAGACGTATGGTTTGATTCGGGTGCAATGCCTTATGCGCAATGGCATTATCCATTTGAGAACAAAGATTTAGTAGACAAAGGATTGGCCTTCCCGGCAGATTTTATTGCAGAAGGGGTAGATCAAACTAGAGGCTGGTTCTACACATTACATGCATTGGGTGTATTGCTATTTGACAAGGTGGCATACAAAGCAGTCGTGAGTAATGGTTTGGTATTGGATAAGAATGGCAATAAGATGAGCAAGCGTTTAGGGAATGTGGTGAATCCATTTGAGACCTTAGAAACTTATGGAGCAGATGCCACAAGATGGTACTTAGTGACCAATGCTTCTCCTTGGGATAATTTAAAATTTGACTTATCAGGAATACAAGAAGTGCAAAGAAAATTCTTTGGCACTTTGTACAATACCTATCAGTTTTTTGTATTGTATGCAAATGTAGATGGATTCAAATTTGAACAAGCCTACATTCCAGTGAAGGATCGTCCAGAGATTGATCGTTGGGTGATTTCTTCTTTACATAGTTTAGTACAAACAGTAACAGTGGCGATGGATGACTTTGAGCCAACCATTGCGGGCCGTGCGATTGAGACTTTTGTGGATGAGCATTTAAGTAACTGGTATGTACGTTTATGTAGAAGAAGATTTTGGAAAGGCACTTACAGTGAAGATAAAATTGCAGCCTACCAAACATTGTATGAATGTATTGAGACCATTGCAAGATTAATGGCGCCAATAGCTCCATTCTTCTGTGATCAATTATTCAGAAACTTAAATGGACTTACAAAACGTTTCGAGGCAACCTCGATTCACCATATTGATTTTCCAAAAGCCGATCCATCTAAAATGGATGCAGCATTAGAAACAAGAATGCAGTTGGCGCAAGATATTTGTTCTTTGGTTTTATCTATTCGTAAAAAGGTGAATATCAAAGTGCGTCAACCATTGCAAAAAATCCTCATACCGGTTTTAGACCCAGCTATGAAATTGTCCATTGAGCAAATGGAAGAATTGATATTAGCCGAGGTGAATGTGAAGGAAATTAATTATATCACAGAGACGGAGGGGGTGATCAGTAAAAAGTTAAAACCTAATTTTAAATTATTGGGGGCAAAATTGGGTACCAAGATGAAACAGGCTTCTGCAGTCATTGCCGCATTGAGCCAAAACGAGATTTCTGAGTTGGAACGTACTGGAATCCTGACCATTTTGGTCGAAGAAAGTTCTATCACATTGTTAATCAATGAAGTAGATATAATTGCTGAGGATATTCCAGGTTGGAGTGTCGCTGTAAAGGGCAATTTGACGGTGGCTTTGGATATCAGCCTTTCCGAAGCTCTTTTAAAAGAAGGACATGCTCGAGAATTGGTTAATAGGGTTCAAAACATCCGAAAAGAGGCCAATTTTGAGCTCACAGACAAGATTTTACTCCAAATTGTGAATAACCCCAACATGAAAGAGTCTATTAATGAATTTTCAGACTATATTTGCCGGGAAATTTTGGCAACCCAAATAGATTGGGTGTCTAGCCTTGAAGAAGGCGTCGATATTGAAATAAATGACCAAAAACTAAAGATTTTAGTTAGACAAAAAGGATAATTATGGCTACAAAAAAACCAGCACCTAAAAAAGCGGCTCCACCTAAAAAAGCGGCTCCACCTAAAAAAGCGGCTCCACCTAAAAAAGCGGCTCCAGCTAAAAAAGCGGCTCCTGTAAAAAAGGCAGCGCCAGCTAAAAAAGCAGCGCCAGTTAAAAAAGGGACCCCTGCTAAAAAGGCAGCTCCGGTAAAGAAAGTAGTTCCTGCTAAAAAGGCAGCACCTGCAAAAAAAGCGGCTCCTGCAAAAAAGGCTGTACCTGCTAAAAAAGCGGTGCCTGCAAAAAAGGCTGTACCTGCTAAAAAAGCGGTGCCAGCAAAAAAAGCAGTACCAGCAAAAAAAGTTGTACCTGCAAAGAAAGCGGTTCCTGCTAAGAAAGTTGTGCCTGCAAAAAAGGTTGCGCCTCCTAAAAAAGTAGTTCCTGCTAAAAAAGTGGCACCTGTAAAAGCACCAGTGAAGCCAGTTTCAAAAGCGCCAGTAAAACCAGTTGTGGCTGCAAAGCCAGTTGAAAAATATGTTCCTCCTGCAAAACCAGTTCCAGTGATTCCTACCCCGCCGGTAAAACCAGTGCGAAAGGCAGCGGAACCAATTAAGGATATCAAAGTGCCAAAGATTAATGCAAAGAATAGTGTTCCTTATCAACCAGGATATGTGCCAATGGAAAGAAGAAAAGAAGTAGAAAGATCAACAGATACATTAGTAAAATATTCTGATGCTGAATTAGCAGAGTTTAGAGATTTGATTTCTAAGAAATTAGAAGCTGCAAAAAAAGAATTGGTTTATTTACAAGGATTGATCACTCGCAAAGACGAAATGGGTGGTGATAATGACGATGCAAGATACATGACCATGGAAGATGGAAGTGTAAGCATGGAAAGAGAGCAAATGGGCCAAATGGCTAGCCGTCAGATCACTTTCATAGACCACTTAGAGAAAGCAATCATGCGAATTGAAAATAAAACCTATGGTATTTGTAGAGTAACAGGTCGCTTGATTGACAAAGCACGTTTACGCGCTGTGCCTCATGCTACTTTGAGCTTAGAAGCTAAATTAGGTTATGTAAAAAATAGCAATGACCAGTAATCATTCTAGCAAGTAAATTACTTTAATAGTGATATTTAAAAACCCGATCATCGATCGGGTTTTTTGTTGCAATAAGTTTTTCATAAATCATTTTTTACGCATCAGTTGCTATCGGAACTTCTTATTTTACTTCCTGCATCTCAATTAATTTCTTGTAGTATCCGCCCTGTGCAAGTAAGGTTTCATGGTTGCCTCTTTCTACAATTTCCCCTTTTTGTAAGACGATGATTTCGTCTGCGTGGCGGATGGTAGATAATCGATGTGCAATCACAATAGAAGTTCTGTTTTGCATCATATTGTTAATCGCATCTTGCACTAGTCTTTCGCTTTCTGTATCTAAAGCAGAAGTTGCTTCGTCTAAAATTAAGATGGGAGGATTTTTAAGCACTGCTCTTGCGATGGTTAAGCGTTGACGTTCTCCTCCGCTTAGTTTACTGCCTCTATCTCCAATCATAGATTCAAATCCGCCTTCTTTTTTGATGATAAAATCATAAGCGTTCGCAATCTTAGCTGCAGCAATAATTTCCTCCATAGTTGCTTCTGGCTTGCCCAATGCAATATTCGCAGCAATGGTATCATTGAATAGGATGGGCTCTTGTGTGACAATACTGATTAATTGCCTTAAGCTATGTAAACTATAGGCCTTAATATTTTTCCCATCAATGTATAAATTACCTGAAGACACATCATGGAATCTTGGTACTAAATCGGCTAATGTACTTTTACCTGCACCAGAAGAACCCACCAAAGCAACAGAGGTTCCTTTTTTGATGGTTAATTGAATCGCATTTAAAATGCTTGCATCTTGGTACGCAAATCCAACATTGTCAAAATGTATACTATTTTCAAATCCATTCATTAAAATCGGGCTTGCAACTTCTTCTACTGTATTAGGTGCTTCTAATATTTCATTCAATCTATCTAATGTGGCTGAACCACGATTGACGTTGAAAAAAGCTTGAGACAATGCTTTTGCCGGGTTGATGATTTGTGAAAATAAAGCTACATAAGTAATGAATGATCCTGGAGATAAAATATCGCCATTTAAAACAAGCTTACCACCAAACCAAAGTACACCAGATAAAATGGTAACACCTAAGAATTCAGAAACAGGAGAAGCTAAGTCACGACGGTATAAAATACGATTCTTTAAATTAAAAATATCTTCTACCAATCCGTAAAACTGACCTTTCACTTTTCCTTCTGCATTAAAGGCTTTGATGATTCTTAATCCAGATAAAGTTTCTTCCATCTGAGATAAAATCTCTCCCCATTTAACTTGCGCTTTATTGGTTTGTTTTTTTAAACTACGACCTATTCGACCTACAATAAATCCCGCTAAAGGCAATAGGATGAAAACAAATATGGTTAGTTTGGCACTGATTAAAAATAGGAAAATTAGAATTCCAATAATAGTCAATGGTTCTTTGATCAATCCTTCTAAAGCACTAATCACAGAGCTTTCCAATTCAGCAATATCGTTTGAAGCCCTACTTAAAATATCCCCTTTTCTTTTTTCAGTAAAAAAGCCAACGGGCAATTGCAAAATTTTATCATATAAAAGCTTGGAATATTTCTTAGTCACCATATTACGAATAGGTGCCAAAAAATAAAATGCGAGGTATAAAAATAAATTCTTAAAAAAAATAGATACAATAATGAATAGACAGATCCATCCCAATGCATATTCTTTACCATTGGTCTTGATGGTGTCTTGTAAAAAATGGTAAATAAGGTCTTTGAGGTTGGTACTATCTGTAACCGATACAGGTGTCAAACTTGCAAAAGCATTGTTTCCAAAGATGAGGTCAAGGAATGGGGTGAGCATGCCTAAAGAAAACAAGCTAAAAAGGATCGATAACAAGATAAATAGACCATACCAGCCCATATAGGTCTTGTATTCCTTGATATAACTTACTATGCGAAAAAATTTCTTCATAATTAAAACTATTCCCTCAGAATAATGAGCAAAGTAACTAATTTTACAGCGAATCAACGACTTTGA
>CAMCHR010000048.1 GCA_945874755.1 Chitinophaga pinensis
TTTAGCCTACTTTTGCAACCTATTTTATAATTGTCACGGCAAAAACCGTGCAGCCTTAAACATCATAATATGAAACAAGGTATCCATCCAGAAGCGTATCGTTTCGTTGTCTTCAAAGACATGAGTAACCAAACTTCTTTTTTAGGTAAGTCTAGTGCAAACACTAAGGAAACAATCGTATGGGAAGACGGTAAAGAGTATCCAGTAATCAAAGTGGAGATCTCAAACACATCTCACCCTTTCTACACAGGTAAGAACATGTTAGTAGATACTGCTGGTCGTATCGATAAGTTCAACAAGCGTTACGCAAAAGCAAAATAAATTAAAGCATTTAATTTTCATAAACCCTTTCCAACATCAGTTGGAAAGGGTTTTTTGTATCAGGATACAATTTGCCCATCTTTCCTATTCAATACTTACCTTTGTCTAAGGAAGTACTAAAAAAATAGACTATGCAGAAATTAGATATATTGGCCTTTGGCGCACATCCAGATGATGTGGAATTAGGATGTGGTGGTACTTTGTTAGCTGCTGTAGCTGAAGGAAAAAAAGTAGGCATCATCGATCTCACAAAAGGAGAACTTGGAACAAGAGGTACTGTTGCTGATAGATCAAAGGAAGCGGTATCAGCAGGTGAAATCATAGGTGCGACTATTAGAGAAAATTTAGGAATGCAAGATGGTTTCTTTGTCAATGATCAAACGCATCAAATAGCTGTGATTGAAATGATAAGAAAATACCAACCCGATATTATTTTATGCAACGCCCCAGAAGATCGTCATCCAGATCACGTTAGAGCTGCTAAGTTAGTGGCAGATGCTGCTTTTTTAGCTGGCTTAGTTAAAGTTCAAACAACCCATAACGGAGTTGCACAAGTCGCTTGGAGACCAACGCATGTGTTCCACTATATTCAATCCAGAAATTTACAACCTAATTTTGTAGTGGATATAAGTGCCTACATGGATAAAAAAATGGAATCTATTTTGGCGTATACATCTCAGTTTTACAATCCAAATTCAAATGAGCCGAATACTTTTATTTCTAGTGATTCTTTTTTGACATTCATCAAAGGACGTGCTAAAGAATTTGGACAACAAATTGGAGTGCAGTATGCAGAAGGATTTATTTCTGAGAAAATGATTGGGATACAAAGCTTTGATGGATTCATTCAAAAGACGACTTAATAGACTTTTTAAAAAAACGCAATATGGCAATCGTAAAAGTTGGTTTAATACAAATGTCTTGTACTGCAGATGTACAAGCTAATAAAGCAAAAGCAATTGAAAAAATTAAAGCTACAGCAAAGCAAGGTGCACAAATTGTTTGTTTGCAAGAGTTGTATACGTCATTGTATTTCTGTGATGTAGAAGCCTATGAAAATTTTAAATTAGCAGAACCCATTCCTGGTAAAACAACAGATGAATTATCATTGTTGGCAAAGGAATTAAATATTGTGATCATTGCTTCTTTATTTGAAAAAAGAGCAGAAGGCTTGTATCATAATACCACTGCCGTATTGGATGCAGACGGAACCTATTTAGGAAAGTATCGTAAAATGCATATTCCGGATGATCCAGCTTATTATGAGAAATTTTATTTTACACCGGGTGATTTAGGGTATAAGGTTTTCAAAACTAAATTTGCTACCATTGGTGTTTTGATCTGCTGGGATCAGTGGTATCCAGAAGCGGCAAGAATTACAAGTTTAATGGGTGCCGAAATGTTGTTTTATCCAACAGCGATTGGTTGGGCAACAGCGCAAGACGAAGCAACCAATACAGAACAATACAACGCATGGCAAACCATTCAGAGAAGTCATGCTGTGGCCAATGGTGTTCCAGTCATTAGTGTGAATCGCGTTGGATTAGAGCAAAATGGTTTAATGCAATTCTGGGGTGGTAGTTTTGTAAGTAATCCATTTGGAACTTTATTGTATAAAGCGTCCCATGATCAAGAAGAAATTGCTGTGGTGGATATTGATACTGAAAAATCGGATAGTTATAGAACGCATTGGCCGTTTTTACGTGATCGCCGAATTGATTCTTACCAACCCATCACTGAAAGATATATAGATGATGAGCAATAGTATGCATCAAAATATTCAACAAGCCATATCGGAAGGAGCAACACCAAAAGCTTTGGGATACAGTTTCCCAGCTGAGTTTGCAAAACAAGATGCGACTTGGTTAAGTTGGCCACATAAGGAAGCTAGCTGGCCTGGGAAAATAGATAGTATCTATCCATCTTATATTGAATTCATTAAGATTTTGACCTTGTCACAAAGGGTTTGCATCAATGTGGTGGATGCTACAATGCAAGCCACTGCAACAAAGATGATGGAAGCCATGAAAGTAGATTTATCGAAGGTTCAATTCTATATACATCCTACCAATGATGCTTGGTGTAGAGATCATGGGCCAAGTTTTTTAATTGGGAATCATCCAGCTGCGCCTAAAACAATCGTGGATTGGAATATCAATGCATGGGGTGGAAAATATCCTCCTTATGATTTAGATGATGTGATTCCAACGCGTATTGCGGAAGCATTGAATTTACCCGTATTTTATCCAAACATTATTATGGAAGGCGGGTCGGTTGATTTTAATGGAGCTGGTACCGTAATGACTTCTAAATGTTGTTTGTTAAATGAAAATAGAAATCCGCATTTGAATCAAACACAAATCGAAAAATACCTTAGTGATTATTATGGTGTAGAACAAGTGTTATGGGTTTCTGAAGGTATTGTTGGAGATGATACGGATGGACATATAGACGATACAGTTCGTTTTGTGAATGAAGATACGGTCGTGACTGTGGTAGAGCACAATAAGGATTCTGAAAATTATGCGTTGTTGCAAAACAATTTAAAAGAATTACAACAAATGCGTTTAATCAATGGTAAGCAATTAAATATTATTGAATTACCAATGCCTGCAGACGTGATTTACGAAGACCAATTCCTGCCTGCTTCTTATGCCAATTTTTATATTAGCAATGCACATGTGGTGGTGCCAACCTTTCGTTGTGATAGGGATGATAAAGCATTGCGCATTATTCAGGATTGTTTTCCAACAAGAACAGTGGTAGGAATTGATTCAACCGATATTATATGGGGATTGGGTAGCTTCCATTGTTTGAGTCAACAAGAACCATCGATACAATAAGGGATCACTTAAATTAATTTCTTTTAAATTTTTAAATTTGGGGTTATGCTTATAAAATATTTAACTATTTTGATGCTATTGATTGGTTTTTGTGCTTGTAGCAGTTTTCCTTATGCAAAAACGAATCGTCAATACATTCGACAAGCAAAACTATTATCCAAAAAAATAGTGCTGTCTCCTGAAACACAATCAGAGAATCAATTGCCGCTTGCCGAAAAATGGGTAGGCACTACCAATTTTGATTTACGTAAACCAAATTTTGTAGTCATCCACCACACAGCACAAAATTCATGTGAGCAAACCTTGAAAACATTTACATTGGAAAGAACAAAAGTGAGCGCACACTATGTGATTTGTAAAGATGGAACAGTGCACCATATGTTGAACGATTATATGAGGGCTTGGCATGGTGGGATTGGCAGCTGGGGGAACAATACAGACCTTAATTCAAGTTCTATTGGTATAGAAATAGACAACAATGGTTTTGAGCCTTTTGAACCAGCTCAAATCACTAGCCTTTTACAATTGCTTTCCCAACTAAAAAATAAATATCAAATTCCAGTGGATCATTTTGTTGGACATAGTGATATTGCACCAAGACGTAAAGTAGATCCCAATATCAATTTCCCATGGAAAACCTTAGCTAATTTAGGCTATGGTATTTGGTTTGAACCAGATGCAAACATTCAACTGCAGGCTGGATTGTCCATCAAACAAGCATTGAGTATAGTGGGGTATGAAACCAAAGATAGCATCGCTGCAATCCTTGCTTTTAAGCGTCACTTTAGACAAGATAGCTCCCGTTTAATGAATCAAGCAGATAGTTCGGTTTTGTCTCAACTAATTCAAGCAAAACTTTCTAATTAATCTTTATTTGGCCGTCTTTACTAGGCCATCTTTTTTAGGATCTCTGATGCTAAAAAATGTGTAAAAATATTTTGCTTGCTAACAATTGTTAGTGTAATTTTGAGCAAATATTTTGACAATGGATTTAAGTTTATCAGAGGAGCAATTAATGATTCAAAAAGCGGCTCGTGAATTTGCTCAACAACAATGTCTTCCTGGTGTAATAGAAAGAGATGAACACCAAAAAGTACCTAAAGAACAATTATTACAATTAGCCGATCTCGGATTTATGGGGATCATGACCGCAACAGAATATGGTGGTGCAGGGATGGATACTATTAGTTATGTGTTAGCAATAGAAGAAATTAGTAAAGTAGATTCAAGTGTGAGTGTAAGTGTGAGTGTCAATAATAGTTTAGTTTGTTGGGGTTTAGAAAAATATGGTAACGAGGCTCAAAAACAAAAATATTTAATCCCGTTGGCTCAAGGAAAAAAAGACGGGGAATTGTATGTAGGGGCTTTTTTATTAAGTGAACCAGAGGCGGGTAGTGATGCAACGCATCAACATACAAGTGCTGTTGATAAAGGGGATCATTATGTATTGAATGGCGTAAAAAACTGGATCACCAATGGCTCTACTGCATCGGTATACTTAGTGATGGCGCAAACGGATGCATCTAAAGGATCAAGAGGGATCAATGCATTTATCGTTGAAAAAAATACAACAGGTATTACGGTAGGCCCTAAAGAAAATAAAATGGGAATTCGTGGAAGTGATACCCATTCAGTTTCATTCATGGATGTGATTGTGCCAAAAGAAAATAGAATAGGGGATGATGGTTTTGGTTTTAATTTTGCAATGAAAACTTTAAATGGTGGTCGAATAGGTATAGCAGCGCAAGCACTAGGCATTGCTAGTGGTGCTTACGAATTGGCTTTGGCTTATAGTAAAGAAAGAAAATCTTTCGGTAAACCAATTCATGAACACCAAGCGATCCAATTTAAATTGGCAGAAATGGCCACACGAATTGAGACAGCAAGATTATTATGTTATAAAGCAGCTTGGGAAAAAGACAATCATATGGATTATGTGATGAGTGCAGCTATGGCAAAATTACACGCAAGTGATACGGCCATGTGGGTGACTATAGAAGCTGTTCAAGTGCACGGGGGATACGGATTTGTGAAAGAATTTCATGTGGAGCGCCTAATGCGTGATGCAAAAATTACACAAATTTATGAAGGCACTTCAGAGATTCAGAAGATGGTGATTGGACGATCTATCACTAAATAATAGATTGCATGTATGCTCATAATGGATTGCTTATTTGGGTTGTTCTAATTACCTTTGTACCCTATGCCAGTTATTATTTCAGCCTATCAATCTATTCAAGCTTCTTTAACAGAGCAACAAGTTACTCTTATAGCTGTGAGTAAAACCAAGCCTCAAGAGGAGCTCATGGAATTATATACATTAGGTCATCGAGCTTTTGGAGAAAATTATGTGCAAGAGTTGGTAGACAAAGAAGCTGCATTGCCAAAAGATATTCAATGGCATTTTATTGGACACCTTCAATCTAATAAGGTAAAATACATTGCCCCATTTGTGTATATGATTCATGGAGTTGATTCAGAAAAATTATTACAAGAAATCAATAAGCAAGCGATCAAGCAAAATCGTATCATTGATTGTTTATTGCAAATTCATATTGCGACAGAGGAAACAAAATTTGGTTTTGATGGACCTGCCCTTCATGAATTTTTATTGAGTGGAAGACTATCCAGCTATACCAATATTCGAATTAGAGGTTTAATGGGGATGGCAAGCTTTTCTCAAGATCAAGCGTTATTGAGTCAGGAGTTCACGACTTTAAAATTGTATTTTGATAAGGCCCAACAAGCTTTCCCTGATGGATTATTTAATACCCTTAGCATGGGTATGAGTTCAGACTATGCTTTAGCCATTTCAAAAGGCAGCACAATGGTACGTATTGGTAGCTTATTATTTGGTGCAAGAAATTATCCTGCAAAAAATTAAATATTTAATAGAAAGGCGATCGATAAAAAAAAGGCTCAAATGAGCCTCTTTTTTTATATTAATTAAATAGTTATAAGCTATTATAAATGAATATATTATTTAGTTTTTGAATGATCAAAAACCAATTGACAAAATGCTTTCACACCAACAATAAATCCAGACTCATCTAAATAGAAATCTGGTGTATGATGCGGGCCTGCTTTATTTGGATCAGTTCCTTTTGGTAGCGCACCTAAATTAAAAAAGAAACTAGGCACTTTTTCACCAAAGAAGGAGAAATCTTCTGCACCCGTAACCCAAGTTGATTCAGATACATTGTCAGCACCAGCTGCTTTAATTAAAGCTGGTAATGTTTTCTTAACCAAATTCGGGTCATTATAAGTTACCAAAGTTTTTGTTTCAATAATCACATCGGCAGTAGCACCAGAACTTGCGGCAATGGTTTTTGCAGTATGCTTGATTCGCTCATGTACTTCTTTTTGCATTTTACTGTCAAGTGTTCTAATGGTACCACTCAACTCTGCAGTTTCTGGAATAATATTTTGGCGAACACCAGCATTCATTACGCCAACTGTAATAACTACAGGTGCAGTTGTTAAATCCATTTGTCTACTTACAATATGTTGCAAACCTTCTATAATTTGAGCAGATGCTGCAATTGGATCTACACCACCCCAAGGTTGTGAACCGTGACTCCCTTTACCATTTACTTTGATATTAAACCAATCAGCAGCTGCCATGAATGCACCAGATTTATATTTTAAGGTACCGACTGGAGTTTGTGAATTAATATGGATACCAAAGACTGCTTCTACTTTTGGGTTCTCTAATACGCCTTCTTTGATCATTAATTGGGCACCCCCTTCTTCCGTTCCAGGAGCACCCTCTTCGGCTGGTTGAAATAAGAATACAACTGTGCCAGGAAGGTCTTTTTGCATGGCGTGTAACACTTTAGCCGTAGCCATAAGCATAGATGTATGTGAGTCATGACCACAAGCGTGCATTACTGAGACTTTTTTACCATCAAAATCTGTTGTGACTTTAGAGGCAAATGGTAAGTTACTTCTTTCAAAAACGGGCAATGCATCTATATCTGCTCTTAATGCAATAACAGCACCTGGCTTACCACCTTTTAATACCGCTACAACGCCTGTTTTTGCAACAGGGTAGCGCACTTCGATACCAGGTAATGTTTTTAAAAAATCAGCAATATATTTTCCAGTATTGAATTCTCTATTGGATAATTCTGGATTTTGATGAAAATGTCTTCTCCATTGAATCAACTCAGGCTCCACTTTTTCTACAAGTTGGGCATAATTTTTTGGTAGTTCTTGTGCTATTGAATTGCCTGCAATCAATAAGCTTATTGCGAATAAAAGTTTACGCATATGGTAAGTTTTGATGATAAAAAATTAGAATGAATAAAATAGGATTTTTAAAAAATTGTTTTTAAAATTATTTAGAATGTATTAGTAGTGATAAAAATTAAATAAGGGTTGATTCTGTTAAGCTTGGTATTCTCCAAAAATATTTCTTAGAATGTCTGCAATTTCTCCCAAACTACAGTTCGCTTCTACAGCAGCAATCACTGGCGGCATAATATTTTGTCCTGAATTAACAGCTTCTGTAATCGCAACTAAACAATTTTGTGCAATTGTATGATCGCGATTTGCTTTTAATACTTTAATTTTCTCAATTTGATCTTGCTGAATGCGCGCGTCAATTTTGAAAACAGGGATCTTGTTATTTTCATCTGAAATAAATTCATTGACACCTACAATGATTTTTTCTTTTGATTCTATATCTTTCTGATACTTGTAGGCACTATCACTAATTTTTTGTTGCATCCATCCAGATTCAATTGCAGCTACCGATCCACCCATTGCATCAATTTGCTGAATTAATTCAAGTGCTTTACTTTCCACTTCTGCAGTTAAATTTTCTACAAAATAACTTCCTGCTAATGGATCTGCAGTTTCTGGGATGCCACTTTCAAATGCTACAATCTGTTGTGTTCTTAATGCAATCGTTGCAGCTTGTTCGGTCGGTAAGCCTAATGCTTCGTCAAATCCGTTGGTATGCAAACTCTGTGTGCCACCCATGACAGCTGCAATGGTTTGAATGGTGACTCTTGTAATATTGTTTAGTGGTTGCTGCGCTGTTAATGTGGCCCCACCTGTTTGTGTGTGAAAACGTAACATCATCGCTTTTTCATCTGTGGCGCCTAAGTCCTTCATCATCTTTGCCCAGATGGTTCTAGCTGCTCTAAACTTAGCGACTTCTTCGAATAAATTATTGTGCGCGTTAAAGAAAAAAGATAGTCTTTTTCCAAACACATTAATATCTAATCCTTTTGCTAAAGCAGCTTCTACATATGCTTTACCATTGCTTAATGTAAATGCAATTTCCTGCACAGCGGTACTTCCTGCTTCACGTATATGGTAACCAGAAATAGAAATGCTATTCCATTTTGGAATGTTGGAACTGCACCATTCAAAAATATCTGTAATGATACGCATGGAATGTCTTGGCGGGTAGATATAAGTGCCTCTTGATGCGTATTCTTTTAATATATCATTTTGGATGGTTCCAGAAAGTTGTTTTAAATCAATCCCTCTTTTTTTTGCAACAGCTACATAAAGTGCTAATAAGATAAATGAAGTGGCGTTGATGGTCATGGAAGTACTGATTTTATCCAAGGGAATACCATCAAATAAAATTTCCATGTCCTCGATAGAACAAATAGAAACCCCCACTTTGCCAACTTCTCCGTCTGCCAAAGCATGGTCTGCATCATACCCAATTTGAGTTGGTAGGTCAAAAGCAACACTTAGGCCCATAACTCCTTGAGATAATAAAAAGTGATAGCGTTGATTGCTTTCCTGTGCTGTTGAAAAACCGGCATACTGACGCATAGTCCATAATTTTCCACGATACATATCCTTTTGCACCCCTCTAATGTAAGGGTAGGTACCTGGATCTGGAATTGCTTTTGCTGTATCTGGAAGATCCGATGGGGTATAGACCTGTTTAATCGCTATCCCACTGTCCGTTTGCTTCTTGTTTGATTCCATAGTACAAATTACGAATATTTGCTTGCTTTTAAGCGCAATAATTTTCCTTTTTCGATAAATTTGGATCCATAG
This sequence comes from Chitinophaga pinensis, assembly GCA_945874755.1. Taxonomy (GTDB): domain Bacteria; phylum Bacteroidota; class Bacteroidia; order Chitinophagales; family Chitinophagaceae; genus Sediminibacterium; species Sediminibacterium pinensis_B. The sequence goes on from CAMCHR010000048.1 coordinate 9,195, forward strand.
AATCCCCTTATAAGTGTTAATTTTGTATAATTATGTAGTTTGAATTTTTCGAGTTACACAATACCTTAAATTAATTATTTATGTCTACAATAACCGATACAGCTGCAACACCAGTCAGTTTTACTGCAGGTGCGATTCAAGAAATTGAGCGTTTAATGCATGCGCCTGATTTTGACCAACAACAAAGGTTAAGAGTGGGGGTAAAAGGTGGTGGATGCAGCGGAATGACTTATGTATTAGGTTTTGATGTCACCTCTGATAAAGACCTATTATTTTCAATTGAGGGTATCCCTTGCTGCATAGAAACATCGCATCAGATTTATTTATATGGTATGCAGATAGATTGGCAGGGTGGATTGAATAGCCGTGGTTTTACATTTACCAATCCTAATGCGTCGAGTACTTGCGGATGCGGAACTTCATTTGCTGTATAGATTTTTAGAAATAATACATCATTTTTGCTCTCTATCGCTTTGCTCAAAAGTTCGCTCAAATGAGTATTCTTATCTAAAAATTACTTACCAAATTTTATAAAACATTAGTGCATAGCACAAAAAAAGCCCCTCGAAATTCGAGGGGCTTTTTTAATATTCAATCAAACTAGGCTATGCATTGCTAGCAGTTTGTTTTTTTGCTTTTGGTTCTGAACCCAATGGCTTGTTCTTAGCAAAGTCTACTAAAACAGGAGCTGCTACAAAGATAGAAGAGTAAGTACCTGTGACTACACCAATCAACATGGCGAATGCAAAACCTCTTGTTACTTCTCCACCAAAGATGAATAAGATTAAGATGGTTAAGAACACTGTCAATGAAGTCATCACTGTTCTTGATAATGTTTGGTTGATCGCTTTATTAATGATAGTCGCATTGTCTTGACCTTTCATTAAATGACTGTCCTCACGTATACGGTCATATACAATCACTGTATCATTCATAGAGAATCCAATTACTGTTAGGATGGCAGCAATAAAGTGCTGGTCAATCTCTAATGGGAATGGAACGACTTCTCTTAAGAAACTAAATACAATCAATGTAACAAATACATCGTGTAATAAAGAGAAGATGGTACCTAATGAATATCTCCAATCACGGAAACGAATAAAGATGTATAAACAAATTGCAATCAATGCAAAAAGAGTTGCTTTAGTTGCACCTGCTTTTAAATCATCAGAGATAGATGGCAATACTTTTTGTTGTTGTTGCTTATACTGCTCATCAAATTCTTTATAAGTTGTTCCAGCAGGTAATTGCTTCGCTAAACCTTTAAATAATAAGGACTCCACTTCTTGATCTACATTATTTCCTTGATCTTTAATTTTATAAGAAGTCGTGATATTGATTTGGTTTTTAGTATCTACCGTTTTAATGATTGGTGCTTCACCAAATACTGCTTTCAAATCGTTTCTTACTTCTTCAATATTGACAGTTTTGTCAAATTTAACTGTGAAGCTACGTCCACCAGCAAATTCAACACCTTCGTCAAAACCATTATAGAAAGAAGCAATACCACCAATCAATACAACTAAAGATAAGATGTAAGCATACTTTCTGAATTCGATGAATTTGAAATTTGCATTCTTAAATACGCCTCTTGAAATAGCTGTGAAATATTGGAAATGTCTATTCTTACTTGTGTAAATATCAGTGATCAATCTAGAAACTAGGATACCACAGAATAATGATAATAAGATACCAATGATTTGTGTTGTTGCAAATCCTAATACAGGACCTAAACCAAAATAAGCTAAGATGATAGCCGTTAAAAGCGTTGTAACGTGTGCATCCAATACAGGAGACATAGAACGCTTATAACCATCAGCAACTGCTAATTGGTAGCTCTTACCTTTTGTTAATTCCTCTTTGATTCTTTCAAATATAATTACGTTCGTATCCACGGCCATACCAATGGTCAATACCAAACCGGCAATACCTGGTGCAGTTAATGTAAAACCTAATGCACTTAAAATACCTATTGTAAATAATAAGTTTAAGATCAACGCGATATTCGCAACCCATCCACCAGTATTAAAGTAAAGCAACATCAAGGCAAAAATTACCAAGAAAGCAATACCAAATGCCATGGCGCCACCTTGAATAGATGCGGCTCCTAATGTTGGACCAACTTGTTGTTCTGCCACAATTTTAGCTGGAGCAGGTAATTTACCACTCTCTAAAATTTGAGCTAAATCTTGTGCCGTTTTTAATGAGTAGTTTCCAGATATAGAAGAATTACCAGTTGTAATAGCGTCATTCACATTTGGTGCAGAGTAAACAATATTATCTAAAACAATCGCAATTGGTTTACCTACATTCTTTGTGGTCATCTTTGCCCAAATGCTAGTACCAATTTTATCCATATTCATCTTGATGGCTACTTTTCCGCGCTCATCAAAATCTTGTGCAGCATTGGCAACATGGTCACCTTCTAATTCTGCTAATCCATTTTCCAAAGTTTTGATCGCATATAAAGCAAGAACGTCTTTTGCTTTAGGATCTGATTCATCTGGCTTACCATACATGAACACCAAGTTCGATGGGAACTTAGACTTCACTTCTGGTAATGCAAGGTATGCATTCAATACAGCTGAATCTTTCTTCAATGTATAACCAATCTCTGCAGGGAAAACGTACTGGCCATTTTTTGCTTGATAAGGTTGTGTGAACTGAACGATTTTTAACAATGGGTTTTTAGCCGCATTTGTTTTAGCCGTATCTAATTTAGCAATAACAGTTGAATCAACGATACCTGCATTGCTCAATTCAATTGCTTTGTCAGCAGCTATAATGGCATTTTGGAAATCCTTGTTTTCAAAAGTATACACTTCAAAAAATTGTAAGTTAGCCGTAGATTGTAAATAAGAACGTACACGCTCTTTATCTGAAATACCTGCTAATTCGATATTGATAATCCCTTTTGCAGGGTCTGGGTTAATGGATGGAGACGCTAATCCAAATCGGTCAATACGGGTATTTAAAATTCTATAAGTATTGTTAAACGCTTGGATAGACTGTTCTTGTAAATAGGCAGTAACAGTTGCGTCAGAGGCATCAAACTTTAATTTACCATTGCTTTTGGTAGCAAATAATGGTGCTAAATTCCCTGTTGGGTTTAATGTTTTATATTCTGAAGTAAACAAAGTGATCAAATCAGCATTGCTGTTTGCTTTTTTGCTTACTGCGTTGGCTAATGCAGTGTTGAAAGCGGGTTCTTTAGAGTAGTTGGCCAAAGATTTGATTAAACCGTCTAATCCAACTTCCATGGTAACGCTCATACCACCTTGTAAATCAAGACCTAACATCAATTCCTTTTCTTTAGCAGCAGCATAAGTTGTCAAGCCAAAGAATAGCTTAGTTTCTTTTGTACTGTCTAATAAGCGCTTGTAGTATACTTTTTTAGCATCTGCTACGCTGTCATTGTATAAAAATTGTTGGTCTTTATCACTTGGATAAACCTGTTCTGCTTTAGGGAGTTTATTGACCCAAGCGGTTGCTTTAGCATCCATTGCTTTTTCATGCGTTCTAACGAACCAAGTAAAAGATAATTGGTAAAGACAAATTAAAATAAGCGCAAATGTAAAAAAGCGCACTAATCCTTTGAGTTGCATAGTAGTTTGGTTAACTTTTTTTAGTCGGCAAATATAGTGGAAACAAGCCTAAAACTAGCCCTATTTGACCATTATTTTGAGGTGAAAATTGCTTGATTTATCGACTAGTTGAGGGCCATTTCAAAATAAAGTGGGGCATTTGAAGGGATTCCAGGTCTACCTTCTACTCCATAAGCTAATGATGAGGGAATCACCATTTTGATTTTTCCACCCTTTCCAATCAAAGGCACAGCAATTTGCCATCCAACGATCAAGCCAGATAAAGGACTTGTAAAGGTACCATTTTGAAATTCAATGCCTGTCATAAACTTACCTGTGTAAGTCATTGTCAATGAAGTACATAGATTAGGTTTGGTGGTATCCCCAGGGGTAATGATTTGGTATAAAATGCCACTTGGATGTATTGTATAAGTAATGCCATTGTTGTTACAATATGCAATCATGAGTGCTCTTTGAGTAGCAGAACTATCGTTCTTATATTGGGCCGTTAAAGTACAAGCAGTGGATGTGGATGGAGGATCATTTTTATCTGATTTACTACAAGCCGTGAAAAGGGCTATTCCAAGAAGGAATAAAAACAGGATTGAAAAGCCGGATAAACTTGTTTTTAGATTGTTTTTTGGTGTCAAATGGATCATTAGGATGATTTTTTATTTTTTAAGTGCTTGATTTCGTTAAAACGTTGTTCGTTCATTTCCCAGGTAAATTGTTGGTAAATCCAGCCAAATCCTAAAGAGATGAGTACAATGGCGATTAAGATCCAGATTGTATTGCCTCTTGAATTGGCCACCATATTGGCTCTTTCATACCAGCCCATTTCTGCTATCAATAAGACCACAATACCCATCAATAAACTGATACTGAACCCCCTCAAAAAGGGTTTGCGTTTATAATGGGGTAGTGCACGTTCCTTTTCCCAATAGTCGTAAAATGCTGCTTCGTCTGATTGGATCATGGGCAAATTTATGCATTGAAATCTGTATTCCCTTGCTTTGCCTATATTTAGTGTAAATTTTTACTAAAATCAAAACAAATGAAACCGTTCATTCAAAAATTTGGGATCACTGTATACATGCTTGTGTTGATGCTTCATTTGTTTGCTCAATTGCTAGGCTATACAAGTATACAATATGGTTCTAAGTTGGTCTTACTGCCATTGTTGATGCTGTACTTTTATGTGCAACCATTTTTTAGTGCAGCTGCCAATACCAAGTATCTTATTTTAGTTGGATTGTTTGGATCATTTTTAGGGGATGCATTTTTATTGTCAGAGGCTTTTTTTATCCCAGGCATGATTGCATTTATGACGACGCATATTTTTAATATTATTTTTTTTAGTAAAATATATGGTTTGAAACAGCCTAAATCAACAGTGTTTAAAGTTTCAAATTTTTTGTTGCTTAGCTTCTGTTGGTTTATTTATTTTCAATTAAAAACTGCCATAGGACCATTGATTTATCCCATATTAGTATATATGGTCCTTATATGTTTAGCAGCATTAATGGCTATTCATGTATCAAATAAAAAGTCTACTAAAATTATTGCCAATATCTTTTGGATACCAGGGATGTTATTCTTTATAGCATCCGATGCAGTGCTTGCTTTTAATAAATTTTCTTGGTCTACTCAAAGTCCAATAGACCATATTGGTTTAGTTACCATGGCCACTTATGGTGTTGCACAATTGTTATTGGTCAAAGGATTCCAATTGTATTTTGCTAAAGAATCAACTTCAGTTTAATTATATTTTTATAAAATAGTTTCGACTATGATAAATAAAAAAGTCCCCCAATTGCTTGGAGGACTTTTTTTATACTTTCTTTAAATAGACTAGTAACCCATACCACCCATATCAGGAGCGCCACCACCATGTGGAGCAGCTTCTGGTTTAGGTTTGTCAGCAATCACACACTCTGTTGTTAACAACATAGAAGCGATAGATGCTGCATTCTCTAAAGCAACTCTTGTTACTTTAGTAGGATCGATTACACCTGCTTTGAATAAGTTTTCGAACACTTCTGTTCTTGCATTGAAACCAAAGTCGTCTTTGCCTTCTTTGATTCTTTGAACTACAATAGAACCTTCGATACCGCTATTCTTCACAATCTGACGTAATGGTTCTTCAATTGCACGACGTACAATTTGAATACCTGTATTTTCGTCTTCGTTAGCACCTTTTAATTTTTCTAAACTTGCAACGGCACGGATATAAGCCACACCACCACCAGGTACAATACCTTCTTCAACTGCTGCACGTGTTGCGTGTAAAGCATCGTCTACACGATCCTTCTTTTCTTTCATTTCAGTTTC
>CAMCHR010000049.1 GCA_945874755.1 Chitinophaga pinensis
AATTTGTACTTGATAGATCATACTTTGTTATTGAGTGATTGTTTTTGGATACATCAAAGATACTATGCAATAGCCAATAAAGCCAAATGGAATCGCGTACCATTTAAAAAATATAGCTGAAACCACTATTTCTATTGCAACAATCCCTAGTGGAAGGATTAATTTTTTCTTATTCGAAAAGCTTTTAAGGGCCAACATAGGCCTTGTCATGACCATCAAATAACTTACTACCAAAATATAGCCATACCAAAATAAAGGACTTAATAAAAGCTTTGAAATAATGCCAAAAGAAGGCTGCCAATAGATCAATGGAAAAACTGCCGTTAAAATACCAATCATTGGAATAGGCACCCCTTTAAAATAAGTAGATTGGGTTTGATCCAAATTGAACCTAGCCAATCTATAGGCGCCCGCCATTGGGATGATGAACGCTGGAGCAAATAACCAACTACTTGTAGCTAGTGCATTCACATCATTGGCCAATGCCAATCTTAAAAATTGATAAACGATACAAGCAGGTGCTACACCAAAACTAACTATATCTGCTAAAGAATCTAATTGCTTCCCCATTTCAGAAGGGACTTTTAATAATCTAGCAACGTATCCATCAAAAAAATCTACCAGGGCAGCAAGGCCAATGAATAAACTGGCTAAATATAATTTTTCAGGAATTTCTATCAGCATTTCCCCCGATTCAGAGATAGAGGCAACCGCCCCAAATTGAAAGCAACTTACAATTGCTAAGCATCCTAAAAATAAATTAAGAAGAGTGATGATATTGGGGATTTGTTGACGCATCTTGAGATCAAATTATTTTTTTCTTTTCATTAAATTTTCAATCTCTTCGGACTTGATTGGAATATTCTTAAATAAATCTTGATTGCCTTTTGCAGTCACCCAAACATTATTTTCGATACGCACACCCATGCCCTCTTCCTTAATATAAATTCCTGGCTCCACGGTAAAGACCATGCCAGATTGTATTGGCGCAGTTCTGGTGCCCAAATCATGCACATCTATTCCTAAATGATGTGAAATGCCATGGTATAAATATTTTCGGTATGCTCTATTTTCTGCATCTTCATTTTTTACATCTGCTTTTGTCAATAAGCCAATTTTTACAAATTGCTTTGTGGCTTCTTCGCCCACTTTATCGGTATAATTTAAAATAGAGATACCTGGTTTTAAAATTGATTTTGCATAATCATGTAAATGCAAACAAGCATTGTAGACTTCCTTTTGGCGTTTACTAAACTTGCCGTTTACAGGAACAGTTCTTGTTAAATCTGCATTGTATCCACCATAGGCAGCACCAAAATCCATCAAAATTAGTTCTCCGTCTTTACACACATTATTATTGCTTGTATAATGCAAGGTTCTTGCGTTGTCACCACTCGCTATAATGCTGTGATATGCAACACCTGTTGCTTTTTTGCTTAAAAATTCATGATAGATTTCTGCTTCAATTTCATATTCGTGCACACCTGGTTGAATGAATTGCAATAACCTTCTAAAAGCAGACTCAGTAATATCAATGGCTTTTTGAATCACCACTACTTCTTGCTTTGTTTTGATTGCCCTCAAAGCTTTCATAATTTTAGCCGCGCGTAAGTATTGATGTAATGGATAGCGAGATTGCATTTCATCTATGAAACGATATTCATTGGTTCTAACTAAATTATTTTTACGATCGTTCTCATTAGAGTCTAAATAAATTGCATCTGCTAAATGTATCCAGGTTTGTAGCATCGCGTCTAAACTATCTACCCATACAATCGTTTTCATACCTGAAATAGCAGTGGCTTCATGGGCTCTTAACCTTTTTCCATCCCAAATTTCTTTTAATTCCTGCGGACGAACCAAGACCAATACCTCTCTATATTTAGGATCTGGATTATCTGGAAACAAGACCACCATGGTGCCTTCTTGCTCGATACCGGATAACCAGAATAAATCAGAATTTTGTACAAAGCCATGCAAGGCATCTCCATTACTTGGGAACTCGTCGTTGCTTACAAAAACAGCGATGCTATTTTTTTGCATTTGACTTACAAAACGCTTTCTGTTTTGGATAAATAGGGTTGGATCAAGTGGATCGTATTTCATACTAAATATTTAAATGTATCATAATGCCTCCTAGATAGTGGCTTCTTGGAAGCAAGATACTTAAAATTGATGGGCTTAGGCAATCTTACCCCAGCCAATTTTGTTTTTTTGGGTCTGTAAAAAGCTTCGTATTGCCAAGTGTTCTGGCATCGTCAAATTGGGGTCTTTTTCACAGATCGCGGCAGCTGCATCTTTGGCTATTTCCATAGTAGGTCGATCATTGATTAAACTTGCTAATTTAAAATTCAATGCACCGCTTTGTCTAGTTCCATCAATATCTCCCGGCCCCCTTATCTCTAAATCTTTTTCTGCAATCACAAAACCATCTGTGGTATTGCACATGATTTTTAATCTTTCTCTTGCCTCCCTACCTGCTTTTACGCTGCTTAATAAAATACAATAACTCTGCTCAGAACCTCTACCTACTCTACCCCTTAATTGATGCAATTGAGATAAACCAAATTTTTCTGCACTCTCAATTACCATCACCGATGCGTTGGGCACATTCACACCCACTTCTATCACTGTGGTACCTACCAAAATTTGTGTGTCACCTGATTTAAATCGATTCATGTTCTCGGATTTTAAATCATTGTGCATCTTCCCGTGGACCATACTAATTTTATAAGTAGGTTCAGGAAAATAACTTTTCACTTGTTCATAGCCCTGCATTAAATCCTCATAACTCATCTTTTCACTTTCCTCAATTAAAGGATATACATAATAAGCTTGACGTCCTTTTTGTATTTCTGATTTTACAAAATCCATCACACTTGCACGCGATGTTTCATAACGGTGCACGGTTTTAATTGGCATTCTTCCTGGAGGTAATTCATCCATGATGCTATAATCCAAGTCTCCGTAAGCAGTCATGGCTAAGGTTCTTGGGATCGGCGTTGCCGTCATCACTAGTACATGTGGTGGTATGGATGCTTTTTTCCAAAGCTTGGATCTTTGCTCTACTCCGAATCTGTGTTGCTCGTCAATGACTGCCAATCCTAATTTTTTAAATATAACTGGATCCTCAATCAATGCATGTGTACCTACCACAAAATGAATCGTATCTTCTGCCAATCCTTTTAAAATTCTTCTTCGTTCTGCCGCTTTTGTGCTACCTGTTAAAATAGCCACTTCGACAGGCATTTCTTCTAAGAGTTCTGTCAAGCTTGTATAATGTTGTTGTGCTAAAATTTCGGTTGGTGCCATCAAACAACTCTGAAATCCATTGTCCGCAGCAATGAGCATCGCCATCAATGCAATCATCGTTTTTCCGCTACCCACATCGCCTTGTAACAGCCGATTCATCTGAAAACCTTTTGCTACGTCTTGCCTAATTTCTTTAATCACTCTTTTTTGTGCACCCGTTAATTCAAAGGGTAAATAATTATTGTAAAAAGTATTAAAGTAATCCCCCACTTTTTCAAACATCTGCCCTTTACTATTCTTATGTCGGTCTATCTTAATTAAATTCAACCTGATTTGTGCAATGAATAATTCTTCAAAAATCAATCTTGATAGTGCCTGTTTATATTTTACCTGACTGGATGGAAAATGGATTTGTCTAAACGCTTCCCATCTTCCCATTCTATCCACTAATAAATGCGCAGGTAGATTTTCTGGTAAATCCCTTTCGCTAATTTGTTGAAACAAGACCTGAGTGAGTTTGCCTAATTGCTTCCCGTTCAATCCCCTCGACTTTAATTTCTCTGTAGAACCATACACCGGCTCAAGCAATGATTTTTGTGCCATCGTTTGCAGCTCAAAGGGTTCAATTTCTGGATGCACAATCTGTGGCTTGCCATTAAAAAAGCCTAATCTCCCAAAAACCAGATAGGTCTGCCCCTCCACTAAATTCTTTTGAACATATTGAATTCCCTGAAACCAGGCCAATTCCAAATAACCAGATTCATCTTTTAACTGGGCAACCATCCTTTTTGATCGCTTCTCCCCAATTGAATGAAGACCCAATAAGACTCCTTTTACCTGGATAAAGTCCATCTCTGGGGTCAATGCTGAAATAGGCGTCACCTTGGTCTTATCTACATGCCTATGTGGAAAATGTTGTAATAAGTCGCCGAATGTATAGATACTGAGCTCTTTTTTAAGCAATTCCGCCCTCAAAGGGCCTACACCCTTTAGGTATTCAATGGGACTGGATAAAAGAGATGCTAGGCTCAAGCGATTTTTTTTAGATTCAGGACAAATATCCCAAAAAGATGGCAAAAAATGGGATTGTGATTCATTATCTTCGCACAGCTATGGAAAAGGAAATTGTATTGAGTGGAATAAGGCCTACAGGGTTCTTACATTTAGGAAATTATTTTGGTGCCATGCGCAATTATGTCCGCATGCAAGATGAATTCAATTGCTATTTTTTTGTAGCCAATTGGCATAGCTTAACGACCCATCCTGACACAAAAACTTTACAAGAAAGTGTGCTTCGTGTGGTCGCAGAAAATATTGCTTGCGGATTGGATCCAGAGAAAGTGTCTTTATATGTTCAAAGTGATGTGCCAGAAATTGCAGAATTGTATTTGTATTTAAATATGTTGGCTTATAAAGGTGAACTAGAAAAGACCACTACATTTAAAGACAAAGTAAGGATGCAACCAGAAAATGTGAATGCAGGTTTGTTGACTTATCCTGTGTTACAAGCGGCTGATATCTTAATTCATCGCGCAGTTAAAGTGCCAGTTGGAAAAGACCAAGAGCAAAACTTAGAAATGGCAAGAAATTTTGCTGAAAGATTCAACCACCGCTATGGAGAGACGTTCCCACTGCCTTATGCATTTAATTATAACAGCGAACTAGTTAAAATCATGGGCTTAGATGGTAACGGTAAAATGAGTAAGAGCGAAAATCAAATGACCACTTTGTTTTTAGCGGATGAAGATGAGTTGATTCGTAAAAAAGTGATGAAAGCAAAAACAGACCAAGGACCTTTAACACCTAATTCAGTAAAACCAGACTATATCCAAAACTTATTTACGCTAATGGGTTTAGTGAGTTCTGCAGATACTGTAAAAAAATTCGAAGACGACTTTAACAACAGTTCAGATGGCAATTGTATCATTCGTTATGGTGATATGAAAAAACAATTGGCCGAAGATATGGTTCAATTTATCAACCCCATTCGCAACAAAGCAGCAGACTTACAAAACAATAAAGATTTACTTTTAAAAATCATACACCAAGGTGCAGACAAGGCAAGAACAAGTGCCTCAGCCACTTTGACTACTGTAAGAAAAGCAGTGGGTATGGAATACCTATAAAACAATCTGAATCATTCAACTACACGCATAAGATTATGGCAAAAGCAACAACTAAAAAACCAAAACACGTAGCAATCGCAGGCAATATTGGTGTTGGAAAAACAACACTGACCGAGTTGTTGAGTAAGCACTACCGTTGGATTCCTCAATTTGAAGATGTGGACCATAACCCCTATCTAATGGACTTCTATGATGATATGCCAAGATGGAGCTTCAACTTGCAGATCTACTTTTTGCATGGCAGATTGAATCAAATTTTAGAAATACAAAAAGGTACCGAAACCATCATTCAAGATAGAACCATCTATGAGGATGCCAATATTTTTGCACCTAACTTACACGAAATGGGTTTGATGAGTAAGCGTGATTTTGACAACTACTTCGGCTTTTTTAAAACCATTCAATCCATGGTTCAACCACCAGATTTATTGATCTATTTAAAAGCTTCTGTTCCTACCCTTGTTTCTCAAATTCAAAAAAGAGGAAGAGAGTACGAAGAGAACATTCGTTTAGATTATTTAAAAAGATTGAATGAGTATTACAATAAATGGATTGACAATTATACAGAAGGTCCATTGTTAATAATAGATTGTGATAAAAATAAATTTGGCGAGTCTGAAGAAGATTTAGGCCATATTATTAGTAAAGTAGATAGTACATTGTACGGATTATTTTAATTTTTTATAGATGCAAGAAATCACAACGGAAATACTAGCGCAAATTAAATCCATTGTTGGTGCGGAATATGTTTTCACTGACGCAGAGAGCTTTGAAAAATATGGCAGGGACGAAACGGAAAAATTACATTATAGTCCAGCGGTCGTAGTCAAGCCTAGAAAGACAGAAGAGATTGCTACATTGATGCAATTAGCAAACAAACACTTAATCCCAGTTACACCAAGAGGTGCAGGCACGGGTTTAACAGGTGGCGCCCTGCCTCATTTAGGAGGTTTGGTGATTGCCATGGAAAGATTCAATCAGATTTTAGAAATTGATGAAAGAAATTTACAAGTCACCACCGAGCCCGGTGTGATCACTGAAGTTTTACAAAATGCAGTAAAAGAAAAAGGCTTGTTCTACCCGCCCGATCCTGCTAGTAAAGGATCTTGTTTTATTGGGGGTAATATTTCCGAAAATTCAGGCGGCCCTAAGGCCGTGAAATATGGTGTAGTCAAAGACTATGTTTTAAATTTAGAAATTGTTTTGCCTACAGGTGAAATTATATGGACAGGGTCGAATGTGTTAAAAAATGCAACAGGTTACAATTTAACACAGTTAATTGTGGGTAGTGAAGGCACACTAGGCATTGTGACTAAAATTGTTTTAAGATTAATCCCGCATCCAAAGTTTGATTTATTAATGCTCGCTCCATTTGATAGTTTAGAAAAAGCAAGTGAAGCAGTGAGTGCTATTTTTAGAGCAGGTATCACGCCAAGTGCAATGGAACTGATGGAAATTGAATCTATTAGATTAGCTAGCAAATTATGTGAAAGCACTGCGATCACGATTACAGACAACTTGGCGGCGCATTTAATTATAGAAGTAGATGGCAATGATAAAGATGTATTAATGAAAGATATGGAGGCCATTGCTGAAGTTTTGACCAATTTTGAAGTGGGTGAATTGTACTTTGCCGATGATGCCCAGCAAAAAACGGAACTTTGGAAAATACGTAGAAAAGCCAACGAAGCCTCAGTGGCAGCAGGTTATACCATTGAAGAAGATACCGTGGTACCTAGAGCTGAACTACCTAAATTAATCAAAGGTGTTAAAGCATTGGCTGCAGAAAATGGATTTAAAGTTGTTTCATATGGACATGCTGGTGATGGCAATTTACATATCAGAATTAACCACCCTTTGTACAAAAAAAGTTATGAAAACGAAGTGATACAAGGCATCCTTTTTAAAATATTTGAATTGGTAAAATCACTTGGTGGAACCATTAGTGGAGAGCATGGTATTGGTCTTATTCAAAAGTCTTTTATGCCAGTGATGTTTGATCCTATCACTATGGAATTAATGAAGGGTATTAAAAAAGTTTTTGATCCTAATCATATTTTAAATGCTGGTAAAATTTTCGATTCTAAATAATGAAAAAAAAGTTGATATACCTAATGCTATTTGCTTTAAGCAATAGTATTTTTTTAAAAGCACAGGAAGTCATAAAGACCATGCCATCCATGAATGTTCATCCAATTTTTATAGGTGGTAATGTAGTGATTGGAGGGGGCGCAGGTTCCTTGCAAATTGGACTCAATCCTGAAATGTATAAACGTGTCAACGATTATGTGGACATTGGGGCTGCAACTAATTTATTCTTTCAATCGTTCAACCCAACTATAAGTAGTGGCTTATCTGGCACTTCCTCCAGAAGTTTTCAGCTGGGTGTGGGAGGATTTACAAGGATCTGGCCTATTGAAAAATTTTTTATACAAGTACAACCAGAATACAATTATACCTGGAGCAGATTTAAAGACAGGGGTACTGAAAGTGTCAACGCAGGCGCATCAAGAAGTATTCGTTTTGGGGCAGAGAGTTTATTGGCTGGTATTGGATATGGAACTAGATCAGAAAATGGAATGACTTATTTTAGTGTCATGATTGATCTATTAAAAAATCCAAATTCTCCCTACAGAGATAGTTACAATAGAGCTGACCCCATCATTAGAGCAGGTTTTACTTTTCCTATTCGCTCCAAGCGTTAATAGTTTGCATCACAGCTACTGCATCTTTCACAACTGTGATTCTATTTCTCCAATCATCATACATGAAGCCTTCTTTATGCATGTGGTCCATCATGGCAATCAATGGCGAATAATAACCTTCCCAATTCAATACAATCACTTTTTTTTGATGGATGTTTAAATTGTTCCAGGTAAGCATCTCAAATAATTCATCCATCGTTCCTATTCCACCAGGTAAGATAACTGCCACATCCGCTTTTTCGAACAATATTTTTTTTCGATCATGCATTGTTTCCGTAACGATCAACTCCGTTAATCCTTCGTGTTGAGCCTCCCACTCTAATAAAAGCTTTGGTATGATCCCTGTCACCTTTCCATTTTTTGCTATAACAGCATCTGCAATAGCGCCCATAATACCTTTACCACCGCCTCCATAGACCAATTGTATCCCATTTTCACCCAATGCATTGCCCAGCTCAATTGCTTGGTTCGTAAAACCTATTTGATTCCCCGATTTAGAGCCACAAAAGACGGTAACAGATTGTATTTTCATTGATTAGAATTAGTTATGATCTGACACAAAATAATCAAAAAAGTCAAAAATTCTCATTACTTTGCCATATCAAAATGATAATTTATCAACTATGAGTGCAACCACCCTTTTTATATTCGTAATTCTATACTTTTTAGTGTTGTTAGCTGTTGCGAAAATCACTGGCAAGAACAGCAATAACATGTCATTTTTCATTGGTAACAAAAATAGCAATTGGATGTTGGTTGCCTTTGGTATGGTTGGCACTTCATTAAGTGGTGTCACTTTTGTAAGTGTGCCGGGTGCAGTAGGGAAAGATGCATTTCATTATTTACAAATTACATTAGGTTATTTAATTGGGTATATAACCATTGCATATGTGTTACTGCCGATTTATTATAAATTAAATTTGACTTCTATTTATCATTATCTAGAGGGCAGATTAGGATTTAGCGCATACAAGACAGGGGCCTCCTTTTTTATCCTATCAAGAACACTTGGCGCAACAGCTAGATTGTATTTAGTTGTCAAAATTTTACAATACTTTATTCTTGACAATATGCATGTGCCCTTTTGGGCTACTACAGTAGTTATATTAGTTATGATCTTATTGTACACCTATGAAGGTGGTGTTAAAACAATTGTCTGGACCGATACCTTACAAACATCAGGTATGTTAATGGGTTTGATTATCTGTAGCATCTATATCTTATCAAAACTTGATTTGAATGTGTTACAAGGATTGACTGCTATGCAAAACCAAGCATTGGCCTCCAATCCATCTATGCATTTAGCCGATGTATTTAGTACGGACGTAAATAGTAAATCCTTTTTCTTGAAACAAATTATTGGAGGCGCATTTGTCACCTTAACAATGACTGGATTGGATCAAGAAATGATGCAAAAAAATATTTCAGTTAAAACGCTTAAGGATGCACAAAAAAACATGATCACGATTGGGTTCACCATGTTAATTGCAATTAGCTTATTCCTATACTTAGGTGGATTATTGCATTTATACGCTGCTCAAAATAATATCACTGCTACAGGAGATGATTTATTCCCAACATTGGCTTTAAACCATATGCCTCCTTATTTATCCATTATTTTTATTCTTGCATTAATCTCTGCCCTATTCCCAAGTGCAGATGGTGCAATCACAGCGTTAACATCTAGTTTCTGTATTGATATATTGGGATTACAAAAAAATAAAAACTGGTCCGAAGATCAACAAAAGAAAATTAGACAAAGAACCCATTTAATTTTTGCCTTGGTTTTTTTAATCATGGTCATGGCATTTAAGTGGATAGATAATAAGAGCACCATTGATTTATTATTAAAAATCGCCTCTTATACCTATGGCCCATTATTAGGTCTATTTGCATTTGGAATTTTAACCAAAAGAAGTATCAATAATACACTTGTTCCTGTTATTTGTGTTTTAGCTCCAATCCTTTGTTTGGTGCTAGACTATTTCCAAGCGCAATTATTTGGCGATTTCCGTATTGGTCAGGAACTATTGATCATCAATGGAGGAATAACTTTTATAGGATTATGGCTTATTTCAAGCGCTAATAGCGAAAAAAAATAGACATTTGCAGCATGGATTTTATTCAACCTGCTGCCAATGACTATGTAGCGCATTATAGTGATGCCACACCGGCCTATTTAAGGCCTATGTATGAGCAAACTATATTGACACATCCACATGCACATTTACAAAGCAATTGGAACCAGGGAGGTTTTTTAAGCTTTTTTAGTAAGCTACTGGCACCTCAATCTATTTTAGAAATAGGCACGTTTTCTGGCTTTAGCACCTTATGCTTAGCCGAAGGATTAAATAGCACAGGGACATTAGATACCATTGAACTTAGAGCAGAAGATGCAAACGCAGCCAGAACACATTTTGATACAAGCCCAAAAGGACATCAAATCATCTCGCATATTGGTGACGCCAAAGCAATCCTACCTACTCTAACAAAACAATGGGACTTGGTGTTTATTGATGCAGACAAGACTAGTTATATTGAATACTTTAATTTAGTACTACCAATGCTTTCGGATAAAGGGGTGATTATTGCAGATAATGTTTTATTTCACGGACAAGTGTTTGAAGAAAATATAACAGGAAAAAACGCTATGGCAATACATGCATTCAACGAATTCATTTTACAACACAAAGGCATTGAAAAAATTATGTTGACAGTTAGAGACGGATTGACCTTAATTAGAAAAAAATAATATGAAGCAACTCCTACTCCTCACATTGACTTTATGGATGGCCATTCAAACTGGTTGGGCTCAAAACAATTCAGCTACCATTGCATATATCACGCAATACAAAACGATTGCAATGAAGGAAATGAAACGAACTGGCGTGCCCGCTTCGATCACCCTTGCTCAAGCAATTGTGGAATCCAATAGTGGTGAAAGTAATTTAGCTAAAAAACATAATAACCACTTTGGTATTAAATGCAAGTCAGATTGGACCGGTGCAAAAACCTATCAAGATGATGATGCAAAACAAGAATGTTTTAGAGCCTATGAGGAAGCTGAATTGTCTTTTAAAGACCATTCTAATTTTATAAAAAATCGTCCAAACTATGTAGATTTATTTTTACTAGATCCGGTGGATGATACCGCATGGGCTTTTGGACTTAAAAAAGCTGGGTATGCAACCGCATCCGACTATCCTAAAAAACTATTAAAAATCATCGACGATTACGAATTAGCGCAATACAATTTCCCAGAGCTCGCCAATGAAATTGAAGAAGAAGAAGAAGGTGTTAAGACACCTTCTGATGCACCCGTAAACAAGGTGCTTGCTGATACGCCCGTAATAAAGACACCTTCTGATGCACCCGTAAACAAAGTGCTTGCTTACACGCCCGTGAAAAAGACACCTTCTGATGCACCCGTAAACAAGGTGCTTGCTGATACGCCTGAAAACAAGGTGCTTATTGATACCCCTGTAAAAACTTTGAATAAGCCTTTAGGTATTGCGCAAATGAACTCAAATGAAACATTAGCTCCGTTACCTTCTAAATCTTTGCCTACAAAACCATTGCCTGCTGTTCAAAAAGATACCATCAAAAAAGATACTGTTAAAAAAGAAATCATTACGGCCATTCAAACGACTCAAAAGGAACCTGTAAAACTTGACACAGTGAAGGAATCAACTATTATTCAACCGACTCTAATAAATCAACCTACATACAATTACCCTCAAGGTCGTTTTAGAATCAACAATGTGCCAGTGATCCTTGGAAAAGAAAATATGTCTTTTATAGACATCGCAATCAAATACAATGTGCCTTTGTATAAGCTATTTGAATACAATGAAATTGAAGCTTCAAATCTTTTAAAAAGAGATCAATTGATTTTTCTTGCTCCAAAAAAGAAAGCAGGTGCTACTTCATTTCATATAGTAAAATACAACACTAGTTTACATGAGATTAGTCAATTAGAAGGTGTGCAATTAACCGCTTTGAAATTGTACAATCCTCAATTAACAGATCCTGTTAAAGAAGGTACACAGGTATTATTGTTTAAACAAAAAGACAATAGCCCTGTGATTAAAAAAGATAATAGCTTACTATTTAACAAAAGAAAAAAATAAATTATTCATTTACTCCAAAATAATTGATATGTCTACCATACAAGTTTTAGATAAAACATTTGAACCTTATTTAAAAGAAGCTGCGATTCAAGAAAAGATTACCGAGCTAGCAGGACAATTAAATCTAGCTTATGCAGATAAACGTCCACTTTTCTTGTCCGTACTAAATGGCGCTTTCTTATTTACCGCCGACCTATTCAAGCAAATAACGATAGAGGCCGAAGTGAGTTTTATTAAATTGGCATCCTATAAAGGCACTAGTTCAACAGGCAATGTGATTACCGCAATAGGATTAGATATCAATGTAAAAGATAGGCATATCATTATTTTAGAAGATATTATTGACACAGGAAAAACCTTGCATCACTACCTGCCACAATTAGAAAATATGCAACCTGCCTCTGTTAAAATTGCAGTATTACTCAATAAAAAAGAGGCTTTGCAATATCCTGTAAAAGTGGATTATACCTGTTTTGACATTCCTAATAAATTCGTAGTGGGCTATGGGCTGGACTATGATGGATTAGGCAGGAACAGTAGAGACATTTATCAATTAAAAGCATAAATTAAAAAAGGGACAATTAAAATTGTCCCTTTTTTTTATAATCTTATATTAGTATTACTTAAATGCCTCTTTTACTTTATCGTAAAAACTTTTATCTCCTTTGACAGGCTTAGGTTTAAAGTTTTCACTTTCTTGCATTTTATTCAACGCGATTTTCTCTTCTTCACTTACTTCTTGCGGTGTCCAAATATTTACATGGATCAATTGATCTCCCTTTGCATAGCCTTGTACTTCTGGGAATCCTTTTCCTTTTAATCTAAATATTTTACCGCTTTGTGTACCAGCTGGTATTTTAATTTTTGCACGACCATCAATGGTTGGCACTTCTATACTTGTACCAAAAATGGCGTCTGGGATGGTAATGTATAAATCAAAAGAAACATTCAATCCATCTCTATGTAGGGACTCATGTTGTTCTTCCTCTATCATGATAATTAAGTCTCCAGAAGACCCGCCTCGCTCTCCAGCGTTGCCTTTGCCAGACATGCTCAATTGCATGCCGTCTTGCACACCTGCAGGAATGTCTATTGAAATAGTCTCCTCACCATATACTCTTCCCTCACCCTTACATGGGGTACATTTTGCAGTGACTGTACTTCCTTCTCCATTACATGTAGGACAAGTATTTACAGTTTGCATTTGACCCAAGAATGTATTGGTTACTTTTCTTACTTGACCTGAACCCTTACAGGTACCACAAGTTTGAATACTAGAATTATCTTTAGCACCGTTACCGCCACAAGTAATACAAAGCACATGCTTCTTCACTTTAACTTGTTTATTCACCCCGTTCGCTATCTCTTCGAAATTCATTTTTAATTTGATCCTTAAGTTACTTCCTCTTTGGCCTCTAGCTTTTGCACCACCTCTTGAACGGCTTTGTCCGCCGCCAAAAAATCCTCCAAACATATCATCCCCAAACACATCACCAAACTGACTAAAGATATCATTCATATCCATGCCGCCACCACCATATCCACCGCCACCACCCGTTCCTGGTCCAAAAGCTTGATGTCCATGACGATCGTATTTCGCTTTCTTATCCGCATCACTTAAAATTTCATAGGCTTCAGCTGCTTCTTTAAATTTTTCCTCCGCTGCTTTATCTCCAGGATTTCTATCTGGGTGAAATTGCATCGCAACTTTTCGGTAAGCCTTTTTAATTTCATCTGCAGATGAAGATTTGCTCACGCCTAATATTTCATAAAAATCTCTTTTTGACATATTGCTTTGTTTATTTACCTACAACCACTTTTGCAAAACGAATAATTTTATCGTTCAAATAATATCCCTTAGTTACCTCGTCAATGACTTTGCCTTTTTTTGCAGCATCCGGAACTGGCACTTCTGTAATGGCTTCGTGTAATTCAACATTAAAAGGTTGATCAATGCTTTCCATTGCTTTCAAGCCTTTTGCATGAAGGGTTGCTCTGATTTTGTTAAACACCAATTGTATGCCTTCTTTTTGAACAGCGATATCGTCAGATTCATTCAATTGCTTCTCTGCACGATCACAGTCATCCATCACGTCCAAAAGTGAAACAATCACATCCTTGCCAGCCGTTTGGATCAGATCCATACGTTCTTTAGCGGTTCTTCTTTTGAAGTTTTCAAATTCTGCCATTAAACGCAAATATTTATCCTTTTGGTCTGCCAAATCCGCCTTCAACTGATCTAACTCACTCAAGGGTACTTCCTCGGTTTCAGGGGCTGTTTGAGCGCCATTTTCTGTATCTGCAATTGGTTCTTGACTTAATTGTTCTTTATCTTCCATAATTGACTATTTGTACTCTACCTCACGCAAATATATTGCCAAAGCAATAAAAGAGCAAAATTGACATAAAAGGGGCTTAAAATGAACAAGTTGTCACTCAATCTGTGCCTATCTTTGACAAATGACAAAGGTTTACCTAAATAAACGCATTACCCCAAGGATCGCCATGGGGCATCCATGGATTTATAACAACGAAATAGATCGTATTGCTGGCACAGTTTCCCCAGGGGATATTGTAGAAGTCTACTATTTTGACGGTCAATTAGCAGGCCGTGGGTATATCAACCCAGAATC